>JBJKWZ010000006.1:0-67841 GCA_045561795.1 Flavobacteriaceae bacterium
TTCTTTAAATCCACAAATTTTAAATGATTTGTCAACAAGTGTATTTTTGAATCTAATATTTTTTATTGTATTTATATTTTTTGCGTTTTCTTTTTTTGGGTATTATGAGTTAACTCTACCTGTATTATTTTTAAACAAAACTGAATCAAAGTCTTCAATATCTGGAATAATAGGTATTTTTTTTATGTCTTTGACCTTGGCACTTGTTTCCTTCTCATGTACTGGACCAATACTTGGTTCTCTATTGGTAGGGTCATTATCTATTAATGGAGGTGCATACCAATTAACAGCAGGAATGCTCGGTTTTGGTATTTCATTAGCACTACCTTTTGCGATGTTGGCTCTTTTTCCAAATTTGATTAAAAACTTACCAAAGTCAGGCATTTGGATGAAAAAGTTGAAAATAACATTAGGGTTTATAGAACTTGCACTAGCATTGAAATTTTTATCAAATGCTGATCTTGTTTCAGGGTGGGGTTTTTTAAAGAGAGAAGTTTTTATTTTAATATGGTTGGTTTTGTCCCTTCTTTTATCTTTATATCTTCTTGGCCTATTAAAAAACAGAGGTGAAAAAAGATCTAATATTGAAAAGATATTTGGTCTAATAAGCTTAATCTTTTCAATATATCTATTTAATGGTCTTGTAAACAAAGAAAATAAACTGAAATTTGTTAGTGGATTTACACCTCCTGTTTTCTACAGCCTTTTTTCTAATAACAATAATTGTCCCTTAAACCTGGATTGTTATAAGGACTTTGAAGCTGCTCGTGAAAAAGCGAAGTCTCAAAACAAACCAATTTTAATTGATTTTACTGGATGGGCTTGTGTAAATTGCAGGAGAGTAGAGGAAAATATTTGGTCTAACCCAGAGGTTTACGATATTTTAAAAAGTAGGTTTATAATTAGTTCACTTTATGTGGACGATAGAAAGAAACTAAGTCCCAAAGAATCTTTTAATTTTAAATTTCCAGATGGTAGGATTAAAAAAATTAGAACTATTGGTGAAAAGTGGTCAACGTTCCAACTTCAAAATTTTAATTCCGCGTCACAACCCTATTACATTATGATTCATCCCAATGGAAGGATTCTTAATTACCCTTTACAATATACTTCAAGTGTAAATAAATACAAAAACTGGCTAAATAAAGGGCTAGACAATTATGGTTTATGATTGGCAAATTTTTATTTAATCCAGCTTTTGTAGTAACGGCCGCTTTTATAGGCCCAGGTACAATAACGATGTGTATACTTACCGGTACAAATTATGGTTTTGATTTACTATGGGCGGTTTTATGTTCAACGCTAATAACAATATTCATTCAAAACATTGCTGCTAGAGTATCCTTTTATTCAAAAAAAGGTTTAGCTACTACTATTCTTGATAATGAAAAAAATAGGCTTTTAAAAATTTTATTAATGTGCTTAATTTTTTCCTCAATTTTCATAGGTAATTCTGCCTACGAGGCCGGTAATCTCTCAGGTACTCTTATTGGCACCAATGGAATTCTGAATTTATTATCGATTGATCTTTCAAATTTTATTCAGCTAATCATAATATGTCTTATTATATCCATTCTAATTTTCATAAACAATTATAAAATATTATCAAATATATTGATGCTCATCGTTGGATTCATGAGCTTATCTTTTTTAATATCCTCTATTATTACTAAGCCAGATTTTATAGAAATTTTAAAAGGTTTATTTATTCCTAGCTTCAATTCAAATAATATTTTAAATATTGTTGGTATAGTTGGTACTACAGTTGTTCCTTATAATTTGTTTTTACATGCAGCACTTGTAAATAAAAAGTATAATGATATCAATAGTATTAAAGTTGATACCATTATTGCTGTAACTATAGGAGGTGTAATATCTCTATGCATCATAGTAACTTCTGCTTCTATACAGGGTGCTAATATTACAAATCCATCTGAAATTGGCAATTTATTGGAACCACTTTATGGAAAAATTTCTAATTGGATTATTAACTTGGGATTTTTTTGTGCTGGATTAACTTCTTCAATAACAGCTCCAATTGCAGCTGCAATTATTTTTTGTGAATGTTTTAATTTAAAATTAAATGGATTTTATTACAAGTTAGTATCCATTTCAATCGTTTTAATAGGATTTGTATTTTCTTCAATCTTTAAACTGCCAATTCAGATTATCTTATTTGCTCAAGTTGCTAACGGGATTTTGCTTCCTGTGTTAGGGGTATTACTTTTTGTTTTAATCAATAAAAAAACAACCGAGTCTTCCAAAAAAATTGATTATGATAAAATTATTCTTTTATTGATTGAGTTATTTTTTATCTTATTGTGTGTGTCCAGTATTTTAAAAATATTTAATGTATAGTATAGATTTAAATTGTGATTTAGGAGAGGGTACAGGTAATGACCCGTTTATAATGCCCTTAATATCTTCATGTTCAATTGCATGTGGTGGGCACTTTGGTAACAAAAAAACCATAAAAGAGGCTATTGAGCTAGCTCAAAAATACAACGTTAAAACAGGTGCACACCCATCTTATTTGGATACAAAATTTTTTGGCAGGAAGTCACTTGACATACCATTAAAAGAGTTACAAGATTCTATTAGATTTCAATTGGATCTATTCTTCAATGTTTCAGCTAACTCTTCTCACATTAAACCACACGGAGCGCTTTACAATGACTTGTTTTATAATTTAGAAAAAGCAGAGGCTGTAGTTGAAGTTTTTAAGGAATATGGTAATTTATATGTTTTCTGTCAGCCGCTCAGTAAATTATCAACCGTTTTAAGTTCAAAAAAAATTAAACAAATCCATGAAGGTTTTGGCGACAGGCTTTATAACTCAGATGGTACTTTGTCGTCTAGACAAAACCCATCTTCAGTTCTTCAAAGTAAAAAAAAGATACTGGATCAGGTTGCTTATCTAGCAAAGGAAAGTTCAGTTATAACCAAAGATAACAAAAGTCTTAAGTTTAGAGTTCAGACTATTTGTCTACACGGAGACAACAAGAATGTTATTAATATTATTTCATATCTAATTAAAGAATTAAAACAATTATCCATAAATGTTAAATCTTACTGAATTTTATTATTTAAACTCAACAACAATTACATTTAGTTTCAGTGAGGTTAAAACAGATAATTTCATAGGTCTTTTTCAAATCTTAAAAAAAAACAGTAAAATTATCGAGGTTGTAGCTACTGACAATAGTATGACTTTGTTTTTAAAAGAAACTATAGAACATGATAAGATTCTAGATATTATTAATCAAAGTATAAATTCAAACAAAAAGAATGATAATAAATCAAAAACTTTTTATTTACCAATTTGTTTTGATGATTCATTTCAGGATGATATTTTAACCCATTATGAAGGTGATTTAAAACTTACACGAACATTTAAAGAATCATTTTTAAAAAACAAATTTACTCTTGAGTATTATGGCTTTTTACCAGGCTTTGCGTATTTCTCTGGTTTAGAATCAAAATTACATTTACCTAGGAAGAAAATACCCAGTAGTAAAATAGGTAAAGGGACTGTCGCAATTGGTGGAGAATATGTTGGTATTTATCCACAAGATAGTCCAGGAGGGTGGAACTGTATTGGTAATTGCCCAATCCCGTTAGTTGACTTTGCTTATAATCTAAAAATCAACATTAATGTTTTTGACCAAGTGATTTTTGAAGAAATTGAACTTGAAAATTATAAGAAAATTAAATTGGATTATGAGCTCGATGTTTATGATTTTAAAATTCTTTAAATGATAGAAGTTATTTCATCAGGATATTTTACTACAATTCAGGATTCTGGAAGAAAAGCCTACAGACATTTAGGAGTTCCTATATCAGGTCCTATGGACTCGAATTCATTTTACCTAGCAAATTTATTGTTGCCGGGCTTAAATAGTGATTCGGTATTTGAATGTACATTAATAGGTCCAAAATTGAAACTCAATTGTAATTCTAGATTCGTTATCACGGGAGCTAAGTTTGACTCATACTTGAATGACGAGCCAATCGAAAATAATAAAGTTTATTCATTTCGAGCCGGACAAATTCTAAAGGTAGGCCGAGTAAAGGCTGGTTTAAGGTGTTACTTAAAATTTGAAGGAACTTTTAATATTCCTAAAATTTTAAACAGCAAATCTTTTTATTATCCTATTACAAAATCAAAATCTATTAATAAGGGAGAAAAGTATGACTTTACATCTAAAACTCTAGATATTAATTCTAAAATCATAAACTTGAAAATTTCTGAAAATGTATTTTCTAAAAAAACTTTATTTGCTAATTGTGGCCCTGATTGGGATTTACTAACAGGTGAAATAAAAAAACAAATAACTAGTGAGATTTTTTTTATAAAAAGTCAAAATAGAATGGGGTACAGGTTAACGTCAGAACTTAAAAATGATTTTTGTAATTTAAGTAGTAAAGTCGTTATTCCTGGTATAGTTCAGTTCACCCCTGGAGGTGAAATAATAATTGCAACTGCTGATTGTCAAGTTACGGGAGGGTATTTGCAAATTCTTTTATTGACTAATGATTCACTCTCAAATCTAGTACAAAAATCTGAAGGTTCTGAGGTAAAATTTACGTTATTAGATAATTGATTTAATTATTCAAGTAAAAAAATTTAAAACTTTTTTTAACCACGTAAAAGAATTTGGGTAGGGTGCGTATCTTAAAGGAATATCTATCCATGTACCTCTTTCAATAAATGGTTTGTAATGAGTAAAAGCATCGAAAGAGTATTTACCATGATATTTTCCCATTCCACTGTGACCAATTCCTCCAAAAGGTAAATTATTGTTAACAAATTGAATTATACAGTCATTTGAAACACCACCACCAAATGAAAAATATCTACTCATTTTTTTGATAAAATCCCTTTTTTCAGAGAAAATATAAAATCCCAAAGGTTTCTCATTCTCTAGAATAATTTCACGTAGATCTTCTTCGTTACTAAATGTAATTATTGGCAGGATGGGCCCAAAAATTTCAGATTTCATCAATTTGCTTTTAGAATTTTGAATTTCGATTATTGTTGGTCCAAAATATAATGATTCTCGATCATGATCTCCTCCAAATAAAATTTTTTCACCAGAAATAAATTCAATCATTCTTTCAAAATGTTTTGTATGGGCAATTTTCCCGTAACTCTCAGAGTCAATAGCTTTATTTCCGTAAAGATTTCTTATTTCAGAAGACAATCCTTCTATTAATTTTTCCTTTACGTCATTATGAACCAGAATATAGTCGGGCGCGATACAAGTTTGACCACAATTAATAAATTTTGCCCATGCAATTCTTTTTGACGACACCTTGATTTTCGCAGTTTGATCTACTATGCAGGGACTTTTTCCACCCAACTCTAAAATTGTTGGTGTAAGATGTTTCGCAGCAGCTGCAGCTATTATCTTGCCAATTTTAGTACTGCCAGTAAAAATTATATGGTCCCATCGAAGTTTGAGCAGCTCGGTAGCTACCTTAGGTCCTCCTGTTATTGCTTTTACATGACCCTCCTCAAAAACACTAGATATAATCTCAGAGATTATTTCTGAAGTCTTAGGTGCGAATTCTGAAGGTTTTAAGATAATTGTATTTCCTGCAGCGATAGAGCCTATTAATGTCGCCATTGATAATTGAAAAGGATAATTCCAGGGGCTTATTTGTAAGGTACATCCATATGGATCAGATAATAAATAATCTCTTGACGGATAGTTTAAAATAGAAGATTTAACCCTTTTTGGTCTTGTCCAAGTAGTAATATTTTTTATGGTTTCCTTAATTTCAGATATTATCATGAAATATTCGGTCAAATATGATTCATAGTAGTGTTTACCAAGGTCTTTATTAATTGCACTCAAGATGTCAATTTCTCTAATAACTAAAGTGTTTTTTAGTTCAATTAATTTTCTCTTTCTGAATTCAATATTCCTGGTCTTATTTGAATTGAAAAATAATCTTTGTTTTTCGTAAATATTAACAATTGATGACATTTTTAAAATTTTACCAAATTTATGATTTTAGTTTCAATTCATATTTTTGGATAAAATATGGTGACATTTTTTTTAAAATTGTAAAAATCACAAAAAAAATATATTTGAAAATCTATAATATTTGCATATAAAATGTTGTTTTACAATAATATAGATCACATAAATATAATTTGAACATAATAACAAATTTTAATTTGTAAAAGCATAAGGATTTATTCAAAACTAATTTTGTTTTGCTTCTTTTAATTATGTTAAATAAATACAGTAAAACAGTTACTCAAGACTCAAGTCAACCTGCTGCCCAAGCTATGCTACACGCTATTGGCTTAAATGAAGATGATTTAAAAAAACCTTTCGTAGGAATTGCAAGTACAGGTTATGAAGGTAACCCTTGTAATATGCATCTAAACGATTTATCAAAATTTATAAAAAATTCTATAGTATCTAGTAATTTAGTTGGTTTAATTTTTAATTCCATAGGTGTAAGCGATGGAATATCGATGGGAACACCTGGGATGAGATTTTCTTTACCTTCAAGAGATATAATTGCTGATTCTATTGAGACTGTTGTGCAAGCAATGTCATATGACGCCCTAGTTACTGTTGTTGGATGCGATAAAAATATGCCTGGTGCTTTAATGGGAATGTTAAGATTAAATAGACCCAGTATCCTTGTCTATGGTGGAACGATAGCCCCTGGTTTTCACAATGGAAATAAACTTGATGTTGTATCCGCTTTTGAAGCCTGGGGAGAAAAGGTTTCTGGGAAAATATCTGAAGATGAATTTAAATGTGTTATTAGAAATGCATGCCCTGGAGCAGGTGCATGTGGAGGAATGTATACAGCAAATACTATGGCTTCAGCTATAGAAGCATTAGGAATGTCCCTTCCTTATAATTCTTCTAACCCAGCTATAAGCGAAAATAAAAAAAAAGAATGTGATCATATTGGAGATGCAATCAAAAATATATTGGAGTTAGATTTAAAACCGAGAGATATTGTAACCAGAAGTTCAATTGAAAATGCAATAAGATTGATAGCAGTTCTGGGAGGTTCTACTAACTCAGTATTACACTTTTTGGCAATCGCAAAAGCTGCAAAAGTTGACTTTAGTATAAATGATTTCCAAAAAATAATGGAATCAACTCCATATCTTGCTGATTTAAAGCCTAGTGGAAGATTTTTAATGGAAGATTTGCATAAGGTAGGAGGTGTACCCTCTGTATTAAAGTTAATGCTTAAGAATAACTTATTAAATGGTGATTGTATTACAGTCACGGGTAAAAGCCTCTCTTCTAATTTGGAAGATTTACCTGAGTTAAAGGAAAATCAAAAGATTATTCATCCTATTAAAAAACCAATTAAAAAAACAGGTCATATTCAAATCCTAAAAGGTAATATTGCAACTGACGGGGCAGTAGCAAAAATAACAGGAAAAGAGGGATTAATATTTAAAGGACCTGCAAAAGTTTTCGACAGCGAAAAAGCTGCGAATGATGGAATTAAAAATGGTCTTGTTAAAAAAGGGCAGGTTATTGTGATACGCTACGTAGGTCCCAAGGGAGGGCCTGGTATGCCTGAGATGTTAAAGCCAACTGCCGCTATTATGGGAGCTGGATTGGGTAAGGAAGTAGCACTAATTACTGATGGTCGCTTTTCTGGAGGTACCCACGGTTTTGTTGTAGGTCACATTGTACCTGAAGCACAGGAGGGAGGAAATATTGCATTTATTGAAGATAATGATATGATAGAAATAAATGCTGAAAAAAACACCATAGAACTTCTTGTCGATAAAGAAGAGTTAATTGAACGAAAAAACAAATGGTCTCAACCTCAATATAAATTTAAAAGTGGAACTTTACTTAAGTATATAAGAAACGTTTCTAGCGCTTCTAATGGATGTATAACGGATGAATATGAAGAACAATAAACTAAATATCTCAGGTGCTGAGGCACTTATTAGAGCCCTATTAGAGGAGGGTGTCGATTTGCTTTTTGGATATCCTGGAGGTGCAATTATGCCAGTTTATGATGAACTTTATAAATTCAGTGATAAAATCAATCATATCCTTACACGACATGAACAAGGTGCTACTCATGCGGCCCAAGGTTTTGCTCGTTCCTCTGGAAAAGTAGGAGTAGCTATTGCTACATCTGGGCCAGGTGCTACAAATTTAGTCACAGGAATTGCTGATGCTCAAATTGATTCCACACCTATTGTATGTATAACAGGTCAAGTTGCATCTCATTTGTTGGGTTCAGATGCTTTTCAAGAAACTGATATAATCGGTATTTCAACTCCTGTTACAAAATGGAACTATCAAATCACAAAAGCAAGCGAAATCCCAGATATAATTTCCAAAGCATTTTATATTGCCTCATCTGGACGGCCCGGCCCGGTATTAATTGATATTACCAAAGATGCTCAATTTGAATTTTGTGATTATAATTATAAAAAATGCAATGGTATAAGAAGTTATTTACCTGTTCCTAAACTTCAAAATGAACAAATTGATGAAGCAGCAAAAGTTATTAATTCTTCGAAGAAACCCTTAATTGTTTGGGGTCAAGGAGTAATCTTAGCTGAGGCTGAAAATGAATTTAAAGAATTTATAGAAAATTCAGGAATACCTGCTGTTTGGACAATCTTGGGCCTATCAGCTCTCCCGACCGAACACCCATTAAACATGGGAATGGTTGGAATGCACGGTAATTATGGTCCAAATGTACTTACAAATGAGTGCGATGTTTTAATAGCCGTAGGGATGCGCTTTGATGATAGAGTTACAGGAGATCTAAAAACTTATGCAAAGCAAGCCAAAATAGTTCATTTGGAAATTGATCCAGCTGAAATATCCAAAAATGTTTTTGCCCATTATCCGATTTTAGGTGATTGTAAAGAAAGTTTAAAGAAGCTCTCAAAACTAGTTATCAAAAAGTCACTTAATAATTGGATTGGTCTTTTTGATAAACACATGAAAATTGAGTATAAATCGGTAATCGAAAAAGATTTGTTTCCTAGCAAAGATGGCCTAACGATGGGAGAAGTAATAAATTCAATAAATAATCACTCCGAGGGCGACGCGATCATAGTGACAGATGTTGGTCAACATCAAATGGTCGCCTGTAGATATGCCAAATTTAATTCTTCAAAAAGTAATATAACCTCTGGAGGTTTAGGAACAATGGGGTTTGCCTTGCCTGCAGCTATAGGAGCCAAAATTGGAGCTAGTCACAGAGAAGTTGTTGCCGTAATTGGTGATGGTGGATATCAAATGACCATCCAAGAATTGGGAACAATTTTTCAAACTAAAACTGCTGTAAAGATAGTTGTATTAAACAATGATTATCTTGGAATGGTTAGACAGTGGCAACAACTATTTTTTGATAAAAGATATGCTTCGACTGAAATGGTAAATCCAGACTTTGTGAAAATTGCAGAAGGATATAGCATTCAGGCTTCAAGAGTGTCTGATAGAAAAGATTTAGATAATGCTGTCAAACTTTTAATTGAATCCAAAGATGCATTTTTTTTAGAAGTGTGTGTTGAAAAAGAAGACAACGTTTTTCCAATGGTTCCCTCTGGTGCCTCAGTTTCTGATATAAGATTAGAATAATGGAAGAGAAAATTCAATATACAATTTCAATTTATTCGGAGAATAACGTGGGACTCCTCAATAGAGTATCTGCAATATTTTTGAAAAGGCATGTTAATATAATGAGTTTTTCGACTTCCCAATCTGAAATTAAAGATGTTTTTCGCTTTGTAATAGTGGTATCTGTAAGTGAAATAAAAATTAAAAAACTAGTTCAACAAATAGAAAAACAAGTCGATGTAATTAAAGCGTTTTATCATACAGACAAGGAAACAATTTTTCTTGAATCAGCACTATATAAGGTTAAATCAAGTTCACTTTTTGAAGAGAGAGAAATACAAAATATTATAAAGGATAGTCATGCAAACATTGTAACTGTATCACCTGAATACTTTGTGATTGAAAAGACAGGATTTAGAAAGGATACTGAAAAGTTAAGGGAAGACCTTTCTCAATATGGACTTTTACAATTTGTAAGATCTGGGAGAATTTCAGTCACAAAGGCACCGATGGGAATATCACAAATATTGAATAACTTTAAAAATCAAAACAAAAAAAATGAGTAATTATTTTAATAAACTATCTCTAAGTGAAAAAATAAATCAGCTTGGTAAATGTAGATTTATGTCACAGTCAGAATTTGAAAATGGATTAGAAGCCTTAAAAAGTAAAAAAATCGTTATTGTCGGGTGTGGAGCACAAGGTTTAAATCAGGGTCTAAATATGAGAGACTCAGGTCTAAATATTTCCTTTGCCTTAAGACAAGAATCAATTAACCAAAAAAGAAATTCATTTTTAAGCGCTAGTAAAAATAATTTTAAAACAGGAAATTTTAAGGAGCTCATACCAACTGCTGATTTGATTTTGAACTTAACCCCTGATAAAAATCACACCTCAGTTGTAAATTCGATTATGCCTTTAATGAAAAAAGGATCTATTCTTTCCTATTCACATGGATTCAACATTGTTGAGGAAGGAATTGAGGTCCGAGATGATATTACTGTAATCATGGTGGCCCCTAAATGTCCTGGAACAGAAGTGAGAGAAGAATATAAAAGAGGTTTTGGTGTGCCAACTTTGATTGCAGTTCATCCTGAGAATGATCCTGATAACAAGGGTTTAGAAATTGCTAAAGCATACGCTGTTGCTACAGGAGGACACAAAGCAGGTGTTTTGGAATCCTCTTTCGTTGCTGAGGTTAAATCAGATTTAATGGGAGAGCAAACCATATTGTGTGGTGTCCTCCAAACAGGTTCTATTTTATGCTTCGATAAAATGATTGAAAATGGAATAGAAGCTGGATATGCGGCGAAGTTAGTTCAGTTTGGCTGGGAAACAATTACAGAAGCTTTGAAGCACGGTGGAATTACTAATATGATGGATCGTCTTTCTAATCCAGCTAAAATTAAAGCTTTTGAATTGTCTGAAAAATTAAAATCAATCATGACCCCTTTATTCAAAAAGCATATGGACAATATAATGTCTGGAGAGTTTTCCAAAATCATGATGGAGGATTGGTCAAATAACGATAAAGACCTCTTGAAATGGAGAGCTGAAACTGCAAATACTTCATTTGAAAAAACAAAAATTACAGATAAAAAAATACTTGAGCAAGAGTTTTTTGATAATGGTGTCTTGATGGTTGCATTTGTTAGGGCAGGAGTTGAGCTTGCATTTGAAACAATGGTAGCAGCTGGAATAAAAGAAGAATCGGCTTATTACGAATCTCTTCACGAAACACCCCTAATAGCTAATACAATAGCTAGAAAAAGGCTTTATGAAATGAACAGAATCATTTCTGATACAGCAGAATACGGTTGCTATCTTTTTGATCATGCTTGCAAACCACTTTTGAAAAAATTTATGAGTGAAATTGATGTTGATGTTATTGGCAAGTCTTTTAATAGTGGTAAAGATAATTATGTGGACAATAAAAAATTAATTGATATTAATGAAATTATTAGGTTTCATCCAGTTGAAAATATAGGGTACGAATTAAGAGAATCAATGACTGGAATGAAAAAAACCATATAGATGAATTTTCCTACAATTGAAGGTTGTTACCAAGCCAGAGAAAGACTTAATAATGTTTCAGTAAATACACCTTTTCAATTTCTTGATAGAATATCTAATAATTTTAATGCTGAAATTTACACGAAAAGGGAGGATTTACAATATGTAAGATCGTTTAAAATAAGAGGTGCATTTAATAAGATTGTGGCTCTTTCTAAAGACGATCTTAAAAGAGGTATAGTATGTGCTAGTGGAGGAAATCATGCTCAAGGATTTGCATTTGCATGTAATCATTTAAAAATTAATGGGACAGTATTTATGCCTTTGCCAACTCCAAAGCAAAAAATAGATAGAGTAAAAATGTTTGGAGCTGAATACATTAAAATTATTCTTAAAGGAGATACCTATGATGATTCCCAAAAAGAAGCTGAAAAATATCAAGCAAAATCAAATTCCGTTTTCATTCACCCTTTTGATGATGTAGAAGTTATTCATGGTCAAGCGACTATCGCACTTGAAATTCTTAACCAAATTGACTTTGATCTTGATTACATGTTTATTCCTGTTGGTGGTGGAGGTCTTGTTTCTGGGTTTTTGACAGTTTTTAAAAAGTTGTCACCAAAAACTAAAATAGTAGGTGTTGAACCCTCAGGTGCAACCTCATTTATAACATCTTTAAAGAATAATAGAAATACACAGTTAAAAACGATTGATAAGTTTGCGGAAGGTGTTGCTATTCAAAAGATGGGAGATATTTGCTTTAATTATTGTAAAGATTTAATTGATAAAACTATTTCGGTTGACGAGGGAAGAATTTGTAAAGAAATTTTGGATTTATATAACAAGGAAGGTATTGTAGTAGAGCCTGCTGGTGCAATTTCTCTTGCCTGTCTTGATCAATTCTCAGACGAAATTAAAGGAAAAAAAATTGGTACCATTATTTGTGGAGGAAATAACGATATCACTAGAACTCCAGAAATTAAAGAAAGAGCCCTTCTTTACAGTAATTTAAAACATTATTTTATTGTAAGATTTCCTCAAAGAGCTGGTTCTTTGAAAAAGTTTGCGTCAGAAATACTTGGTCCTACAGACGATATAACTTTTTTCGAGTACTCTAAGAAAAGTAACAGAGTTGTTGCTCCTGCCGTCGTTGGTATTGAACTGAAATCTAAAAACGATTTAACACCTCTTATTAAAAGAATGAAAGAGAGTGGTTTTTATGGTGAGTATTTAAATGAGAAGCCAGATCTATTTCAATATCTAATCTAGTTAAAGATCAAAGGGATAAAAAATTTATACATCAAAATCAGTAGTAGTATTGATAGAATATTTATAAGAATTCCAGCCCTAACCATTTCTGAAACTTTAACATAACCGCTAGCAAATACAATAGCATTTGGTGGAGTTGCCATTGGTAACATAAAAGCACAGCTACTAGCTATAGTTATTGGAACTAAAAGGTGCAAAATGGGAATTTCTAAACCGATAGCAATTCCAGCCATAACAGGTGCAAGGACAGCTACTAAAGCTACATTACTCATTAACTCTGTCATGAATAACATCATGGTTATTAAAAGAGATACTGTTAATAAGATATTTAAGTTAGCACCAGAAATAGTATCTGTAATAAGAGAAACAATTCCAGTTTCGGACATTCCTTTTGCCAAAGCAAGTCCACCCCCGAAAAGAATAAGTATTCCCCAAGCTAAGTTTTTTGTATCGTTCCAATTTAATATAAACTCAGATTTTGAGAATTTGTAAGGGACTGCAAATAGAGCAATTGCACACCCCACACTGATAATTGTATCTGAGAGCTTCAATCCAGGAATTAATTTATTTATAAGCGTTCTAAAAATCCACAAAAAAACTGTTATCCCAAATATTACTAATACATGTTTTTCTTTTTTACTCAGTTTCCCAAGCTCCTTTAATTTGTTTTTAATTAGTGTTGTTGAGGATTTAAATTTTATTTTTTCATTTCTAAAAAGTACCCTAGTTAATAGAAAGTAAATTATAGTCAATAATGTTATTGAAAAGGGAAGGCCAATGGCCATCCAATTAAGAAATGAAATTTCAATCTTATATTCATTTTCCAACAACCCAATTAGAACAGAATTCGGAGGTGTCCCAATCACTGTAGCTATACCACCTGAATTTGCTGAAAAAGCTATTCCAAGCATTACACTTAGAGAAAAGTTTTTCTCGCTTTTTGAGAAACCTCTTTTATTGTCAATTAAAAGATTTATAACTGATAAGGCAATAGGAAGCATTACAACTGTACTTGCAGTATTGGATATCCACATGCTCATAAAGGCAGTTGCAATCATAAAACCCAGAATAACTCTGTTTGGAGAAGTTCCAGTTTTATTTATTATTGTAAGAGCAATTCTTTTATGTAGATCAACCTTTTCAAGTGCCAGAGCTAAAACAAATCCTCCAAAGAAGAGAAAAACTATAGAACTTCCATAATTTGCCCCAACCTGATTTATTTCCATTACCTTAAACAATGGAAATATTACTAGAGGTAAAAGTGAAGTAACAGAAATTGAAACCGCTTCCGAAATCCACCAAATTATCATCCATGAAGCTAGAGCGATAACTATAGAGGCTTTTTCATCTATATTCTCAAAACTTATAAAATTGAAAAATATAAAAGATACTGGACCTAATATTAAACCTATTTTTTTGATCATAAATATCTTCAAAAGATATTAAATTAAAATTAACAAGTAAAACTTTTAAAATTGATTTGTCAAGCTTTTTTTACTTACAATTAAATTTTTTATTTTCGAAAAAAAATTCAATGATTGTAAAACCTTCAAAACCAGATTCCAACGAATCCTATAAAAATTTTGTTGATTGTAAAACTTACCTTGTTGACGGAAAACTTAAAACTTGGTCTGGTAAATCAAGTGAGGTTTTTTCAAATATTTATACACGAAACAAAGACGGAGAAATTAAACCTACACTTTTGGGGTCAATTCCTGACATGGAAACTGAGCCAGCACTCGAAGCTTTAGATTCTGCTGTAAATGCTTTTAATAGAGGTAAAGGGAAGTGGCCTACAATGAGGGTAGGGGAAAGAATAAAGTGTTTAGAAAAGTTTGCTGGTAAAATGAAAAATTACCGCGAAGAGGTTGTAAACCTATTAATGTGGGAGATTTCTAAAAATAAGACTGACTCCTATAAAGAGTTTGATAGAACGGTGGATTACATATATGATACTATTGAAGCCTACAAGGAAATCGATAGAAAAAGTGCAAAATTTGAAAAACAATCTGGTATTTATGCCCACATAAGAAGAGGACCTTTGGGTGTAGTTTTATGTTTGGGACCATATAATTACCCTTTAAATGAAACCTTTTGTTTGTTAATACCAGCCGTCATCATGGGAAATACTGCAGTTTTTAAGCCAGCTAAACACGGTGTTTTATTAATAACACCTCTTCTTAAAGCCTTTAAAGAAAGTTTCCCTCCTGGGGTTGTTAATATTTTATTTGGTAGGGGTAGAAAAATCGCTTCTCCTATTATGAAAACTGGAAAAATTGACGTTTTAGCACTTATTGGACATTCTTCTTCAGCGGTTGCCTTACAGGATTTACATCCAAATAAAAATAGGTTGAGACTAGTTTTAGGCTTAGAAGCAAAAAATCCAGGTATCGTTTTACCTGATGCAGATTTGGACTTGACAATTAAGGAGTGTATATCAGGCACTTTGTCTTACAATGGTCAGAGATGTACTGCACTAAAAATTTTATTTGTTCACGAATCTATAGTTGAAGATTTTAATAAAAAATTTGCTAAAGCGGTTGATAATTTAAAATATGGTCTTCCCTGGGAAAAAGATTCTTTTTTGACTCCTTTACCTGAGCCGCATAAAGCAAATTATATGAAAGATTTAATCTATGACGCAGTTAAAAAAGGTGCTAAGATTATAAATAAAAAAGGTGGAACCTTATCTCATAACTATTTATATCCAGCTATTTTATATCCCGTATCAACTGATATGAATATTTATCATGAGGAACAGTTTGGTCCTGTTATTCCTGTTATGTCTTACAAAGATATAGATGAACCTTTAAATGTTATGGCTGCCTCAGAATATGGACAACAGGTTAGTTTATTTGGGAATGATATATCTAAAATTGGCCCATTACTTGATATTCTAGCAAACTTAGTTTGTAGGGTAAATCTGAACAGTGCATGTCAACGAGGACCAGATGTTTACCCTTTCACTGGGAGAAAAAATTCTGCTGTTAGTACTTTAAGTGTCCATGATGCTCTCAGGTCCTTTTCTATTAGAACTTTTGTAGCAGCTAAAGATAATCCTAAGAACAATGAAATAATCGGCTCTTTGTTAAATTCTAAAGATTCAAACTTTATAAATACAGAATACCTTTTGTAAGTTAACTTGATTTAATGTAGTCGCAAATTTTATCACCAACCTCGGATGTGGATAAAGATTTCTGAAAACTGGATAAATCTTTAGTTACAAAACCCTCTCTTATAGATTTTTCAACCGATTTTTTTATTAAATCTGACTCTATTTTAAGATTAAAAGACATTTCAAGCATCATAGCAGCGGAAAGTATTGTAGCTAAAGGGTTAGCAATATTTTTAGCTGTAGCTTCAGGGAATGAACCATGAATAGGCTCATATAAAGAATTAAATTCACCAATTGATGCAGATGGCATCAAGCCCATGGATCCTGAAATTACTGAGGCTTCATCAGTCAAAATATCACCAAACAAATTCTCTGTTATAAGAACATCATAATTTTTTGGTGACTGAATTAAACGCATCGCAACCGCATCTACTAGCTCATATGAAACTTGAATATTAGGATAGTCCTTTTCCATTTCTTGAATAGTTTCTCTCCACAATCTTGACGTTTCCAAGACATTTGCTTTGTCAACACAACAGAGTTTTTTCTTTCTTTTATCTGCGATTTCAAATCCTTTTTTTGCTAATCTAATTATTTCATCTCTATTATATTCGCAAGTGTCAAAAGCTGACTCACCATTGTTTTTTCTACCACTTTCACCAAAATAAATTCCTCCCGTAAGTTCTCTTACAAATATTAAGTCTGTACCATCAATTTTACTTTTTTTTAGAGGTGAGTTTTCAACTAAACTGTCAAATGTGAACGTAGGCCTTATATTGGCAAATAGACCTAATTTTTTTCTCATTTTTAAAAGTCCTTGTTCAGGTCTAACTTTTGCTGACGGATTATTATCAAATTCTGGTAGCCCAATTGCCCCAAAAAGTACTGAGTCTGAATTTACGCAAAGATTATGGGTTTCTTCTGGATACGGATCCCCGTTTTTAAAAATAGATGCTGCGCCTACAATTCCTTCTTTAAATATAAATTCATGTTTAAATTTATCACCAATTGTCTTAAAGACTTTTATAGCCTCTCTTACTACTTCTGGGCCAATTCCGTCTCCAGGCAAAACTGCAATTTTTTTTCTCATATATTTACATCAATTGAGTTTAACATTTTTTCAGTTGCTTTTATAGCAGAAACAGTCTGGTCAGTGTCAAATCCTCTTGTTGTAAATTCAAAAGAGGTGTTTTTCCATGTTATAATTGTCTCGCAAAAAGCGTCTGAACTACTCCCCGGAGGAATATGCACAAAATAGTCAATCAATTTAGGTAGATTCATTTTTTTCTTTTTAAATATTTTATTTAATGCATTAAAAAAAGCATCGAATTGACCGTCACCAGACGAATTTTCTTCTATTATTTCTCCATAAAAATCAACTGATATTGTTGTTGAGGGCTTTAAGCCTTTTGAATGAGTTAAAACATATGAATGAATTTTAATGTCATTTTTTTTATCTTCACTGTTCAAAACATCAGATATGATGTATGGAAGGTCAGATGTTGTTATTTTTTGCTTCTTATCCCCAAGTTGAATAATTTTTTTAGTTACCTTTTTTAGGTCTTCTTCATTTAGAGTAACTCCCAATTCTTCAAGGTTTTTTAAAACATTTGCTTTTCCGGACATTTTACCAAGGGCATAACTTCTTTTACGTCCAAATCTTTCAGGGAGTAAATCATTGAAATATAGATTATTTTTATTATCTCCGTCAGCATGAATACCAGCTGTTTGTGTAAATACGTTTGATCCAACAATTGGTTTGTTCGGAGGAATTCTGTGACCTGTAAATGTTGAAACCAACTGACTGACTTTATAAAGTGAATCTTCATTAATATTTATTCTAATGTTTGGAATAAAATCATTAATTGCAGCAACCGTGCTTTCAAGAGCTACATTACCTGCCCTTTCGCCTATCCCATTTACTGTAAGATGTATTCCTTTGATTCCATTCTTAACTGCTTCTAGAGTATTTGAGACTCCTAAATCATAATCGTTGTGACCATGAAAATCAAAATGAATTTTTGAATATTTTGAAGTAATTTCATTGACAAAATCTGCAGTTGTTTTAGGTGTTAAAATTCCTAATGTATCTGGCAACATAACTCTTTTCACAGAGGTTTTTGATAAAAAATCAAGTAAAGAAAGTATATATTCTTTGGATTTTTTCATTCCATTACTCCAATCTTCTAGGTAAACATTAGTCAAAATTTTATTTTTATCTGCTTTATCTAATATTTTTTCAATTTTTTCAAAGTGTTCGTAAGGTTTTTGATTTAGCTGATTTTTAAGGTGATTTAATGACCCTTTGGTTAGTAAATTTTGAACTTTGCAACCAGACTTGTTAATCCAATCTAGTGATAATCCGTCATCCAAAAATGTCAATACTTCAATCTTTTCTAAATTTTCATTTTCTCTAGCCCAATTACAAATCTTTTTGACAGAATTAAATTCACCGTCCGAAACCCTTGCAGATGCTATTTCAATTCTGTCAACGGATAACTCACTAATTAATAATTTTGATATTGTTAGTTTTTCTGTAGCAGAAAATGAGACACCGGAAGACTGTTCACCATCCCTAAGGGTTGTATCCATAATTTCAATATAATTGTTAGTTAAGGCGTTCATCTCTTTTTTTTAAAAAAGTCTCTTACTGGCGAAATTTTTAATTTCTGATTTCATATTTAATAAATAATCGATATCGTCAAAACCATTCATCATATTTTCTTTTTTATACGGATTAATTTCAAATTTTTCTTTCTGCGATAAACCAGAGATTGAAACTTGTTGTTCAATTAAATTAATCTTTAGTTTAATGCTTGGATTATTTTTAATTGAATCAAAAATCAACTGAAGAAATTCAGCCGATATTTGTACTGGTAAAACCCCAATGTTTAAACAATTATTTTTAAAAATATCAGCAAAAAAGCTGGAGATTACGCATCGAAATCCATAGTCATAAATAGCCCATACAGCATGCTCTCTAGAAGAACCTGAACCAAAATTTTTTCCTGCAACAAGGATTTTTCCTGTATAGATTTTACTATTTAAAACGAAATCTTTTTTAAGAGTATTGTTTTGGTTATATCTCCAGTCTCTGAAAAGATTTTTATCAAAATCTATCCTTTCAGTAGCTTTTAGAAATCTCGCTGGAATAATTTGATCAGTATCAACATTTTCTATTTCTAAAGGAACCCCAGAGCTCTCTAAAATTCTAAATTTTTCGTAAGCCATGATTATAATTTTCTAGGATCAGTGATTTTGCCTGTTATGGCAGCAGCAGCAGCAACGGCAGGGCTTGCGAGAATTGTTCTTGCCCCTGGTCCTTGTCTTCCTTCAAAATTTCTGTTTGAAGTACTAATTACATATTTTCCAGGCGGAATTTTGTCTTCGTTCATCGCAAGGCAAGCTGAACAACCTGGTTCCCTTACTTTAAAACCAGAAGATTCCAAATCCTCTAAAATTCCTTCACTTTTTATTTGATTTAACACTCGGTGTGATCCAGGAACAAGCCAAGCTGTTACATTATTAGCTTTTTTGAATCCCTTCGTTATCTTTGAAAATATTCTAAAGTCCTCAATTCTTCCGTTTGTACAGCTTCCTAAAAAGACATAATCTATTTTCTTTCCAAGCATTTTGTCACCAATTTCATAGCCCATATAGCTTAGAGATTTTAAATACGATGATGAGTTATTTTTTTTAGAATCAATACTAGGTATTTTCCCTGATATACTCACTCCCATTCCTGGATTGGTCCCAAATGTAACCATTGGTTCAATTTCAGATGAATTAAAGTTATATTCTTTATCAAAAACTGCTCCTTCGTCTGTGTGTAGTTTAGACCAACATTCAAGTGCCTTTTTTAAATCTTGTCCCGTAGGTGCATACTCACGGTTTTTAACATATTCGATCGTTTTTTTATCAGGTGATATCAATCCTCCTCTAGCTCCCATTTCAATTGAAAGGTTACATACGGTCATTCTTCCTTCCATACTCATTTCGGAAAAAACATTTCCACTATATTCAACGAAATAACCTGTTGCTCCAGATGTGGATAGTTTAGAAATTATGAAAAGAGCAATATCTTTTGGAGTTACTGAATCCCCTAAATCCCCATTAACATTAATCCTCATCGATTTAGGCTTTGTTTGCATAATACACTGAGTAGACAATACCATCTCCACTTCAGAGGTTCCAATTCCAAATGCAATAGCTCCAAATGCACCATGAGTTGAGGTATGTGAATCACCGCACACGATTGTAGTTCCAGGAAGGGTTATTCCTGATTCTGGACCAATAACGTGAACAATTCCATTTTTTTTATGACCTAACCCCCAAAATACTATATCGTGTTTTTTAGTATTATCGCTAAGAGTTTGAAGTTGTTTAGCAGACAGTGGATCGTTGATTGGTAAATGTTGATTAATAGTTGGAGTATTGTGGTCTGCAGTAGCAAATGTAAGATTTGGATACATTACATTTAGATTTCTATTTTTTAAGCCCAAAAAGGCAACAGGGCTAGTAACTTCATGAATTAGGTGTCTATCTATAAATAAAACGTCTGGGCCATTGTCAATTTTTTTTACTACATGGGAATCCCATATTTTATCGAAAAGGGTTTTTTTACTCATTATAATTTAGATATTAGATTTTTTGACTAGTTTTTGTATATCGTCATCATAAATTTCTTTTTTTTCATCGGCTAGTTTTAAAAATTCATTGTAAACTTTATCAAGTTGAATTTTATCTAATTCAAAACCGATATTTTTTGCTCTATACGCGAGTGCAGCCCTTCCACTTCTAGCAGTTAATATAATTGAAGATTTGTCTACACCTACATCTTTTGGATCAATAATTTCATAGGTTTCTCGATTTTTAATTACTCCATCTTGATGAATTCCAGAGCTGTGTGCGAATGCGTTTGAACCGATTACCGCTTTGTTAGGTTGAACAATTATCCCCATCAAATCAGATACCAATAAGCTTGTACTATATAGATATTTAGAATCAACAGATGTTTGAAGTTTTAATGAAGGGTGTTGTTTTAAAATCATGACAACTTCCTCTAATGAAGTATTTCCAGCTCTTTCACCTATTCCGTTAATTGTACACTCAATTTGTCTAGCCCCATAATTAACACCTGAAATTGAGTTTGCAGTAGCTAAACCCAAATCATTGTGGCAGTGACAAGATATTATAGCTTTGTCTATATCCTTAACATTTTCTTTTAAATATTTTATTTTTTCTCCATATTCTTGTGGCAAACAGTACCCAGTTGTGTCAGGAATATTTAAAACTGTTGCACCAGCTTTAATTACCTCTTCACATACTTTAGCTAAAAAGTCATTTTTAGTTCTTCCTGCATCTTCTGCATAAAACTCAATGTCCTCAACTTTATTTTTCGCATAACTAACAGCAGAGGCGGCTCTCTCTAAAATTTTTTCTTTTGTAGAATTAAATTTATGTTTAATATGGTAGTCGGATGTACCTATCCCGGTATGAATTCTGGGATATTTTGCATTTTTGAGTGATTCAGCTGCAATATCTATGTCTTTTTCAACAGCTCTTGTAAGTCCACAAACTTTAGCATTTTTAACAAGTTTAGATACTTCATTAACGGATTTAAAATCCCCAGGACTGGATACAGGAAATCCAGCTTCAATAATATCGACTCCCATCTCATCCAATCTTTCAGCTATTGAAAGTTTACTTTTAGTATCGAGTTTACACCCAGGAACCTGCTCACCGTCCCTTAGAGTGGTGTCAAAAATATATACTTTGTCGTTCGTCATTTAATTTAAATACAAAATTAATATTAATTAGCCAATAGGGGAGTCGTTTTACTTTTTTTTATTATTATTTTCAAGTAGATAAAATTTTATTTAAAATGCTATATTTACTAGTTTTACGAAAATAATTGTTCCAATGTCTAAACAAAATAAAGAAAACCTTTTTCTTTTGATAAAATCTTTGTCTAAATCTGAAAAAAGACAATTTAAATTGTTTGTGGGCAGGGTGAAATCAAATAAGGATTCAAAATTTATTAAATTATTTAATTTACTTGATAAATCTTCTAAATACAATGATTTAGAAATATTAAAAAAAAATTTCGTAACGAAACAACAATTATCAAATCTCAAAGCACATCTTTATAATCAAATACTTCAATGCTTAAGAATGAATCCCATGTTACAAGATAACAGGATGTTAATAAGAGAGCAAATTGATTATGCTACGGTTTTATATCAAAAGGGATTGTACACACAAAGTCTCAAAATATTAGAAAAGGCAAAGCACATGTCCATTGAATTAGATGAAAAATATTCTGCCTTTGAAATTGTAGAAATTGAAAAATTAATAGAGTCTCAGTATATAACTAGAAGTATGAGTAATAGGGCAGACGAACTGATTAAACACTCAAAGTCATTATCTGCTGAAAATAAATTATGCAGTAGTCTATCAAATCTTTCCTTACAATTATACGAAAGACTTATAAAAGCTGGTTATGCAAAAAGTGATGAAGAATTTAGAGAAATCACAAAGTTTTTTTTTGAAAGAATGCCCAAGGTAAACTACAATAAATTGGGTTTTAGAGAAAAATTATGGTACTGTAAAGTAAATGTTTGGTATAGTTTACTTATCCAAGATTTTTTATCCAGCTACAAGTTCTCTAGAAGATGGGTTGATTTATTTGCCTCTAATTTCTCTATGATTTCGTCTCATCCTGTTTTCTATCTCAAAGCCAACAACTTCCTGATGGAAGCCTTGGTTTTAATAAAGTATCCAAAAAAATTTAAAGAGGTTTTGGTAAAATTTGAAGAAGTTGTTAATTCTGATTTATTTCCAAAAAACGATAATATTTCAACTTTGACCTTCCTTTATTTAACAAATAATCACTTGAACCTTCTTTTTATGGAAGGTAAATTTCAAAATGGATTAAAATTGGTTCCCAAAATTTTATCTAAAATTAATGATTTAAAAAACCATATTGATCCTCACCACATAATGTTAGTCTACTACAAGATTGCGTGTCTCTATTTTGGTTGTGATCGGTATGCAGAGTCAATCAAATACTTAAACCTTATCGTTAAAAACAAAGAGCTGAAAATGCGTGAGGATTTATTGTGTTTTACTAGAGTTTTAAACTTGGTAGCTCATTATGAAGCTGGTTTTGACTATGATATTGACAAGCATATAAGAGATACATACAAGTTTTTAATTAAAATGAACGATTTACATGAGGTTCAAAAATTAATGATAAAATTTGTTAGAAATTTAGGTAATATATATCCTCACGAATTGAAAGAAAATTTTAAAAGTTTACATAAAGAATTGAAACCATATGAAAACGATCCCTATGAAAGAAGAGCATTTCTTTATTTGGATATTTTATCTTGGCTAGAAAGTAAAATTTTAAATATGCCGATATCTAAAATCATACAAGAAAAGGCTTCTAAAAATTTACCACTTCGCAAGATTCCCAAAGAGAGTCTTTTGGACATTTAGCAACAAATATTAACCTTTTCTTTGTGACAGGGTGAAAAAGTGTAAGTTGTCTTGAATGCAAATATATACATGAATTTTTATTCGATCTTTTTGAACCATACTTAAGGTCTCCTTTTATAGGAAAACCCCGATGGCTTATTTGACATCTAATTTGATGGTGTCTTCCAGTTTCGAGTTCAATTTGAATAAATGAATAATTTTTTAATCTTTTAATTATTATATAATTTAAAACTGCTTTTTTACTTCCCTTTAATTCTTTATTTGAGACAAAAGATTTGTTTTTTGTTTGGTTTTTTTTTACCCAATTAATTAATTTTTCCTCTTTAGGTATATCTACTCCCTCAACTAAAGCCCAATAAGTTTTTAAAACTTCTCTATTTTTAAATTGTTTGTTTAGTCTAGACAATGCTTTTGATGTTTTAGCAAAAACCATAACTCCACTTGATGTTCGATCTAACCTATGAACTAGACCCAAATAAACATTTCCTTTTTTATTTTTTGTTATTTTAAGATAATTTTTGAGTATGTCCAATAATGGAATATCCCCGGTCTTATCTCCTTGCACCAATATCCCAGGTTGCTTATTAAAAACTAGTAAATGATTGTCTTCGAATATTAAATTCTGTTTTACTAATCTAATATTGTTCATCATTGCTTGGAAAGTCACCTTTTTTTACGTCATTAGAGTAATTTTTGACAGCTTTATTAATCAATGAATCCAAATCAGCATATCTTCTCAAAAAACGAGGATTGAATTCTTTATTCATACCTAACATGTCATTTATAACAAGTACTTGTCCATCAACACTTTTACCGGCTCCAATTCCAATAATAGGGATACTCAATTTAGAAGCTATCTTAGCTGCAAGCTTTGCTGGTATTTTTTCTAATACAATTCCAAAGCAACCAATTTCTTCTAGAAGCAAAGAATCGTTAATTAATTTTGCAGCTTCAATTTTTTCTTGCGCCCTAACTGAATATGTTCCAAATTTATAAATAGATTGGGGAGTTAAACCCAGATGGCCCATAACAGGAATACCTGCTTGTAAAATTCTTTCAATTGATGGTTTTTGCAACTCTCCTCCTTCAAGTTTAACCGCATGGGCTCCTGATTCTTTCATTATTCTTATTGCTGATTTTAAGGCTCCACTAGAATCTGATTGATAGCTGCCAAATGGTAAATCGACAATAATTAATGCTCTCTTAGTAGCTTTAACAACTGACGATGCGTGATAAACCATCTGGTCAAGTGTTATAGGCAGAGTTGTTTCATGACCAGCAAAAACGTTTGATGCGGAATCTCCAACTAAAATTACATCTATTCCTGCTCTGTCAATTATTTTTGCCATAGAATAATCATACGCAGTGAGCATAGAAATTTTTTCATTATTTTGCTTCATTTCAAATAATGATTTTGTTGTAATAATTTTGTACCCTTTGTTTCCTTTCAAGATCATTTTAAAGACTTTTTTTCTACAAATTTAAGTTTTTAAATCGTTTTACTTAAAAAAATTAAATTATGACAGCATGTCAGTTTTTAATAGCTGGCATAAAGATTGCCTAATTTTTTTTAAATAATATTGTTATGAGTAAAATTATTGGTATTGATTTAGGGACTACAAACTCTTGTGTGTCCGTTATGGAAGGTAAAGAACCTGTGGTTATTCCTAATGCTGAAGGAAAAAGAACGACTCCATCTGTAATAGCTTTTGTAGAAGGAGGTGAAATTAAAGTTGGTGATCCTGCTAAAAGACAGGCTGTAACAAATCCAACTAAAACTGTAGCTTCTGTTAAACGTTTTATGGGTAATAAATATTCTGAATCTAATAAAGAAGCTTCTACCGTGGCTTACAAAGTAGTTAAGGGAGATAATGATACACCAAGGGTAGATATTGATGGTAGATTATATACTCCACAAGAATTATCTGCTATGATTCTACAGAAAATGAAAAAAACAGCTGAGGATTACTTAGGACAATCTGTGACTGAAGCAGTAATCACAGTACCAGCTTATTTTAACGATTCCCAGAGACAAGCGACCAAAGAAGCAGGTGAAATTTCAGGACTTAAAGTTCAGAGGATAATTAATGAACCAACTGCTGCTGCGTTAGCTTATGGCCTCGATAAAGGAGGATCAGATAAAAAGATAGCCGTTTATGATTTAGGGGGAGGAACTTTTGATATATCTATCCTTGAGTTGGGAGATGGTGTTTTTGAAGTTTTATCAACCAATGGGGATACCCATCTTGGTGGGGATGATTTCGATCAGGTGCTAATTGATTGGCTTGCTGAGCAGTTCAAGAAAGATGAAGATATTGACTTGAGGAAAGATCCTATGGCTTTACAGAGGCTTAAAGAAGCTGCTGAGAAGGCAAAAATTGAGCTTTCTTCATCTGCTCAAACTGAAATTAATTTACCTTATGTTACTGCATCTCCTTCCGGCCCCAAACACTTAGTAACTTCTCTTACTCGTTCTAAGTTTGAACAATTATCCAATGAATTAGTCAAAAGATCAATATCTCCTGTAAAAAAAGCTTTGGATGATGCTAGTTTAAGTACTTCCGATATAGACGAAGTTATTTTAGTAGGAGGTTCAACTAGAATTCCTGTAATTCAAAGTGAAGTAGAAAAGTTTTTTGGAAAAAAACCATCTAAGGGAGTTAATCCAGATGAGGTTGTTGCTGTTGGAGCAGCAATCCAAGGGGGGGTACTAACTGGTGATGTTAAAGATGTTTTACTTTTAGACGTTACTCCTCTTTCATTGGGTATTGAAACAATGGGAGGTGTTTTGACAAAACTTATAGAGGCTAATACAACTATCCCTACAAAAAAATCTCAAGTTTTTTCCACCGCAGCTGATAACCAACCCTCCGTTGAAATTCATGTTCTACAGGGAGAAAGGTCAATGGCTGCAGATAATAAAACAATTGGAAAATTTCATCTTGATGGAATTCCACCTGCGCCAAGAGGAACTCCACAGATTGAGGTAACCTTTGATATTGATGCTAATGGAATAATAAAAGTTACAGCAGCAGACAAAGCGACTGGTAAATCTCAAGATATTCGTATAGAAGCGTCTTCAGGACTTACTGAAGAGGAAATTGAAAAGATGAAAAAAGAAGCTGAAGCAAATGCAGAGGCAGATAAAAAAGTTAAAGATGAGGTCGATAAATTGAATAGCGCCGACCAAATGATTTTCCAAACAGAAAGTCAGCTTAAGGAATTTGGTGAAAAACTTTCGGCAGACAAAAAGAAACCTATTGAGGAGGCATTAAAAGAACTTAAAGTTGCTTATGAGAGTAAAGATTCAAAGCTAATTGATTCTTCGTTAGAGAAAATTAATAATGCATGGAAAGGTGCCTCCGAGGAAATGTACAAGGCTCAAGCTAACAATCAAAAAGAGCCAAAAAATGAACCTAAAGGGAAAAATCAAAAAAATGATAAAGATAAATCCGGTAAAGATGATGTACAGGATGTAGATTTTGAAGAAGTAAAGTAATTCTAAGCGCCATTATTTAATGGCGTTTTTTTTCTTATTAATTGAGTCTACTAATAGATGTTTTAATAAGATAATATCATATATTTAAAACCAAATTTTACTTTATGAAAAGTGTTATTATTTGCGACATGGAGGGTGTAATTCAAGAAATGAATAAAGGAGCTCTTGATATGTTTGGATATTCTAAGGATGAATTAATAGGTATTAAAAGGGTTTCAATTTTTTCAGAAGCAGATATAGTTATTCAAAATGTTTTAGGTTGGCTAGATGAAGCTAATAAAAAAGGGGAATCGTTTGTCAAAACCAGATTTAAAAGAAAAGATGGTTCTTTATTTAATGCTGAAATTTTAATAACTCCCAATTATGCAAATGGTAAAGATAAGGGTCAAACTGGTTATTGCGGTATTACAAAAGAAATAAGTGAAAAAGTAGAAATTCCAATTAAAATTTCAACAAAATTGATTCGGGGAATCGCAATAACAAGGGGGGGATTTACTTTGGCCTCTATTTTGCCTATGGTTGTTGTTTCTTATTTTTTATCATCTACTGGAAATTTTAGTCTTATAAATTCTATACTATCCATTACTGGAGTTTTTTTTCTTCACTTATTTTCGAATTTGTATAATGACTATTTTGATGTCAAGCATGGTACAGACGAAGCAAATAAAGAATATTTTAATGTCGGTGACAAATCTTTAGTTTTAAGGGGTGCACAAATATCAGGAGGAAGTAGGGCAATAGAATTAGGTTTAATATCATTAGAAAATACCAAAAGGCTTGCCAACATAATGCTTGTTGCTTCCTTAATTTTTTTAGTATTTGTTTGTTACAATAGCTATCTGGTTACAAATTCATTTGCAAATATTATAGCAATGGGATTTATTGCTTTTACAGCAACTTCACTAGGATATTTTTATACTGCAAAACCCATTAGGCTATCTGGTAGAAGAGGTTTAGGTGAATTAACTATTTTTTTCTGCTTTGGACCTCTTTTAACTATTGGAAGTGCTTTTGCTATGTCAACAAACACTATTAACTTGAACTACGAAGATATTAGAAATTTTCTCCTGATAGGGCTACCATTAGGTTTGTTGACAACAAATATTTTATTCATAAATCAATTTCCAGATCATAATTCTGATAAAATTACTGGAAAAATTAATCTGGTTGTTTTGTTAGGTAAAAAGTTATCGAGATGGATATTTTTGTTAAATATCACATTAATAATTTTTCTTTCACATTTATTAAAGGAGGTGTTTATAGAAAACATTTCAGATTTTAACGGAAATGTTTATTCTATTATTATTTCAATTCTTGCACTGTACGGATTGATTATCTCGGTAGGGTTGTTTAAAAATTATAAAAACAGGTCACTTGTATACTATAATATTCAAACAATTTACTACCAAATTTTTTTCTGTTTTGGCATAATTATTAGTTTTTACTTTTGACAATACTCTCCATTTAAACTTATGGAAGTTAAAAAAAACAATTTTTTAGAAAACTTTAGTAAAGAAAAAAAACCCTTAGTATTTTATCTTCTTGGCTCACTTATTGTTTTAATTTTTTCAATTTTAGGTCAAGCGCCTATGTTTTTTTTCTTGCCTAATGAGATAAATACTTACTCTAATGGTTTAGGCGTTTTTTCTTCATTAGATAAAAACTTATTATTATTCTTATTATTAATACCTTCAGTTTTTTCTTTTTTAGGGATATGGTTTGTTTTGAAAAAAATACATTTTAGACCTTTAATTTCAATAATAACTTCAAGAAAAAAAATTGACTTTGAAAGATTTAAATTTGCATTTATTCTTTGGTCCCTAATAAGTTTATCGATTTTCTCACTTGAAATATTCTTTAATCCAATTGATTATGAATGGAATTTTAATTATTCAAAATTTTTAATTCTTTTTTTTATATCCACTGCTATGATACCCATCCAGTCAATAGTAGAAGAATTAATTTTTAGGGGATATTTAATGCAAGGGTTTAGTGTTTTTTTTAAAAATAGATTGTTACCTCTCTTGACCACCTCTACAATATTTGGTTTACTCCATATTCTTAATCCTGAAATTCAGAAGATTGGATACGGATTATTGATTTATTATATAGGAACTGGATTATTTTTTGGAGTTGTAACTCTAATGGATGAGGGAATTGAATTGTCTTCTGGTTTTCATGTATCAAACAACTTAGTAGCTTCTCTTTTAGTTACTGCTGATTGGACTGCATTTGAAACATATTCGATTTTTAAATTTACTGGGAATCCATATTTCAGCAAGGAAGTTTTACTATATGTTTTTGTAATTTATCCTATTATAATTTTTTTCCTTTCTAAAAAATACAAATGGGCTAATTGGAAAACAAAAATTATTTATTAAGTAGTTGTTTTAATTATTTTTTATCTATTGTGATTTAATTTATTTAAAAAATCGATATTTGTATTAGTTTTCTATATGAGCTTAAACAAAAATAAAATATTTAGAATTTCCTCATTATGTATGGGGATACTAGGTACTGCTTTAATCCTGTTAGGTTTGTTTAAATATAGAGAGTATGCAATAGGTTTCTCTGTTGCAGGATTAGGTTTTTATGCAGTTTCTTGGGCTTTTAACGCACTCAAGGGAAGAGTTTAAATTTTTATCTACATGTTTAAATTTAAACAAATATTTGTGGCAACTATATTTGCTACATTCTCCATTGTGATTTTAATCACAACAAACATTACAAAAGATATACCTTACAAAGATTTAAAAGCAGAATTCAAAAATGAGAATTCAAGATTTATTAAAGTTGATGGAATTCTTGTTCATTATGTAGATGAAGGGGAGGGACCACCAATAATTCTTCTTCATGGTACTGGCGCGTCACTACATACTTGGGATCTTTGGACTGAAAAGTTAAAGGAAAATTACAGAGTTTTAAGCATAACATTGCCTGGATTTGGGTTATCAGGACCTCGTTTAGATAAAAGATATGAAATTAAAGATTATGTTGACTTTCTTGACAACTTTGTTGAACTGGTTGGAATTGAAAAATTTTATCTGGTAGGAAATTCTTTAGGAGGATCAATTGCTTGGTTATATTCATCTTTTTACGATGAAAAAATAAAAAAATTAATTTTGATTAATTCGTCTGGATTTGAAATGGTTGAGATACCTTTCGTAATTAAAATAGCAAGAAATAAATTTCTAAATTTTCTTGTAAAAAAAACATCAGCTAAATTTTTAATAAAAAAATCATTGAAAGAAGTTTATTATGATGATAAACTTATATCAAAATCAATTATTGATAGATATTATAAATTAAATTTAAGAGAAGGTAATAGGCAAGCTTTTATAGATCGAGCGTTAGTTAATTATGTTGATTATACTTCAAGGTTAAAAAAAATTCAATCTCCAACTCTCATATTATGGGGAGAAAATGATGAGTGGATAAATGTAAAGTTTGCCCAAAAATTCAAATCAATGATCAGAGATTCTAAAGTTTCAATCATGAGTCATACAGGACACATCCCAATGGAGGAGAAACCTTATGAAAGTCTTAAAATTATTCAAGATTTTTTATTGGACTAAACTTAGTTCCATCTTAATGTTTCCTCTAGAATATATAACATTTTTTTCTAATGGTATTTCTTTAAATCCGTACTTACTATATAAATGAATTGAATTTTTAAGATTTGTGTTTGAATAAAGAATTAGCTTTGACCACTTTTTGTTTTTTGCAAATTCAATTAAAAATGCCATAGCCATATTGCCATAACCATTCCCTCTTTCCTCAGGAACTATTGCCATTTTGCTAAACTCATAAATCTTTTCAGTTTTTTTAATGAATGCGAAAGTACCGATGGTATTATAATTTTTTTGAATCATGAAGATAAAACCTCCTTTATCGATAATTTCTCTCTCGGGATTATTTAATACTAGTTCGTCGATTGGTTCAACCTTAAAATATCTATCTAACCATTCTACGTTTAAAGATTTGAATTTTTCAGTATCAATTTTTGAAAATTTTTTAAAACTAATTTTTGTCATTACCGGTCATATTTTCAGGCTTGACCCACTTATCAAAGTCTTCTTCTGAAATATAGTTTAATTTTTTTGCTGCTTCTTTAAGAGAAATATTTTCCTTGAAAGCAAAATTTGCTATTTCAGCTGATTTATAATAACCAATTTTAGTATTTAAAGCAGTAATTAACATTAGGGAATTATTTAGAAGTTCATCAATTTTTTCCAAATTGGGCTTAATTCCAGAAATACAATTTACACTAAAACTTTTGCAAGCGTCACCTAGTATTTGGCATGACTCCAAAATATTTTTTGCAACTAGGGGTCTAAAAACATTTAACTCGAAATGCCCCTGTGTGTTACCAATACCTATAGCGACATCATTTCCCATAACTTGAGCACAGACCATTGTTAAGGCTTCGCATTGAGTTGGATTTACTTTTCCTGGCATTATTGAACTTCCAGGTTCATTTGCAGGTAAGAAGATTTCTCCAATTCCTGATCTAGGTCCAGAACCCATAAGTCGAACATCATTTGCAATTTTATTTAGAGATATTGCTAATTGTTTTAATGCACTGTGAACACCAACAACTGCATCATTTGAGGATATTGCCTCAAATTTATTTTTAGCAGTCACAAATTTTATATCTGTTGACTTCGATATGTATTTTGCAACACAATCATTGTATCCTTTTGGAGTATTAATTCCAGTTCCAACTGCTGTTCCACCTAACGCGATTTCAGATAGGTGGTTTAAAGAAAATTTTAGAGAATCTAAACCATGTTCGATTAGAGAAGAATATCCAGAAAACTCTTGACCTAAAGTAACAGGTGTAGCGTCCATTAGGTGTGTTCTACCAATTTTTACTATTTTTTCAAATTCATTAGTTTTTCTTTTTAATGAACTCAATAGATTTTCAACCCCAGGAATTGTTATTTCTTTCAGCTTTAGATATGTTGCAATATGAATAGATGTAGGGAACGTATCATTTGAGGATTGTGACATGTTAACATCATCGTTAGGGGATAATTCTTTTTTCCCAGCTCCCAATTTCTTTCCAAGAATAACGTGTGCTCTATTACTGATAACCTCATTTATATTCATATTAGTTTGAGTACCAGAGCCAGTCTGCCAAATAACAAGGGGGAAGTGATCATCGAGCTTACCTTCGATAATTTCATTACAAACTTTCGTAATTAAATCTTTTTTATTTTTTTCCAAAACACCAAGCTCATGATTAGCCATTGCAGCCGACTTTTTTAAGTGCGCATAACCATAAATGATTTCAATTGGCATTGGGTTGGATGTTCCAATTTTAAAATTTTGTCTAGATCTTTCAGTTTGCGGACCCCAATAGACACTTTCTGGAACCTTTACTTCACCTATTGTATCTTTTTCTATCCTGTATTTCATCAAAAATTATTCATAAAATTACAACAAATTTTTCTCAGCTTAAGTTTTTAACTTCAGCAAATTATTTTTAAGAAACAGAAAATTTATTTAGAAAAATAAATTAAATTTGTATTTTACTTATAAGCATGTTTGAATTCGACCAATATTTAGGTTTTTTATCATTTCTAGGTATACTAACAATAGGGTTTTGGCTAATGTTTTTTTTGCTTTTATTTATTATACCCTATTGGTTAACTGGGACTTTTCTGGAGTGGATCAAAGGGAAGACTTCTTCTAAAAAACTCTAGTTTTAATTTTTTAATCTCTAAATTCAAATTCTTGTCCATCTGAATTGTATTGGCGTGAATTTCTTCTTCTATTGGATTTATTTTCGTTAACTCTGTATGTGAGTGTAAATATGTAGGTAGGTGCTCTCCACTGAAATTCTGTATAATTTTCAAAACTATCGGTTAATGTTGTACTTCTAAAAATTTGCGAATTAAATATGTCTGAAGCTCTAAATGAAATTGTACCCTTCTTTTTTAAAATTTGCTTATTTATGGCCCCTGAAAAACCAATTAAACCTTTGGTTTTTCTTTGAGCATTTTCCCTTGGCCCTCTATAATAACCATTTATTTGAGCATTTATACCAAGTGGGAGTGGAAAACTAGAATTAATTCTCGCAAACCAGGTTATAATACTTGCATCAAACGAGTCACCTTTATAGCTACCAATAGTCTCAGAATTAAAAAGGTTAAAATTTCCACTTAATCTGACGGTTCTTTTGGGTGTGTAGGTAAGAGTAAACTCAGTCCCTTTTCTTATATTTTCCGATAAATTAATGGAAGTAAATCTTAGTGCCGGTACATCAACTATTGGATTTTCACTCACCCTAACTATTTCTCCTGTTTCTTCCGTTATTCTTTGAATAACGTCTGTCTCTTTTTGAAAATATAATGAACCACTGAAGGTAATTTTTTTCATTCTTTTTAAATATCCCAGGTCATATGAATTAGAATAGGAGGGGTCTAAATCGGGATTGCCTTGTCTAAAAAAAGTAAGACTTGTAATGGATTGAAAGGGATTTAATGACCAAGAACGGGGCCTTCTAATTCTCCGACTGTACCCTAGTGTAATATTTTCAGAGTTACTAAACTCGTATGATAAATTAACAGTTGGGAATACGTCTGTGTATTTTTTTTTATTTGACTCCTGAGAGGTTTTCTGATTAAATTTTAGATTAGTGGTTTCTGCTCTAAGGCCTAGTAGGTATGAAAATTTATTTATTTTTTTTCCAAATTGAGAATAATAAGCATTCACATCTTGACTAAAAACGAATATGTTTGATAAATTTAAATTTCTTGTTGTCTCATTATTCCGAATATCTAAAACATTGTAATCTGTATTTAAATCACTAAAGTTTCCCCGGAATCCAAGTTCGAATTGGGTGTTTTTATCAACAGGATAAACATAGTCTAATTGAAGTAGCTTTCTTTTTTGAGTCTCGTCTGTCATTGACGATTGGTCAAAAGTATTTGTATTTGATGCATAATCAATTTCATCCTCAGTACTTTCTTCGGTCTGAAATTCAATTACAAGTTCGTGGCCCTTTTTGTTAAATTTTTTTGTAAAGTTAAGGGTCAATTGGCTTGATATATCGTCTTCTTCTTCATCTTGAAATCTTCCAAATTCATTTAATATTACATTGTTTTGGTCAAGATCCTGTATGATGGTAGAATTATTGCTTAGATTATCAGAATTTCTTGTGAAACCACTTATCGTAAATGAAGTTTCATCGTTAAAATAGTATTCCATACCAAGATTTAAGAAAACTCTTTTTCTTACCCTATCGTAATCCCTGTCCTCGTATGTAAATGTGCTAGGATTTACACCATTGAAATATTCACTATCAAATAAACCACCTCCTAGTGATTTTGCATCATTTACACTTATGGTTGAAAAAAAATTTAGTTTGTTTTTTCTGAAATTCATATTCAAATTACTTCCTACAGCTCTTGGAAAACCTGAGTTCAGCGCTAATGATCCATTAAAACCCTCTAAATTTTGTTTTTTAAGTATGATATTAAGAATTCCCGCTGTACCAGAAGCTTCGTATCTAGCTGAAGGTGATGTTATTACCTCTACTTTCTCAATTGATTCAGCAGGAAGTTGTCGAAGTCCCTGAGGGCCGGAAAGCCCAACTAAGCCGGATGGTTTTCCATTTATTAAAATCCTTACATTACCATTTCCTCGTAATGAAATGTTTCCTTCAGGATCAACCGATACAGAAGGAATATTATTCATAACATCTGAAACGCTACCTCCTCTAACAGTTATATCTTTTCCCACATTGTAAACTCTTTTGTCCAATCTTATTTCTACTTGAGTCTGTTCTCCTATTAATTCGACTTCATCTAAGTCGGAAATAGAAATTTTTAATTTTATTTCGCCAATATTTTTTGAACTATTTAAGACAATCCCTTTTTCAATATTTTTTTCAAATGAAATGTATTCAGTTATGATATCGTATTTACCAGGAATTATTTCGATTTTAAAAACTCCATTTTCATTGGTGATACCTCCTTGATTTAATTTAGGAGCGTTTGGATTTTTAAATGAAATAGTTGCATATTCTAGGGGTTGTCCAGTATCAACATCAATTACTTTACCTGTAATAAATATTTTTTTAACACCAGATGGAAAATTTCTCTGAGCTTTAGTATTTAATGCAAAAAAAAAGAAAACCAATAAAAGGAGTGATTTTTTCAAACAAAAATTTTATGCAAAACTCGACATTTTTTTTGAGTATTTTTTTTTTTTACAGAAAGTTTAACAGTTTATCAATTGGTTTTGCAATTATGGAACTTTTACCCTTTGTAACTATAGGCCTTTCAATTAGTTTTGGATATTTTGAAAGAGCATTTATAATTTGATTATCATCTAAATCTTTGTTTTTAAAATTTTCTTTCCAAATCGCTTCGTTTTTCCTTACCAATTCAATAGGTTTGATATTTAAAGACTCTATTAATTCCACTATTTCTTCAAGTGACAGAAGATTTTTAATGTAATCTTTAATCTCAAAATCGTATCCTTTATCTTGAAGATATTTTAGAGCTTCTCTTGATTTTCTACACCTAGGGTTGTGGTAAATTATATACTTCATAATATCTTAAGTTCTTTTAAATCAGCCTCTAATTTTTCTGGATTTTTAAAAAGAATACTTTTTTTTATTCCAAAATTTATAGCAGCATTTATATTTCTTTCATTATCATCAATAAAAATGGTTTCATTGCAATTTAAATTATATCTGTTGATCGTTAATTGATATATTTTATTAAAAGGTTTTCTGGTTTTTTCTTCTCCTGAAACCACAATTCCTGAAAATAATCTTAAAAATTTAAATTTCTTTAAAGCTACTGGAAACGTTTCTGAGCTCCAATTAGTCAGAGCAAGGAGTTTAAATTCTTCTTTATGATAAATATTTTTTAATATTTTGACGGTTCCTGATATTTTACCACCGAGCATTTCTTCCCATCTCCCATAATATGCAAGAATTAATTTTTCATATTCAGGGAATAACTTTATTCTTTCTCTTGTTGCTTTTTTTAAAGGGTATCCCATGTCCTGATTTTCATTCCACTCGAATGTGCATACATTATTGTAGAAAAATTCACGATCAGTTTTGTTTTTAATTAGTTTCTTAAAAATATAATCTGGATTCCAATCAATTAAAACACCTCCTAAATCAAAAATTATATTTTTAATTACTTTTTTTCTCATTTTTTTGTCCAGATTGCATTAAAAATTCTTTTAGAAATACATCAAGATCACCATCCATAACAGACTCAACATCTGAAACTTCACAATTACTTCTCAAATCTTTTACCAATTTATATGGGTGAAAAACATAGTTTCTAATTTGAGAACCCCATTCAATTTTCTTTTTTGAAGCTTCAATTTTGTCCCTTTCCGAAGTTCTTTTTTTTAGCTCTATTTGATATAACTGAGATTTCAGAAGATGTAATGCTTTATTTTTATTATCAAGTTGAGAACGACTCTCTGAGTTCTCAACGATTATTCCTGTCGGCAAATGTTTTAATCTTACTGCCGTTTCAATTTTATTGACACTTTGGCCACCAGCTCCGCTTGACCTCATAGTTTCCCATTTAAGATCGGATGGATTGATTTCAATTTCAATTTCTTCATTAACTAGTGGATAAACGTATACCGATGCGAAGGAAGTATGACGTTTTGCATTACTATCAAAAGGTGAAATTCGAACCAGCCTGTGAACCCCATTTTCTCCTTTGAGCCAACCAAAAGCGTAGTCTCCCTCTATTTGAATTGTAACGGTTTTAATTCCTGCAACATCCCCAGATTGGTTATTTAGTTCTTTTAATTTGAATGAATTCTTTTCTCCCCACATTAGGTACATTCTCATAAGCATTTCAGCCCAGTCACAACTCTCTGTACCTCCAGCTCCAGCATTAATTTGAACAATTGCACTTAAATTGTCCCCCTCATTTGAAAGCATGTTTTTAAACTCTAAACCTTCAAGATGTTGTATGCATTTAGAATAGGATTTTTCAATTTCCTCAGAGGTGTTTTCTCCTTGTTCGTGGTATTCAAAGAGAATTTCGATGTCATCAAAAATAGTTTGAATTTGATTGAATTCAGTGATCCACTTTTTAATAGTTTTCATTTTTTTCATTACCCTTTCCGCTTCTTTTGAGTCGTTCCAAAAGTCTGATTTTGAAGTAATGAGTTCTATTTTTTTTAGTGCATCATTTTTCCCATCGATGTCAAAGATACCCCCTTAACGAATCCAGTCGCTTTTTAAGATCTATTTTTTGATCATTTGAAATCATTTGTATTTAAATTTAAAAAATAAATTTACTGTTCTTTTTTTCTTTAATTTTAAGTATATGCGAAAATATAAATATAATGCCTTTTAAGATCATATTTTTTTTACTGTTTTTTTTAGATTTTAACCTTTATTCGTCTGAGAGTTCCAATAACTTAGTATTTGCTAATTCTAACTCTTTTCACCTACAGGAAAAAGTACTCAAAGGCTTTTTTGAATTTTCATATAGTTCTGAAGATGGTCTTATAATTTTAAAATTAAATAAATCCAAACATTTGGAGAAAGAATTTTTATATGTAAGTAGTCTAAGTCAAGGAATTGGTAGTAACGATATTGGTCTCGATAGGGGGCAACTTGGGGAAGAAAGATTAGTTTATTTTAAGAAGATGGGCAATAAAATAATGCTGATTCAACCAAATCTAATTTTTAGAAGTAGTTCTAGCAACAAGCTCGAAAAAAAATCTATTGATGAGGCATTTGCGAAGTCCGTCCTTTTTGGTTTTAATATTTATAAATCTACAAATACAGACATTTTTATTGATCTTACTCCTTTTCTAATGCAAGATATGCACGGTGTTTCAGACAGATTAGAAAAAAGGGGAGAGGGTACTTATATGATAGATAAAAATAGATCTGCTATTTTTTTAGAAAGAACTAAAAATTTCCCTAAAAATAGTGAGTTTGATGTAATGCTTACATTTTCTGGAATTCCAACAGGAAAACTACTGCAAACAGTTACACCCTCTCCGAAAAGTGTCACAGTTCATCAGCACCATTCTTTCGTTGAGCTGCCAGACAAAAATTACATTCCTCGTGAATTTGACCCTAGATCTGGAGCCAATGGACTTCATTTTTATGATTATTCTACACCGGTAAATGAAACAACAAAGAAAACTTATGTACTAAGGCATAGATTAAAAAAGAAAAACCCCTCTGAGAGTATAAGCGAAGCTATTGAACCCATAATTTACTATTTAGATAACGGGACACCCGAACCTGTGAGATCTGCCCTCATAGAAGGAGGAATGTGGTGGAACCAAGCATTTGAAAATGCCGGATATAAAAATGCTTTCAGGATAGAAATTTTGCCAGAAAACGTTGATCCCCTTGATGTAAGATACAATGTAATTCAGTGGATTCACAGATCAACCAGGGGGTGGAGTTATGGGTCAAGTGTTGTAGATCCCAGGACAGGAGAAATCATAAAGGGACATGTTAGTTTAGGAAGTTTAAGAATACGTCAGGATTTTATGATTGCACAATCTCTGTCAAAAGATCCATATGAATATACCGATGAAAATGACACAGAAATGTTGAATATGTCAATTAATCGAATTAAACAATTATCTGCCCACGAAATTGGTCATACACTTGGATTTGCTCATAACTTTTCATCAAGTACCAATGATAGAGAATCTGTGATGGATTATCCTCATCCATTGATTGAGCTCGTAAATGGTGAAATTAAATTTGATAATGCTTACGATGAAGGAATTGGTGAATGGGATAAAACCTCCGTACTTTACTCTTATCAAGATTTTCCAACCGAACAAAACGAACAAAATGAACTAAATAAAATTTTAAATGATAGTTATAATAAAGGTCAAAGATTTATAACCGACAAAGACGCCAGACCCATTGGTGGAGCACATCCAAAAGCTCACTTATGGGACAATGGTGTAAGCCCTATAAAACAGTTTAATCACCTGCTAAAAGTCAGAAAAGTTGCAATGGATAACTTTTCAATACACCAACTAAAAAAAGGAGAGCCTGTTTCAACACTTAGAGACAGACTTGTTCCGTTATACTTCCTTCATAGATATCAAATTGAAGCTGTTTCAAAACTAATTGGTGGGCAAAACTTTAATTATTCAGTTAAAGGCATCTCAAACGAAAAAGTTACTCCAGTAAGTGAGCATATTCAAAGAGATGCACTTAATGTATTATGTGAATCATTAAATCAAAGTCATTTAATAATTCCAAAAAAAATATTAGAGGTTTTACCACCTTTTGCATTTGGATCCAGCCAATCTCGTGAAAGCTTTTCAGGATACACAGGACCAACTTTCGACTTATTAAGTCCAGCAAATTCCTTAAGTGACATAATTTTCTCATTTATTTTAAATTCACAAAGAGCGAGTAGACTTGCACAACAGAAAGTATATTACAAAAACCAGCTTGGGTTAAATGAAAGTTTAGATTTTATGATTAATAAGTTTTTTAAAACTAAAAACCAAGATAATATTAGCCAATTGGGCTTAATTATACGAAATAATTTAATTTTTAAAATTATGGATTTATTTGAAGACAAAAATTCTCCAGTTGAAGTTAAATCAATTGTTTTGAATAAGCTACACGAATTGAATGCCTTTCTTGAAAATGGTGACAACCAACAAAATAATTATTTTAAATTTATCTTAAAACGATTTTTTGCAGGTGAGTTAAAGCTTGAATCCAAAAATAAATTGAAAATTCCAGATGGTTCTCCCATTGGTCAAACACTAAGTTGTGAGTAGATGAAAACTTATATTAATTTGATAAGTGATACGGTCACAAAACCAGATAGGAAAATGATTGACTGCATGTTAAATGCTGAGGTAGGTGATGATGTATTTAAGGAAGACCCAACTGTAAACAAGCTAGAGTTAATGCTGTGTAAGTTATTTGGTAAAGAATCCGCACTCTATTTTCCCTCAGGAACTATGGCAAATCAAACGGCTATAAAAATTCATACGCAGCCGGGTGATCAATTAATATGTGATCATTTTTCTCATATTTTTAATTATGAGGGAGGAGGGGTTAGTTTTAATAGCGGTGTTTCATGCTCATTAATTGAAGGCGAAAGAGGTATGATTAAAGCTGAACAAATTGAAGAAAAAATTAATCCAAGTGATTTTTATCACTCTCCAAGAACATCTTTAGTTTCGATTGAAAACACTACAAATAAGGGTGGGGGAGCATGTTACGACATAAAAGAATTAAAAAAAATAAATAAAATCTGTAATAAATACGGTTTTCCAATTCATTTAGATGGAGCAAGATTATGGAATGCAATGATTGCAACAGATTCAAAACCTAGTGATTATGGTAAAATATTTGATACAATTTCAGTTTGTTTTAGCAAGGGCCTTGGAGCACCTATAGGGTCTGCACTTATTTGTTCACAAAAAAACTATGAAAAAGCACTTAGAATTAGAAAAATTTTAGGTGGAGGGATGAGACAATCTGGTTATCTCGCAGCTGCGGCAATTTATGGTATAGAAAATAATTGGAAAAAATTACAGGAAGATCATAAAAAAGCAAGGGATCTCTCTAAATCGCTGATGAAGGTAAAGGGAGTAAAAAAGATTTATCCAGTTGAAACTAACATTATAATTTTTGAATTTGATAATGAAAATTTAAAAAATAATTTTATTAAAGAAATGAATAATTCGAAAATAAAAATAATAAGTATGGATAAACAAAAGCTAAGAATGGTCACTCATAGTGATTATAGCGAAGAAGAACACGAATACGTTTTAGAATCACTTGAAAAGTTATGCTAATCCAAATTGCTAATGGAAAATAGAATTTATAATATTGCAGCCTTTATATTTTTAATTTTAACATCCGGTTGTACCGAAAAAAAAATAATGAATCGACAACAAGAATTTGATCCACCAAATGCTGAAATAAAGGAGTATCAGCATAAAATTCACAATGACATTAGAGTTGATGAATTTTATTGGCTAAATAACCCAGATGACCCGGAGGTTATTGACTATTTAGATAGCGAAAATGACTACTATAAAAAATCAACAAAGCATCTAAAGGGTTTGGAAAATAAATTATTCTCTGAAATGAGAAGTAGAATAAAAGAAGATGATTCTTCTGTACCATATTTCTACAATGGGTTCTGGTACATAACTCGTTATGAAAAAAATAAACAATACCCCATCTATACTAGAAAAAAAAAAAAATTATCTACTACCGAAGAAATTTTGTTTGATTGCAACGAACTTGCAAAGGGTTATGATTATTTTAGGTTAGTTGGAATTAACATAAGTCCTGACAACAAGAAAGTTGTATTTGGAATTGATACTTTGTCAAGGCGTAAATATACTCTAAAGATAAAAGATCTAGAGTCTGGGGAGTTATTAAACACTCAGATAAAAAATACAACTGGGTATGGTGTTTGGGCTAACGATAATGAACATATATTTTATACTAAAAAAAATTCAAAAACATTAAGAGCAGAGAGTATTTTTAGACAGTCAATAATTCAGGGTAAAGATTCGGAAAAACTTATTTACAAAGAAAAAGACAGCACATATAATACTTTCGTGAGTAAATCAAAATCAGACTCCTTTATATTTATAGGTTCATTTAGTACGCTAACTTCTGAATATCAGTTTTTAGATGCCTCTAAACCACTTGACGACTTTAAATTGGTTCAAAAAAGAATAGAAGGATTAGAATATAGTGTATCCCATTTTAAAAATAATTTCTATATATACTCAAACGCAGACAAGGCCAAAAACTTTAAAATTGATGTTGTTCCAATATCAAGTCCTTCAAAAGACAATTGGAAAACTTTTTTACCCCATAGAGACAAAATCCTTTTAGAAGATATTGATTTATTCAAAAATTTTTGGGTAACCACAGAAAGAATTAATGGACTTACCAAAATATTTATTAGAAATTGGAACAGTTCAGATACAGTAGAAATAGACATGAATAGTGAAACCTATGCAGTTTACACCTCAACTAACTTAGAATTCGACACAAATTATTTGCGTTATGTTTTCTCTTCAATGACTCAGCCAAGTCAAGTTATTCAAATAGATATGAAAACTTTAAAAAAAGAAATACTGAAAGAGCAACAAATACAGGGTGATTTTAAAATAAAAAATTATACTTCAAAAAGAATTTGGGTCGACTCTAGAGATTGTAAAAAAATACCCGTTTCAATCCTACATAAAAAAAATATTGAAATCAATTCGAAAACCCCACTGTTACTTTATGGTTATGGATCTTACGGATCTACAATAGATCCATCTTTTTCGTCTAATATTTTAAGTTTAGTTGATAGGGGTTTTATTTATGCAATTGCCCATATTAGAGGAAGCGAGTACTTAGGAAGAAGTTGGTACGATGACGGCAAAATGTTGAATAAAAAAAATACATTTTTTGATTTTATTGACGTATCAAAGTATTTAATTAATCAAAATTATACATCTTCTAAACATCTATACGCCTATGGGGGGTCTGCTGGTGGTTTACTTATGGGATTTGTTGTAAATGAAGCTCCAGATTTATATAATGGTGTAATTGCTGCAGTTCCTTTTGTTGATGTTGTTACTACGATGCTAGATGAAAGTATACCTTTAACAACTGGAGAATTTGATGAATGGGGAAATCCCAAAAGCAAAAAATATTATGATTACATAAAATCTTATTCTCCTTATGACAATATTAAAAAGCAAACTTATCCAAATTTACTTGTAACATCTGGTTTACATGATTCCCAAGTTCAATACTGGGAGCCTGCAAAGTGGGTGGCAAGACTTAGGCTAAATTATAATAAAAAAAATAAAATCTATCTATACACAAACATGGAGGCTGGTCATGGTGGATCTTCAGGTAGATTTAATTCCATTAAAGAAACCTCAAAGAAATATGCTTTCCTTTTAGGACTTGAGAACAAAAAATAATTAGTTAAATTTGCACCGGTTAACATCATTTAAAATGAATTTGCATCCTGATATTTATCCCAATGTTCTAAAGCTTATAGGTAAAACACCTCTTATTAAATTGAATAATGTACCATCAAATTATAAAGGATCTCATTTCGCAAAATGGGAAGCATACAATCCTGGACATTCAAATAAAGATAGAATTGCCTTACATATAATAGAGGACTTGGAGAAGCAAGGTAAAATTACTGAAGACTCAACAATAATTGAGACTACTTCAGGGAATACAGGTTTTAGTCTAGCAATGGTAGCCATAATTAAAGGCTATAAGTGTGTTTTAGCAGTAAACTCAAAATGTTCAAATGATAAAATTAATATGTTAAGAGCGCTAGGTGCGGAAGTTTATGTGTGTCCAGCAAATGTTAAAGCTGACGATCCAAGATCTTATCACCAAGTTGCTAAAAAACTAGTATATGAAACTAAGAATTCAGTTTATATAAATCAATATTTTAATGAATTAAATGTAAAAGCTCATTTCAAAACCACGGGACCTGAGATTTGGAAGCAGACGGACGGTAAAATAACTCACTTAGTAGCCTGTAGCGGCACTGGAGGGACTATATCTGGTTGTGCTAAATATTTAAAAAAAATGAACCCTTCAATAAAGATTATAGGAGTTGATGCATATGGTTCTGTTTTAAAAAAATATCATGAAACTAACGAATTAGATCCCAACGAAATATATCCCTACAGAATAGAAGGGTTAGGTAAAAATCACATACCTAGTACTACTAATTTTGAGTTAATTGATGAATTTATAAAGGTATCTGACGAAAAGAGTGCTTACATGGCACGTAAAATAACAAAAGAGGAAGGACTTTTTGTGGGTTACACTTCAGGTGCTGCTTTTGAAGCGGTTAGATTATTAAATAAGAAAAATAGATTTTCTAGAAAAAGTGTTGTAGTTACTATTTTTCCAGACCATGGTTCAAGATATCTAAGTAAAATTTATAGCGAAAAATGGATGGTAGATCAGGGATTTAATCAGTATAATTCTTTCGAAAAACAATCTAAAGTTGAATACATATAATAATTAAAATATATTCGTAAAAAAATGAAAGACTTATTTCAAAGAATTATCGAAAACAAGGGGCCTTTAGGAAAATGGGCATCAGTTGCCGAAGGCTATTTTGTTTTCCCAAAATTGCAGGGACCAATTTCAAATAGAATGATGTTTAATGGAAAAGAAGTCATTACATGGAGTGTAAACGACTACCTTGGTCTTGCCAATAATCATGAAGTAAGAGAAATAGATTCAGAAGCAGCCAGGAAATTTGGTTCTGCTCACCCAATGGGTGCTAGAATGATGTCCGGTCATACAGATCTTCATGAAAAGCTAGAAAATATACTCGCTGATTTAGTAAATAAAGAATCTGCTTATGTCTTGAATTTTGGATATCAAGGTATTTTATCAACTATAGATACATTGGTATCTAAAAATGATGTTATAGTTTATGATTCGGATTCTCACGCTTGTATAATTGATGGTGTTAGACTCCATTTGGGCAAGCGTTTTACCTATAAGCATAATGATATTGAAAGTTTAGAAAAGAATCTTAAAAGAGCATCAAAGGTTGCTAGTAATAGTAATGGAGGCATACTGGTTATTTCCGAAGGTGTATTTGGAATGAGAGGAGAGCAAGGAAAGTTAAGAGAAATAGTAAAATTAAAAGAAAAGTATAAATTTAGATTTTTAGTTGATGATGCCCATGGCTTTGGCACCTTAGGGAAAGATGGATCAGGGACAGGTGATGAACAGGGTATTCAGAATGAAATTGATGTGTATTTTGCTACTTTTGCTAAATCAATTGCTTCAACTGGAGCTTTTATTGCTGGTTCTAAGGAAGTGTTAGACTTTCTAAAGTACAACATGCGTTCTCAAATGTTTGCAAAGTCCTTACAAAGTGTTTTGGTTTATGGTATTATAAAAAGGATAGAAATGATGAAATCAAAACCTCAGTTCAAAAAGAAGTTATGGGAAAATGTTTTTTCCCTACAAGAAGGACTAAAAAATCGAGGTTTTGATATAGGGAATACTCAAAGTTGTGTAACGCCTGTTTATCTTAAAGGAAGTATACCGGAAGCTATGGTATTAGTAAAAGATCTGAGAGAAAATTATGGAATCTTTTGCTCTATAGTAGTTTATCCAGTTATTCCAAGAGGTATGATATTATTAAGATTAATTCCAACTGCCTCTCATACTATAGAAGACATCGAAGTTACATTGAAAGCATTTTCATCAATTCGAGATAAATTAAATAATGGTACTTACAAAAGTATGTCTGAAGCAATTCCGGTACTTTAATCACTATTAAGCATTACTGGCATAAGTAACATAGTGATTTCCTCTTCATTGTTGTTTTTATTAGTCGGAGTAATTATTCCAGCTTTATTTGGTAATGACATTGATAGACATATTTCGTCACAATCCAAATTATTTAACATATCAGTTAAAAATCTTGAATTAAATCCTATTTCAATGTCGTCACCATTATAATTACAGCTAATCCTTTCTTCTGCTTTATTGTTGTAATCATAATCTTCAGCAGAAATATTTAATTCAGATCCAGCAATTTTAAATTTTATCTGATTTGTACTTTTATTTGAAAAAATACCCACCCTTTTTACTGAATTAAGCAATAAAATCCTTTCTATTATAAGTTTGTTTGGATTTTGCTTGGGTATTACAGCTTCATAATTTGGATACTTGCCTTCTATTAGTCTACAGCTAAGACTATAATTTTCAAATATAAATTTCGCATTAGTTTCATTGTATTCTATAGACACATCATTTTCAGAATCAGTCAAAATAGTCTTTTTTAAAACTTGCAAAGCCTTTTTAGGCATGATGAATTCAGAATTCCCGTCTGATTTTATATCATTTCGAATATACCTAACCAATTTATGGGCGTCTGTGCCAACCAAACTAATGTTTTTAGTAGTAAATTGAAAAAAAACTCCGCTCATAACAGGTCTTAAGTCATCATTACCAGTTGCAAAAATAGTAGAATTAATTGCTTTAGAAAGAATTCCACCTTTAAGAGAAGTTAAGGTTGAGTCCTTGATTTCAATTGGTTTTGGGTATTCCTCTGCTGATACAAATGAAATTCTATATTTACCATCGTTAGCATTTATTTCTAGGACACTATCCTCTTGAGATGAAAATGTAAGTGGTTGTTCTGCAAAATTCTTTAAGGCATCAACCAAAAGTCTCGCTGGAACTGCAATTTCCCCAGAACTCTCAGATTCAATTTCTAATGTAGTAGACATAGTAGTTTCTAGATCTGAGGATGTGACCTTTAAAGAGTTTTTATTTATTTGAAATAAAAAATTATCCAGTATAGGTAAAGTATTTGTTGCATTAACTACTTCTAATAGTATTTGCAGTTTTTTTAAAAGGCCATGACTTGAAACAATAAATTTCATTAAAACTTTATTATACAACCAAATATAAGTTTAATGAAATAGATATTAAAACTTACTTATAAAAAGTTATTTACTATTATTTTTTTAAAAAAAATATAGGTAAGAAAATTAAGATATCATCTTAAAATTTTCGGATTTATAGAATTTCAAATGACACAAACAAGTTTGTTTTTTATAAAAACTCAACTGTTATAGTAGTTCTAAATTCAAGTCCAAATAAGCTGTTTGCACTTCCTACCTTAGAGGGATTACTCTTGTATATTGCGATTTCTAGATAATCAGCTGAATTCCAAATTGCAATCTTTTTTCCCTCTTCTTCTCTTTTGTTTTTAGGAATATCAAAATCAATAGCTTCAGAATATGAGTTATAAATTTTTTGAAATTTCACACTGTTGGCGTATATAACAAAATCTCTAGACTTTTGTATTTCTAAAAAAAAATTCTTTTTAATATTTACAACGACATTTCCAAAGTTATCTATGTATATAACACTTCCTATTAATTGAGTCTGGGATTCATTAATTACAGGATTAACATTGATTATTTCTTTTAGTTCGTTTGTTTTAATTCCAACCACCTCCATATTTCCCTTCCTGCTCATGTGTCCTGCTACCTTGACAAATACATCTAATACTGGAAATGAACTTACAGAAACATTATGTATATTAATTTCTACTAAATTATCATATTTTCTACCCTCCAATAATAATGAAAATATACCATTGTCAGCGCCTATGAAATAATGATTATCGAATCTCATTAATAAATGCTTATTTTCCGGTGAAAACTCAGAATCAACACCTACAATATGGATTGAATTTTTTGGGAAAGCACGAAATGCATTTTTCAAAATATATGCTGCTTCTGAGTGATTGAAAGGGCTTATTGAATTAGAAATATCTATCACATTAGCATTTGGGATTTCATTGTAAATAGAAGCCTTTATTACAGAAATGAAATAATCTTTAAATCCAAAGTCAGTTGTTAAAGTAATTATAGACATGAAGAATTTAATTTAAATTTCATTTTTTATTTTTAAAAATGTTAATTTGGTTACAAACTTACAAATACTAGCAAAATAATTTATTTTAATTGAACGAGATAAAAATTGAATTTAAGGAAATCAACCCTCAGTCTTTTTATGATAATGGTCAAACATTAAGCAAAATAAAAGAAGTATTTCCAAAGTTGAAATTAGTATTTAGAGGTTCTTTTGTTAAGGCTTATGGCGATAAATCTGAGTTAAAAGTTTTTAAAACTAAATTCAACTTACTCACTGATTATTTTCTTAAATATAATAATTTGTCAAACAATATTTTAGATGAAATTCTTAATTCTGATTCAGGAAAATTTAAATATATTCCCGATGAAAAGGTCATAATTACACATGGAGTTAAGGGTAATATAATAAGGGCTAAGACTAAAAACCAAATAAAGATTGTCCAATTATCAAACAAGTATGATATGTTGTTTGTAGTAGGTCCTGCAGGGACTGGTAAAACATATACTAGTGTTGCACTAGCAGTAAAAGCTTTAAAAGAAAAAAAAATTAAAAGAATTATATTGACTAGACCTGCTGTAGAGGCAGGAGAAAGCTTAGGATTTTTACCTGGTGATATAAAAAACAAGCTGGATCCGTATATTCAACCACTATACGATGCACTTTATGATATGATTCCAACTGAAAAACTGCATTCTTATCTTGAAAAAGGCATAATTCAAATCTCTCCCCTTGCATTTATGAGAGGGAGAACACTAAATAATGCTTTTGTTATTTTAGATGAAGCTCAAAATTCCACCCATTCTCAAATGAAAATGTTTCTTACAAGGATGGGTCCTGAAGCTAAATTCATTATCACTGGTGACCCTGGGCAAGTAGATCTACCAAAAAAAATGATATCTGGATTAAATGAAGCTCTAAATATTTTTAAAAACACTAGCGGTATTAAAATTTTGCATCTAAGTGAAAAAGATGTGATTAGACATAAACTTGTAAAGAAAGTGATAGCAGCATACAATTGAACTGACATGAGTACTTTATTATCCACTAACTTTGAATTGCCCAATCAATTAAATAAATATAATGGTAAGGTTAGGGAGGTTATATCTCTTGACAATGATTTGTTAGTTATAATAACTACAGATCGTTTATCCGCATTTGATGTAGTACTTCCAAAGGGGATTCCATACAAAGGCCAAATTTTAAATCAAATTTCAGTTGATATGCTAAATTCCACAAGAGATATTGTTCCCAATTGGTTAATATCATCTCCTGATCCGATTGTTTCAATAGGGAAAAAGTGTCAACCATACAAAGTAGAAATGATAATTAGAGGATATTTGTCAGGACACGCAGCAAGAGAATATAAAAAAGGTAAAAGATATATTTCTGGTGTAAAAATACCCGAAAAAATGAATGAAAATGATCCTTTTGAAAATCCAATAATAACTCCTTCGACAAAATCAGAAAACGGCCATGATGAGGATATATCAAAAGATGAAATCTTAGATAAAGGTTTAATTTCTGAGAATGATTATACTAAAATTGAGGGCTACACTAATCTATTGTTTGAAAAAGGTTCAAAATTAGCTAGAGATAGAGGCTTAATTTTGGTTGATACTAAATATGAATTTGGTAAATCTAATGATGGAGAGATTCTACTTATTGACGAAATTCATACACCTGATTCATCAAGATATTTTCACCTTGAAGGATATGAAAAGAGACAAAAACAATCTTCAAATCAAAGGCAACTATCAAAAGAATTTGCTAGACAATGGCTTATATCTAAGGGATTTCAGGGTCTTGAAGGGCAGCAACTTCCAGTAATAGATCATAACTTTACAAAAATGGTTTCTGACAGATACGTTGAGCTTTATGAAACCATTACTGGAAAAAAATTTGTCCCTGCTCTAGTTGAAAATATTGAATATAGAGTAAAAAACAATATCTTAAATTTCCTTGCAAATTATTAAAAGTTGATATTCAAATAAGATAGTTTTCAACCCAAATGTGTTAATTACTTTTATTGTCTTCACATGCATATCTAGTGATTCAACATGTATATTTACTAATTATGACAGGACAGGTTAAGTACACTGAGGAAAATATAAAATCTTTGGACTGGAAAGATCATATTCGAACCAGACCAGGAATGTATATTGGCAAGTTGGGAGACGGCTCTTATTCTGATGACGGAATTTATATTCTTTTAAAGGAAATCATAGATAACTCAATAGATGAGTTTGTTATGGGGTCTGGAAATAAAATTGAAATAAAAACGGACCAGATTGAAATTTTTGTTCGGGACTATGGAAGAGGTATCCCACTTGGAAAATTAGTTGATGTTGTCTCTAAAATGAACACTGGAGGCAAATATGATTCCAGGGCATTTAAAAAATCGGTTGGTTTAAACGGAGTTGGAACTAAAGCTGTAAATGCACTGTCTTCTTCATTTACTGTTGAATCTATAAGAGACGGTAGGTCAAAGTCAGCTACTTTTCATTCCGGTGTCTTGGTTGACCAAGTTGAGGATGAAAGCTCCGTTAAAGAAAATGGAACTGAAATTTCTTTTACTCCTGACAAAACCATATTTAAAACTTTTAAATACAGAGACGAACATATTGAAAGAATGTTGAAACATTATGTTTTTTTAAATCCTGGACTGAAGATTTTTTACAATAGCAAAACTTTTTTTTCTCAGAATGGATTACGCGACTTGTTAGAAGACCAATCTAATATAAATGAATTTTTATATCCAATAATTCATCTGAAGGGTGAAGACATTGAAGTTGCATTAACTCATAGTAGGACACAATATAGTGAGGAGTATCACTCATTTGTTAATGGACAAAACACTTCTCAAGGAGGAACCCACTTATCTGCATTTAGAGAAGGTTATGTAAAAACAATAAGAGAATTTTTTGGAAAAAATTATGAATCTTCGGACATAAGAAAATCTATTGTTTGTTCTATTAGCATCAAGGTTATGGAGCCTGTTTTCGAGTCTCAAACAAAAACTAAACTTGGATCAACTGAAATGGGGGATGGGTTGCCTTCGGTTCGCTCTTATATAATTGATTTTCTTAGTACACAATTAGATAATTTTCTTCATAAGAATGGTGAAATTGCAGAATCGATTCAAAAAAAAATACTTCAAGCAGAAAAAGAAAGGAAAGAGCTATCAGGAATTAGAAAAATTGCAAGAGAAAGAGCTAAAAAAGCAAGTTTACATAATAAAAAACTTAGAGATTGCAGAATACATCTTGGAGATTTTGGTAAAGAAAAAAGATTAGATTCTACAATTTTTATCACGGAAGGTGATTCTGCTAGTGGATCAATAACAAAGTCACGTGATGTAAACACTCAAGCCGTATTTAGCCTCAGGGGAAAACCCTTGAATACCTACGGAATGTCAAAAAAAATAGTTTACGAAAATGAAGAATTTAATCTTTTGCAAGCAGCACTTAACATTGAAAATAGTCTTGAATGTTTACGATACAATAAAATTGTAATTGCTACAGATGCTGATGTAGATGGTATGCATATAAGACTTTTATTAATTACATTTTTTTTACAATTTTTTCCAGAATTAGTCAAGGAAGGACATTTGTTTATTTTGCAAACCCCTTTATTTAGGGTTAGAAACAATAAAAAAACTGTGTATTGCTACTCTGAAATTGAAAAAACGAAATCAATAGACAGTTTAGGTGTAAATTCTGAAATAACAAGGTTTAAAGGACTTGGTGAAATATCCCCTGACGAATTCAAGTATTTTATTGGAGATAGTATGCGTTTAGATCCAATTAGAATGGACAAAGAAACAACCATAGAAGAGCTATTAGAATTTTATATGGGGAAAAACACACCCGATAGGCAAAACTTCATAATTGATAATTTAAAAATTGAAGCCGATTTAATCGAGTCTGTTGATTGACATGGATGAAAATTTAGATTTTTACAATAAAGAAAATACTTCTAATTCTGAGGAGAAGCTTGTTAAGGTTACTGGCATGTACAAAGACTGGTTTCTAGATTATGCTTCTTATGTAATTTTAGAAAGAGCTATACCAGATGTTTTTGATGGACTAAAACCTGTTCAAAGGAGAATTTTACATTCTATGAAAGAACTGGATGATGGTCGTTTTAATAAGGTTGCTAATATTGTCGGTCACACTATGCAGTTCCATCCCCACGGTGATGCAAGTATATCCGATGCAATTGTTCAAGTTGGACAAAAAGATTTACTGATAGAAACTCAAGGAAATTGGGGAAATATTCTTACTGGAGACAAAGCAGCCGCGTCTAGATACATCGAGGCAAGACTTTCAAAGTTTGCTCTAGAAGTTATTTTTAGTCCCAAAATAACAGAATGGCAATTATCTTATGATGGAAGAAAAAAGGAACCAATTCACCTTCCTGTAAAATTCCCTTTACTTTTAGAACAAGGGGCAGAAGGTATTGCAGTTGGGCTTTCAACAAAAATTTTACCTCATAATTTTAAGGAATTAATAAAAGCAAGTGTTTCTTATTTGAAAGGTAAAAAATTTAGAATTTTCCCAGATTTTCAGACGGGTGGAATTATGGATGTTCAAAATTACAATGATGGTGAGAGGGGTGGGAAAATAAAAGTTCGCGCTAGAATTTCATTAAAAGACAAAAATACTTTAATCATAACGGAAATACCTTTTGGCACCACAACTACCTCATTAATAGAATCCATTTTAAAAGCAAATGATAAAGGTAAAATTAAGATCAAAAAGATTGAAGACAACACGTCCTCAGAAGTTGAAATTTTAATATACCTTCCTCCTGGAATTTCTCCTGACAAGACAATAGATGCTCTCTATGCATTTACTTCCTGTGAAACTTCTGTTTCACCTCAAGGATGCGTTATTGTCAATAACAAACCCAGTTTTATGGGGATAACTGATATTTTAAAAAACTCTACTGATAATACTGTGGAATTATTAAAAAAAGAACTCAATGTAAAGCTCAAAGATTTAGAAAATCTGTGGAGATTTTCAACATTAGAGAGAATTTTTATTGAAAAAAAAATATATAGAGATATTGAAAAGGAAAATACATGGGAGGGAGTTATAGATGCAATTCGAAATGGTTTAATTCCATTTGAAAGTCAAATTAAACACGAAATTAATAATGATGATATCCTTAAACTGACTGAAATAAGGATTAAAAAGATTTCTAGATTTGATTTGAATAAGGCTATAGAGAAAATTAATCAAATTGAAGAATCTATTTCTACAGTTAAAAATAATCTTAAAAACTTAATTAATTATTCTATTACTTATTTTGAGCGTTTGTTGGGAGATTATGGAAAAGATAAAGATAGAAGAACTGAAATTAGGGTTTTTGACAACGTTGATGCAACAAAGGTTGTTACTAGAAATTTAAAGCTTTATGTCAACAGAGAAGAGGGCTTCATTGGAACTTCATTACGAAAAAATGAATATGTTTGTGACTGCTCAGACATAGACGATATAATTGTATTTACTAATTCGGGGAAGATGAAGGTTGTGAGGGTAGACAGTAAAATTTTTATAGAAAAAGAGATCGGATACGTTGCAGTTTTCAAGAAAAAAGATTTTAGAACAATCTATAATTTAATTTATAAAGATGGAAAATCAAAAATTTCGTATATCAAAAGATTTGCTGTTACTGGAATCACACGGGATAAAATCTATGACATTACACAAGGCAGCCCTGGTAGTCTTGTGCTTCACTTCTCTGCAAATTCTAATGGAGAGGCTGAAAAAGTAAGATATTATATTAAAAAGTCTAAAAGCACAGAAAGTTTGAGAAAAAGGGACTATGATGAAGATTTTTCACGTTATCAAATAAAAAGTAGAAGTGCGAGAGGAAATATTTTATCAAAACATAATCTCTTAAAGGTAGAGTTTAAGGAAAAAGGCCTATCTACTCTAAAACCCAGAAATGTTTGGTTTGACCCAATTGTTTTAAAATTGAACTTAGATTCAAGAGGGAACCCACTTGGAGCTTTCAGAGCTGAGGATTTATTACTTATTATTAACGAGGATGGCACGCTGAAAACAACTACACCAGAGCCATCAACTCAATTTAAAGGATTGCCAATAGTAATAGAGAGATGGATTAAAGGAAAACCAATCACTTTGGTTTACTATGATGAAAATAAAAAAGAATATTTCATTAAAAGATTTTTAATTGAAAATCAGAATAAAGAATTAAATTATTTAAAAGAGGACGTGAAATTTGTATTTATTACAACTGAGTGGAGACCTGTTATTAATATTTATTTTAAAAAGAATAAAGGGGAGGAGCTAAATCAAGAAAAAAAGATAAATGTTGAGGAATTTATTGACATAAAGGGATTTAAGGCTAGTGGAAATAGACTTTTAACTGAAAAAAAATATTCCAAAAGGAAGATAAATAAAATTTCATTGATTGAAAGTTTGCCATATGAGGATAGCACTCAAAACAGAGTGGTGAGTGAATTTGAGGTAAATGAACCTGACGAGTTGTCAAAACTTGATAAAATTCAAACAAAATTAAAATTTTGAAGGCAAATCTAATCCTTCACTTATTTTAACAATCTTTCCTCTTTTCCTGTTTTTATTATCGCCAACCAATGAGAATTCGAAGATATAGTAGTTTTTGTGGGTGCTAATGATTTTTATTGATATTGGTTTTTTTTCAAGGTTGCTGGTAGGGTTTTGTTTTCTTAAAATGAATTCACATTCATTAACCCAATTAATTTTTGAGGTATCAATTTTGTTGTTGTAGAATTCAATTTCTGTATCATTATCTCTGATAAAGAAAGAGGTAGTCAGTTTATCTCCAATAACTCGCTCATATTTAAAAGTACCTAATCTAAAATTTGAACAATTCCTGTCAACTTTATGGCAAGAAAAGTTTAAAAAAATCAAGAATGAAAGGAGGTATTTGGTTAGAAAGCAAAAGTTAATCAGAGTTTTCAAATAGCCTAAAAGTCCCATTTTCGTAAAAGTGTACGATAGTGTTAATTTTTTTTGCATTTTCATCTTTATTATTTGTATTCGAGTCACCTATTCTTCTGAAAGTATCTGATGAATTTACCTCATTATTAATAAACCAGTCCAACGAAATATCATCAAAAGAATCTACAATCTTAATTAAAAAATTTAAACTGGGTTTATTCCTACCTAATAAAATATGAGAAACATTAGCTCTCTTTGATCGAATTTTTTTTGCAAATGATGACGGAGTCAAATTATTGTCTTCCATCAATTTCTTAATTTTTGAAACTATTAATTCATTGTTTATCATTGTATACAATTTAATAAAATAAAATATAAAATTAAAAAAATTTAAAATTAAATATATTAATTAAGTGATGTTTTATATTAAATCATTTATTTAGTTATACTGACATAAAATACTGATTATTAATATTTTAATTTTTAAATTAAAGACTCCAACAATAAAACCAATTTATATGTATATAAATGTATACAAACAAAAGAATTAAATTACTTTATCATTTCATAAATTTGTAATATGTATTCATTTAAAAACAATCGATATTTATCTCCTGGTATTCTTGATGAATTATTAATTCAAAATAACCTTGATGACTTTACTTCTATTTTAGGATATTCTGTTGAAAAAAGGCCTGTTTTGCTGTCTTCGTTCGGTTCTGGTAAAAAAAAAGTTTTATTTTGGTCACAAATGCACGGAAATGAGAGCACCACAACGCGTGCTCTAATTCAGCTCTTTTCTGATTTAACTAAAAAAAATTCTAGTTTACTGCATGATTTAAGTATTAAGGTTATATATCAGCTAAATCCTGATGGTTGTTATAAATACTCAAGATTTAATGCCAATGGTGTTGATCTGAATAGAGATGCTATGAAAAGAACCCAACCAGAATCAAAACTACTTATTTCACTTTTTAACCTATTCAAGCCACATTTTTGCATAAATCTCCATGATCAACGTTCAATTTACGCTGCAGGAAACCCAACTTTATCAGCTTTAATATCTTTTTTAGCTCCCAGTTATGATAAATCAAAATCAATTAATAGGATCAGAAAAGAGGCAATGTCAATGATTGGGTTGTTATACAAATCTATCAAACCAGACAAAACTTGGTCAGTAGGACGCTATAATGATGCCTTTAACATCAATTGTTTTGGTGATTTTTTTATGTCACAAAACACACCTACTATTCTGATAGAGGCTGGACATCATCCAAATGATTTTGGAAGGAATTTGGTTGTAGGTGAGGTTTATAAATGCCTCCTAAATTTTTTAAATTTATTTGCTTATGATGCTCAAATAAAACTTAATACTGACATTTATTTTTCAATTCCTGAAAATCATGATTACCTGAGGGATCTTGAGATTATAAATATTAAATGTTCTAAAGGTCTATCAAATAAACTTTTTATTCAATTTCATGAATACCTAAAACAAAATATGATTTATTTCTATCCAAAAATTGAAAAAGAATCTAATAAAAAGCTTTATGGAAACAGAATTATTGATTTTTCAAAATTTACAAGTAAATCAATTGACTTAGAAGAAAATAATCAAAAAATTTTAGAAAAATTAGAATTATTCTTGGATTTTGGCTTATTTTTAAATGAATAATTTACAAATGAAAAAAATCAAACTAGATGAAATAGATCATCAAATACTTGACATACTAATAGATAACGCTAGAATCCCTTTTACTGATATTTCTAAAAAATTACTTGTTTCTGCTGGAACAGTCCACGTAAGGGTAAAAAAAATGGAAGATGCCGGAATTCTAAAGGGTTCTTCTTTAAACCTGGACTACGAGAAATTGGGATACTCGTTTATTGCTTACATAGGTTTATATCTTGAAAGGAATGATTTAACGGAAAAGGTACTATCTGAACTAGAAAAGATTCCTAATGTAACTGTAGCTCACATAACTACTGGAAAATTCAATATTTATTGTAAGCTAAGAGCTAAAGATACTAAACATGCTAAAGATTTGATTTTTACAATAGATGACATATCTGGAGTTTCTAGATCTGAAACAATGATATCACTCGAAGAAAGCATCAACGATAAGAAGAGATTAATGCATACTATATTTTCAGATCTATAAATTTTTAAATGGCTCGTAAGACTAAGCTTGAACGATTTAATGAACATGTTTTATCAAAGTTTGAAATTTACAACTCACTATTTCTAACTCTTCCCTTTAAGTCAATTTTAAAGACTTCATTATTATTACCATTATTTTCTGAACATTGTAAATCCAGTTACACTGAAAAAAAATCACCTTTATTCATTGTTGAATCTTTTTTTGAAAAATATTGTGTTGAATTAACTGATAAAGAAAGACTTAATCTTTTATTTTCTTTTATTCAATTCATCGAACGTCAAATCGTTTTATTTGATGCAATAGAAGATTCTGCATTTTCAATTGTCAATAATATGCATGGTAGAGGAACTTTAAGATATATTAAAGAAGAAGCAACAGGAAAGGGAAAGTTAAAAGAACTTAGTAGCTATCTCGAATCTTTCAAAATTAATCTTGTTTTAACAGCTCATCCAACTCAGTTTTATCCTGGCAGTGTTCTTGGAATTATAAATGATTTATCGTTTTTTATTTCAGAAGGTAATATTGATGAAATTAAAAAATTACTATTACAACTTGGAAAAACCAGATTTTTTAAAAAAAAGAAGCCTACTCCTTTTGACGAGGCAATGAGCTTAATATGGTACTTAGAAAATATATTTTATACTTCCTCTAGTAGGATTTATAATTATATTGAACAGAATATTTTAGATGGTAAGAAATTAAGAAATGAGCTTTTTAGTTTTGGATTTTGGCCGTGCGGTGACCGTGATGGAAATCCTTATGTAACCCCAGATGTTTCGATTAAAACAGCTGAGAAACTTAAATATTCTATCCAAAGAAACTATTATAGGGACTTACGAAAATTAAAGAGGAAAATGACTTTTGACGAAGTTGAAGAATTAATTGATGACACAGAATCAAAAATGTATAACTCCTTACTAAATAAAAACAAACAGATAAGTCTAAAAGAATTTATGGATAGGTTAAATGAGGTAATAAATATCCTAAACAAAAACCATAACGGTATATATGTTGAGGAAGTTTTAGATCTTTATAACAAAGTCAAGATTTTTGGATACCATTTTGCTAGTCTTGATATTCGTCAAGATTCTCGGATTTTGAGAAAAGTTTTTATTGATATTATTGAATCTAGCCAATGTAGTAAATTTTTAAACATTAATTTGAAAGGTAAATATGATTCACTAGAATTAGAAAAAAAAATAGATTATCTCTCAAAAATTAATGGTACTATATCTTCTTCTATTTTTAAAGATCCAATAATTGTTGATACTCTAGGTTCAATTGAGGCTATGAAAATTATTCAAAAATTAAATGGTGAAAAAGGATCAAATCGATATATAATTTCTAATTGTTCATCCTTGGAAGATATATTAATTCTATTCGCTTTGATAAGAATAACAGGATGGATTAAACCAACTGTTGATATAATTCCCTTATTTGAAACGATAACTGATTTGCAAAAATCAATTAAAGTTTTAAAAATGCTCTATGAAACAAAATTATATCAAAACCATCTTAAAAATAGAAATAACAGACAGATTGTAATGCTTGGTTTTTCTGATGGAACTAAAGATGGCGGTTATATTATGGCAAATTGGAGTATATATAAAGCAAAGGAATCTCTTTCTAAATTATCTCGAGAATTCAACTTTGATATTTCTTTTTTTGATGGAAGAGGGGGTCCTCCAGCAAGAGGTGGAGGAAATACTCATCAATTTTATGCTTCACTTGGAGAACATATAGCTTCAAATAACATTGAATTAACAGTTCAAGGTCAAACTATTAGTTCAAATTTTGGAACACTTGACTCAAGTCAATTTAATTTAGAGCAATTATTGAGTTCGGGATTTCAAAATAGTCTTTTAGAACCTAATAAGACAAATTTTTCTAATAGAGACAGAAAAACATTTGAAAAAATAGCAAATATCAGCTTCAAGAAATACTTGGAACTTAAGGACCACCCAGATTTTACAGGATACTTGGAAAATATGACCACATTAAAATATTATTCAAAAACAAATATAGGTAGTAGACCTTCTTCAAGATCAAAGTCTAAAAAGTTAAATTTTGAAGATTTAAGAGCAATTCCATTTGTTGGTTCATGGAGCCAATCAAAACAGAATATTCCTGGTTTTTATGGAGTTGGTACTGCTTTAAATTATTTTAAAAAAAATAATGATTTTCAATTGGTAAAATCACTTTATAACAATTCACTATTTTTTAGGACTCTTATAGCAAACAGCATGATGAGTCTGTCCAAATCATTTTTCGGTCTTACACATTATATAGTTAAAGATGAACAATATGGACATTTTTGGAAAATGCTGTACATGGAATTTTTGTTAACAAAAAAAATTCTTTTAGAATTATCTGGACAAAATGAACTTATGCAAGACCAACCTGCTGGAAAAAAATCAATAGATATAAGAGAGGAAATTGTTTTACCGCTATTAACAATTCAGCAATTTGCTTTGATGAAGACTAGGGAAAAAGGGTTAGACATGAATAAAAAAGTTTACGAAAAATTGATTTTGAGATCCCTTTTTGGAAATATTAATGCTAGCAGAAATTCAGCATAATTTACGACCTGTAAAACTCTAGAGATTCAATTATCGTCTCTTTTGAAACTTCTATGTCTATTTTGCTTTTACCAATTTCATAAAGTAAAACAAAAAGAACTTTTCCATTCTTATTTTTTTTATCAAACTTTATAAGCTCTAGAATTGATTTTGCATCTTCGTTATTAATTTTTATTTTTTTGAACTTACTTTTCATTGTCTGCTTGATGTCAAGACATTGCTCATAAGGCATTTTTAAAATTTTATATGAAATGTAGCTTTCAAGTATCATTCCAATAGCAATTGCTTCACCGTGTAAAATAGTTTTTGATTTTTTTCTATCAAGAAAATGACTTTCAATTGCATGCCCAAGTGTGTGTCCGAAATTTAATATTTTTCTTAGATTCTTTTCTTTAGGGTCTTTATTTACAATTTTATTTTTTATTGTAATAGAGTTGTAAATTAATTCAGTACTCAATTTTGAATCTATATTCTTTAATTTGGATAGTTTTTTATAGTATTTTTTTTCAAAAATTAGTCCGTGTTTTATCATCTCTGCATATCCACTTTTTAATTCTCTATTTGGTAGTGTTTGCAAAAACGAAGTATCAATCAAAATTAATTTTGGATAATTAAAAACACCAACTTGATTTTTTAGTTTCTTTAAGTTTATACCAACTTTTCCACCAATTGAAGCGTCAACTATTGAGAGCAAAGTAGTTGGAACATTTATAAAATGAATACCACGATTATAAGTAGATGCAACAAATCCTCCCAAGTCCGAAACAAGTCCACCACCAAGATTAATTAAAAGACTATTTCTATCACCACCCAGTTTAGAAATTTTATTCCAAATTGTATTTAAACTTTTTGTATTCTTATTTTCTTCACCATTTTTAATTGTGATTAATTTTGCTTTTATCTCATTTAAATACTTTTCTAAAAACAAACTCAAACAATATTTGTATGTATTTGAGTCTACCAAAATAAATACTTTATTATATTTATTTTTAGATATGAATTTGTTAATCAATGATGAATTCTGATTGCAGAAAAAAATATCGTAATAATTTGTTTTTATCTTTTGCATTTCAAAGTTCAAAATTAACTTATTTTTAAATAATTTAATATCCAATGTTTTTATTATTTCTATTTAATTTTTTATAAAAAGTGTCTAAAAAATTGTTTGAAAATACCAAATTAGCTTTTGAGCTAAAAAGTAATAATTCTCTGAGAAAAAGTCTTTTTTTATTCAATATGATAAAATATCCATTGATAGTTAAGTCAGGTTCTAATTTGTTAAGATTGTTTTTAAAATTGAGGTTACCTGTGGTGTCAATTATAAAAAATTTACTTTTTGACCAATTTTGTGTTGGTTTAAACGAAAAAGAGTCAATGATAACAGTTAAAAAATTATCTAAATTTAATTTAAAATCAATTTTACATTATCACGTTGAAGGTTATGAATCTGAAGAAAGTTTTGATGAATGTCTTCACAATACTATTAAAACCATAAAGTCAGCCTCAAAAAACGAGAATGTTCCATTTACAGTTTTTAAACCAACAGGTTTAGGTTCTTTAAAATTATTTCACAAAATAAGTCAGGGTTTACCTCTCAAAAAGGATGAAAAAAGTCAGCTTAAAAGAGTTGAGAAAAGATTTGATTTATGTTTTCAGTTATGCCAAGAGTATGGTGTAAGAATTTTAGTTGATTCTGAAGAATCATGGATACAACCAGGAGTCGATATTTTAGTTGAAAAATATATGATTAAATATAATAAGGAAGATGCATTAATATACAATACTGTTCAAATGTATTTAAAAAATAAGTTAAAATATTTAGAGCATTTGTTAAACTCTTCGAAGAAAAAATTATTTGTCCCTGGTGTAAAAATTGTTAGAGGCGCTTATATGGAAAAAGAAAGATTGAGAGCAAAAAAACTAGGCTATGAAGATCCAATCTGTAAGAATAAAATCGAAACAGACAGAAATTTTAATGATGCTTTGAAGTTCCTTGTGGAAAATTTAAATCATTTTAACTTTTTAATAGGTACTCATAATGAAGAAAGTTCGTATTTACTTATGGATCTTATGAAAAAAAATGAAATAAAAAATAACAATAAAAACATTTGGTTTGCTCAACTATACGGTATGAGTGATCAAATAAGTTTTAATATTGCAGATTTAGATTATAATGTGTGTAAACTTCTTCCATATGGTCCTGTAGAGGAAGTACTTCCATATCTAATTAGAAGGGCAGAAGAAAATTCATCTGTAAGAGGTCAATCATCTAGAGAATTGGATTTGATAAAAAAAGAATTTAAACGGCGCAGAATTAATTCATAATAATTTTTGCTTTGACAGTTTTAGAACAATTTATTGCGTCTATAATAATTCCTTTATATTGTCTGATACCCTTTAAATAGTAAACTCTGCAGCTATCTTTTTTAGTATTACTTTTATTAAAATCAACTTTAGAATTTTCCAAAAAATTTATTACATTAAAACTATCTAAAACTATTTTTTTATTCTCGAAAATCCATTTTTTTTGTTTTAAATTATTTTTCACACGACTCGTTGGTCCATAATTGCAACTTGCTTTTTTACCATTTAAAAAGGTAATTAAAAAAATTATACCTAAAATTAATCCAAAGGAGAAAAGTTTTATTTTTTTAGAAAAACCCATTAAGAAAAATTTAATTTTCTATGTATATCATCGATATAATTAAGATTTATTTTGTGTTTGTTTTGAGGTATTAAAATGTCAATTTTAGAACCCCATTCGATAAGACACAAATTAGACGAATAAAAATACTCTTCAATACCTAAATTTAGTGCTTCTTCTTTATTTTTAATTCTGTAGAAATCAAAGTGGTAAATAAAATTTTCATTAACAGTTTTATACTCATTGATAATAGAAAAAGTTGGACTTGATATATTGCCTATTACTTTTAAATTATTACAAATGGATTTTATAAAAGTTGTTTTCCCTGAACCTATTCTACCTTCTAGGCATATTATGTTTTTTTTAATCTTTGGAATTATTTTATCTGATACAATTGTATCAATTTCATCTAACGAATACTTTAGTTCCATCATATTTATTTAGGTGATAAATTTATTAATGGTATTAGCATTTCTTGTAACGAAACTCCTCCATGTTGATATGAATTCATGAAATGTTTAGCATATTCGTTAAATTTATTAGGATAAATAAAATATGTATTTTCTAGTGCAAATACATATTTATCTTCATGGCTGTATCGAGGTAAGCTGTAATTAACCGGATCGTTAATTTCAAAAACTTTTTTTTGAGGGAACTTTAAGCTTCTCCCATATTTATACCTCAGATTGGAGCTAGTTTCTCTATTCCCAATAACCTCAATTGGCTGAGTAACATTTATTGATCCATGATCAGTAGTTATTATCAATTGGAAATTAAGTTCAGAAGCTTTTTGAATTAATTCATATAGCGGAGAGTTCTTAAACCAGCTAAAAGTTAAAGATAAATAACCTTTATCTTCAAATGCTAACTCTTTAATTATATTCATTTCTGATTTAGCATGAGAAAGAATATCAACAAAATTATAGACTATTGTATTTAATGTATTTTTTTTTAATTCTAATAAACTAGTCACCATTCTTTTTGCATCGGTCAAGCTAGTAATTTTATAATATTTTGATTCAGCTTTAATGTTTAATTTTTCTAGGTGTTTTGATAAAAGTTCCTTTTCATGTTTATTTTTATTTCCTTTATGAACATCATCAATCCATAAATCTGGAAATTTATTTTTTATTTCATTAGGAGTTAATCCTGCAAAAAACGAATTTCTTGAATATTGTGTTGTTGTAGGTAAAATACTGCAGTATAAGTCCTCTTGCTGTACATTATAATATTTGTTTACTAAGGGCTCTATAATTTTCCATTGATCAAATCTAAGGTTATCAATTAGAATTAATAATGTTGGACTACTTTTTTTTAGATTAGGAGTGATTTTATTTTTGAAAACATTATGCGATAGGGTAGGGATATTATCCTTTGAATTAATCCACCTTAAGTAGTTTTTTTTGATAAACTTACCAAAAACTAAATTTGCTTCTTTGAGTTGATTTTCAAGTATGTTTAGCATTGAATTATTTTCTAGTTCCATCAATTCTATTTTCCAGTAAATAAATTTTTTGTAAAGATCAACCCAATTTAAAAAGGAACTCGCAGATAAAATATCCAGACTAAGTTTTTTAAAATCTTTTTGATATTGATCAGAGGCTTTTTCTGAAATCAAATTTCTTTGATTAAGTGTTTTTTTTAAAGAATGTAGTATTTGATTGGGATTAACTGGTTTAATTAAGTAATCTGTAACTTTTGATCCAATTGCATCATCAATGATTTTTTCTTCTTCATTTTTTGTGACCATAATTACAGGAAGATTTGGTTTTTTTTGTTTTATTATTGATAAAGTTTCAAAGCCATTTAAACCTGGCATATTTTCATCTAAAAGTACCAAATCAATCTTTTTGTTATTAAGAATGCTTATCCCCTCTCTACCGTTTGAACAAGGGAGAATTAAATATCCTCTTGATTCTAAAAAAATAAAATGAGACTTCAATAAATCTATTTCATCATCAATCCAAAGAATATTTAATTTTTTGTTACTCATTGTTAATATTTCAAACTTTTTAAAATTAGGTCAATATTTAAAATTTTACAAAGCATTATTCAATAAAGAATTTAAAGAAGCTAGATTAAGTAACTATGAATAAAAATAGTTGATTTTTATTTTATAATTTTGCAACATGAAGTTTACAGCAGCTGAAATTGCTAATTTATTAGAGGGTACAGTTGATGGAGATGATACTGTTGAAGTATATAGCTTATCTAAAATAGATGAAAGCACTCATGGGTCATTAACTTTCTTAGCTAACCCTAAGTATACTCAACATATTTATACTACAAACGCATCTCTTGTTATAGTTAACGAAGACTTTAAGCTTGATGATAAAATTAGCCCTACTTTAATTAGAGTTACTGACGCATATCAGGCTTTTTCAACTTTATTAGAATATTACAATAAAAATATTGAGTCAAAAAAAGGGATTGAATCCTCTTCTATTATAGACAAATCCTCTAATATACCCTCTTCATGTTATATTGGAAACTATACAATTATTGCCAATGAGGTTAAATTAAGGGAAAACGTAATTATTGATTCTCACGTTATAATTGAAGGTGATGTTTCAATTGGAGAAAATACCAAAATTGACAGTTTTTGCACTATAAAAACTGGAACAAAAATTGGTTCAAACTGTCACATTCATAGCGGATGTATAATTGGATCTGACGGGTTTGGGTATGCTCCAAAAGAAGATGGGACTTATAAAAAAATTCCCCACACCGGAAATGTGGAAATTTCCGATTATGTAGAAATTGGCGCAAATTCTACAATAGATAGAGCAACTTTAGGTTCAACAAGTATACTGAGGGGGGTCAAAATGGATAATCAGATACAGATTGCCCATAATGTAGAAATTGGCGCTAATACAGTAATTGCTGCACAAACTGGTATTGCAGGTTCTACTAAGATTGGATCAAATTGTATAATTGGAGGACAAGTTGGTATCATTGGACATTTAAAAATCGGAAAAAATGTTAGTATCCAAGGTCAATCAGGCATAATAAGTAATATTAAAGATGGTTCAGTTATTCAGGGTTCCCCAGCGATCAGTTATAAAGATTACAACAAATCATATGTTTATTTCAGACGCTTCCCTTCAATTATAAAAAGACTAGAGAGCTTAGAAAAAAATAAAAATGAATAATTTTCAAACGACAATTAATAATCAAGTTGTTTTAAATGGAGTTGGACTTCATACAGGTAAAAATGTAACGATTAAGTTTTCACCAGCCCCTCATGACATCGGATATTGTTTCGTTAGAGATGATCTAGATGGAAATCCTATAGTCGAAGCAGACGTTCAATGGGTTTATGATACCCAAAGGGGAACTAATCTAAACAAAAATGGGGTTGTAATAAATACAACAGAACATGTTTTATCTGCTCTTGTTGGCCTTGATATTGATAATTGTTACATCCATTTAGATGCTCCTGAGCCTCCAATAATGGACGGGTCTTCAATATCCTTTGTAAGAGCTTTAAAAAAAGTTGGGATAAAGCAACTAGAAGTTGAGAGGAACGAATACGTAGTAAAAGAAGTTATAAAATTTAGAGATGAAGATACTGGTAGTGAGATAACAATGATTCCATCTGAATCATATGAAATAACGACAATGGTGGATTTTGGGACTAAGATATTGGGTACTCAAAATGCCACTTTGAATAATATAAATGATTATGAAGCTGAAATAGCCTCGTCTAGAACATTTAGTTTTTTGCATGAAATTGAAATGCTCTTGGAAAATGGTTTAATCCAAGGAGGAGACTTAAACAACGCAATTGTTTATGTTGATAAACCACTATCAAAAAAAACAATGGAAAGACTTAAAAAGGCCTTTAATAAAAAACAAATTTCAGTTCAACCAAATGGTATTTTAGATAACTTATCACTACATTATCCTAACGAAGCCGCAAGACATAAATTATTGGATATAATAGGGGATTTAGCTCTTATTGGCTCTAGAGTTAAAGGTAAAGTTATAGCTCATAAACCTGGTCACAGAACTAATATTCAATTTGCAAAAAAACTTTCTAAAATTATAAAGGAAGAAAAAAGAAATAAATTTCCAGAAATTAATCTTATAAAAAAGCCGCTAATGAGTGTTAGCGACATAATGAAAATGTTACCACACAGACCGCCATTTTTACTTGTAGACAAGATTCATGAAATATCAAAAGAACATGTTATCGGATCTAAAGGAGTAACAATGAATGAATTTTTCTTCACAGGCCATTTTCCTGGTGCTCCAGTAATGCCAGGAGTTCTTATTATTGAAGCTATGGCACAAACTGGAGGGGTCTTATTATTAAATACTGTATCTGATCCTGAAAATTACCTAACATTTTTCATGAAAATTGATAATGCCAAATTCAAGTACCCTGTTTATCCTGGCGACCAACTGGTTTTTAAACTTGAATTAATATCTCCAATACGGAGAGGTATATGCCACATGAAAGGATTTACCTTTTCTAATGAGCGTTTGGTAACTGAAGCTGAACTGATGGCTCAATTAATTTTAAGAAATAAACAATGAATCAACCTCTAGCATATGTTCATCCTGGGGCAAAAATTGCAAAAAATGTTGTAATTGAACCATTTACAACCATAAATAATGATGTTATAATTGGCGATGGTACATGGATAGGGTCTAATGTAACCATAATGGAAGGAGCTCGTATAGGAAAAAATTGCACAATTTTTCCAGGTGCTGTTATATCGGCAAATCCTCAAGACTTAAAATATAATGGAGAAGAAACAATAGCTGTAATTGGTGATAATACTACCATAAGGGAGTGTGTTACAATAAATCGTGGAACAAAAGACAGAACAAAAACTGTAATAGGTAAAAATTGTCTCATTATGGCTTATAGTCATATTGCCCACGATTGTATTGTTGGTGATAGTTGTATTTTTTCAAATAGTTCAACACTTGCCGGACATGTAACTATAGGTAATTATGTAATTCTGGCTGGCATGGTTGCAATTCATCAATATTGCACCGTTGGAGATTATGCGTTTATTACTGGAGGTTCTTTAGTTAGGAAAGATGTTCCTCCTTATGTCAAGGCCGCAAGAGAACCATTATCCTACGTTGGTGTTAATTCAGTAGGTTTAAGAAGAAGAGGCTTTAGCACAATAAAAATTAGAGAAATTCAATCTATTTATCGTATTTTATATCAAAAAAATTATAATAACACTCAGGCCACAGAAATTCTTGAAGCGGAAATGGAAGTTAGTCCAGAAAGAGATGAAATCTTAGATTTTATTAAAAATTCACATAGGGGAATTATGAAGGGTTATTTTAGAAAAAGTTAATAATATGGCGACCACGTCTGACATAAGAAAAGGGCTCTGTATAAGATATAATAACGATATTTATAAGATTGTTGAATTTCTTCATGTAAAACCAGGTAAAGGCCCAGCATTCGTAAGAACTAAACTAAAAAGTGTCAGTAATGGAAGAGTTATTGATAATACATTTTCAGCTGGCCATAAAATCGAAACTATACGCGTTGAAACCTCTAAGTATCAATTTTTGTATAATGATTCAGAAAACTTTCACTTTATGAATAATGATGATTTTAATCAAATTGCAATCGAATCAAAATTATTAGAAAATTCTGGCTTTTTAAAAGAAGGTGAAATTGTTAATATTTCTATAAATTCAGAAGATCAAATTCCTCTTTCAGTTGATATGCCTTCCAATGTAATCTTGAAAGTTATTGAGACAGAGCCAGGGGTTAAGGGAAATACAGCAACAAATGCTCTTAAGCCTGCTACTGTTGAGACAGGAGCTAAGGTTAAAGTTCCACTTTTTATAAACGAAGGGGATAAAATTAAGATTGACTGTTCAAAAGGAACATACCTAGAAAGAATACAATAATAAAGATAAGATGAGTATACTAGTTAATAAAGATTCAAAAATTATAGTCCAGGGTTTTACTGGAAGTGAAGGTACTTTCCATGCTAAACAAATGATTGAGTATGGAACTAATGTAGTTGCGGGTGTTACTCCTGGGAAGGGCGGTCAAACTCATCTTGGCAAACCAGTTTTCAATACGGTCTTGGATGCTGTAA
>JBJKWZ010000007.1:0-201208 GCA_045561795.1 Flavobacteriaceae bacterium
AGGTAGAGTTAACTCATAATACCCAAAAAAAGAAAACGCAAAAAATATAAATACAATAAAAAATATTAGATTCAAAAATACACTTGTTGACAAATCATTTAAAATTTGTGGATTTAAAGAATCAACAAGGTGGAAAGGTAGACTTAGAGAACCATATATTAATATTATAAAAAAACCATACAAGAATGCATCAAAAATTCCTTTTCGATTTGATTGATTTTGTTTAATAAAAAATGATACAGTTAATGGAATCATTGGAAAAATACAAGGAGTGAGTAGAGCAAGGAGTCCGCTTAAAATTCCTAATAAAAAAATAGAAAAAAAAGATTGATCATTTGATTCAATATCAGTTGGTGATAATAAAAGACGGTTATTACTTAGATCCAGACTCATTTCATCGATTTTTAAAAGATCGTATTCTTTGAGCTCCCCAAGATTAGATTCTACTATATTTCCTTCAGTGGATAAGGTAAAAGGTTTGGTGCGAAAGATACATAACCTATCATCACAAACCTGATAAGAAATCTCTCCTTTTATAGGCTCACCTGAACTCTCTGCATAATACAATTTTTGGTAAAATTCCGCCTCGTTTTTAAAAAAAGAGATGTTTTTAAAAAAATATGGATCGAATTCATCTAATGGCTTTGATGACAACAGGAAACCTTTTTTACGAACACTTAATGTATCTGAAAAAATATTGATTTCGGTAGCCAATGGTCCATCATCATAAACTTTCGGAGAATACAGACGCCAATTTTTATCTATCTCAGCTCTAATTGTGAGCTTTAATTCTCCATTTTTAATATCAGAAACCTTAAAATTCCATTTTACGGGCTCTTGTGAATAACAAGAAAACGCAATTAAACAAAAAAGGAATATTTGTATTTTTTTCAACTTAATTTCAAAATTAAGGTATTTTCTTGTTTTTCACTTGCTGCAAATCTTCGATCAACTCTTTTTCCAACCACCCAGACTATTTTTTCACCAGAACAAAGCAACCATTGATTTTCCTTATCCACAAGAGAATACTTTTCGTCTTTGAAATACTTACTTAATTTTTTCTTTCCTTTCATTCCAGACGGATAGAAAAAATCACCCAAAATTGATTTTCTAATTACCAATTCGCTGTCTAGTTTAGATCTATCAAGAATAGCATACTCTACTGTATTTCTTGATTGTTCGACTATTTCAATTTTTATATCCTTATTAAAGGATTTTTTTTTATCCCATTTATAGATTTCATTATAATGTTTTTTGTTAATTTTTTGCAAAATTAAATGATCTCGATTAGAAATCAACCTGTATTTTTTTGAAACTAAAAACTTTCCCGTCTTGGAATTAACTATCGAAAAAAGATCTTTCTCATTTAAAAAACCAAACTCACAGAATATTTCATAAATGAAAAATTCGTTTGGTTGAAGTTTTTTTAAATCTTTCTTATAAATTATAAAACGATCCTCTTTTTTAATAAAGTTTTCTTTTTTCCAAGCTTTTATTAAGTTGTAAAGGGCCTCCTTTGACTCATTCAAATAAGTCAAACTTTTTTTATAATTATTAATCCAATTAGGGAATATTTTCAATAGTTCAGGAGTAATGTTGTTTCGTATTTTGTTTCTTATATAGTGATTTTTTGAATTGGATGAATCTTCTCTCCAGATAATTTTATTTTTGTGTGCATAAACCTCTATATCCTTCCTTGAAAAAGATCTTAGAGGCCTTGAAATCGGAAAATCAGATATACCTGTAAGGCCCTTTAAACCAGAACCTCTTGATAAATTAATAAGAAATGTCTCAAACTGGTCATTCAAATTATGAGCTGTAACAATATAATTTAAATGATGGTCTTTTAATAAATTTTTCATCCAAGAATATCTTAATTCTCTAGTAATCATTTGAATTGATTTTCCAGATCGTAAAGCCTTATTTTTTATATCAAACGATTTAGAAAAAAATGTAATTAAATTTTCTTCACACTTTTCTTTAACAAATTTTTCATCTCCGATACTTTCATCTCCTCTAAGCATAAAATTACAATGAGCCACGCAAAAATCAATATTCAATTTTTTAAAAATATCAAACAAAACCATACTGTCTATGCCACCACTACAAGCTAAAAGAACAAAATCCCCTTCCTTTAATTCATATTTTTTTATGTGATCTTTTATTTTGTTAAGCATTATTTAAAACAAAATTTTGTTATCTAAAAGATTTAAAATCAAATTTTAATTTTTTTTTTTAATAATAAGGTATAAATTTGCATTTAAATGAATAATAATTCTTTAAATATAAAAACGCGTAATAATCGTTCCTTTCGTCCTCTAACATAAGGGGATAAATTCATTTTGGCTCTTATAGAGTACTTCTAAAACAAATTTATTAACTCAGAAAAACGAAAAGTTTAAAACTATTCAGTGAAAATATATATATCAAATATCAAACATAAAAAATTTGCAGAGCAAATAAGCAAATGCATTGATGAATCAGCTAAGATGAGGGGCACTGGTATAGCTAGAAGAACACCTGAATACATCATAAAAAAAATGGAAGCTGGTAATGGCGTTATTGCACTTCATAAAGAGGAATTTGCTGGTTTTTGCTATATAGAGAAATGGGGACACGGAAAATACGTTGCTCATTCAGGATTAATAGTTGCGCCAAAATTTAGAGGAAAAGGTCTAGCTAAAAAAATCAAAACTGAAATTTTTAATCTATCTAAGGAAAAGTATCCAAATTCAAAAGTTTTCGGAATAACCACTTCTAAAACTGTAATGCGTATTAACTTTGAATTAGGATATAGGCCAGTTTCTTTTTCTGAGTTGACCGACGATCCAGAATTTTGGAAGGGATGCAGAACTTGTGTGAATTATGATATATTAACAAGAACCGATAAAAAAATGTGCTTATGTACTGGCATGCTAAACGATAAAAAAAAATAATATGAATAACAATAAAATTGTTCTTGCATACAGCGGCGGACTTGACACAAGCTTTTGTCTTAAAAAACTTATTGATGAGGGCTTTGATGTTCACCCAATTCTAATTAACACAGGTGGTTTTACTAAAAGTGATCTTAGATTGATTAAGTATAATTCAAAGATTATAGGCTCTAATAAATTCAAATGTATTAATGCTGAAAAAGATTTTTATCAAAAAATTATTCGATTTTTAGTTTATGGAAATATTTTAAAAAACTCAACCTATCCATTATCGGTGAGCTCGGAAAGAATTATTCAAGCAATCGAAATTATAAAGTATGCAAAAAAAATTAAAGCTTCATCAATTGCCCATGGGAGTACTGGGGCAGGCAATGATCAAGTAAGATTCGATTTAATTTTTCAAATTTTGTCAAGTGATATAAAAATTATCACCCCAATTAGAGACAATAAAATTTCTAGGGAAGAAGAAATAAGTTTTCTAAAAAAAAATGGTGTTAAATTAAACTGGGATGAAAAAAAATATTCTATTAATAAAGGTCTGTGGGGAACAAGTATTGGAGGTAAAGAAACATTAGGATCAAGGCATAACATTCCTGAAAATGCCTATCCTTCAAAAGTTGATAAAAAAAAGGAAGAGAACATTTCTCTAACATTTAAAAAAGGTGAGATTGTAGCAGTCAATAATATTAAAGCCTCTCCACTCGAAAACATCAAAAAAATCGATGAGATAGCAAGTAAATTTGGAATTGGTAGGGATACTCATGTTGGAGACACAATAATTGGAATTAAAGGAAGAGTTGGTTTTGAAGCAGCTGCTCCAATTTTAATAATAAAAGCCCATCACCTTTTAGAAAAACATACACTTACTAAGTGGCAGTTGATATACAAGGAGCAATTGTGTATAAATTATGGTTTATTGCTTCACGAAGGACAGTATCTTGATCCGGTTATGAGAGATATAGAAGAATTTCTAACTAGTAGTCAAAAAAATGTTTCTGGAGATGTCTTTATAAAACTCAATCCATACAGGTATGAACTTATTGGAATTAAATCAAAATTTGATCTAATGGATTCGAAATTTGGAAATTATGGGGAGATGAATAAAAAATGGTCCGCAGATGAGGTAAAAGGATTCATTAAAATACTTTCTAATCAAAATAAGATTTATCAAAAAATAAATAAAAATGATTAAAAAAATTGGCATCATAGGAGGTTCAGGTTACACAGGGGGTGAATTAATTCGCATACTAATCAATCATCCGAATGTTGAAATTGATTTTGTTTACAGTAGAACTAACGACGGAAAAAAAATCCAAGATATTCACTCAGACTTGATTGGAAAAGACCTACCCTTTTTTAGCAAAAAAGTAAATAAAAATATTGATGTTGTTTTCCTTTGCTTAGGACACGGGAACAGTTCAAAGTTTTTGAAAGAAAACTCTTTTTTACAAAAAACAGTAATTATTGACCTAAGTAATGATTTCAGATTAAAAAGTAATAATTCGTTTAAGGATTTAAATTTCGTTTACGGACTTCCCGAATTAAAAAGAGAGAATATTAAAAAAGCTAGGGCCATTGCAAATCCTGGTTGTTTTGCATCTTTATTACAATTAGCATTATTGCCATTGGCTGAAAATGGTTTACTAGAAGAAGAAATTCATGCAAATGCAACAACTGGCAGTACTGGTGCCGGAGTTGGCATGTCTGAAACTTCTCACTTTAGCTGGAGAAACAATAACCTTTCATGGTACAAAGCGTTTAATCATCAACATTTAGATGAAATAATAGAAAATATAAAATTTAGTAAAATCAGTTTAATCCCCCAGAGAGGAAATTTTACTAGAGGTATTTTTCTAACATGCTATACTAAATTCGAACATGATTTGAACTATGCAAAAAAAATATTTGAAGATTATTACAAAGGTGAGCCTTACACACTTATAAGTGAAAATGAAATCACATTAAAACAAGTTGTAAACACAAATAATTGTGTTCTACATCTACACAAATACAAAGAAAAATTACTCATTACTGGTGCTCTTGACAATTTACTAAAAGGAGCATCAGGACAAGCAATTCAAAATTTGAATATTATCATGGGTTGGAGTGAAAAGTTGGGTTTAGAATTCAAAGCAAATATATTTTAAAATGAAATTATTCGATGTTTATTCTCTTTTTGATGTTACTCCAATAAAGGCTAAAGATGTATATGTATATGACGATGCTGGAAAGGAATATTTAGATTTGTATGGTGGGCATGCGGTAATTTCTGTTGGCCATTCGCATCCACATTATGTAAAAAAAATCAAATCACAACTTGATAAAATATCATTTTATTCAAATTCAGTAAAAAACCCCTTACAAACTACTCTTGCTGAAAAAATCAATGAGCATGCCGATCTTGAAGATTATCAGCTTTTTCTTTGTAGTAGTGGTGCGGAATCAATAGAAAATGCGCTAAAGCTTGCTTCTTTTCACACAAATAAAAAAAGAGTAATCGCATTTAAAAACAGTTTTCACGGGAGAACTTCTGCAGCGGTTGCAGTAACTGACAACCATAAAATAAGTTCACCTTTAAATAAACAACAGAATGTCACTTTTTTGAGACTAAATGATTATAAAAATCTTGAAATAGAGCTTAAAAAAGGGGATGTCTGTGCTGTGATTTTTGAAACAATTCAAGGAGTCGGTGGGCTGGACATGCCAAAAGGGGATTTTATTTGTTATATGGATAAATTATGTAAGCAGTACGGGACATGTCTTATTGCAGACGAGGTCCAATCTGGTTTTTCTAGATCAGGCAAATTTTTTGCTTATCAGTTTAATGATATTGAGCCAGATATTATAACCATGGCTAAAGGAATGGGAAATGGGTTTCCTGTCGGTGGAATTTTAATAAATTCAAAAATTAAACCCAGTATTGGTCTTTTAGGAACAACATATGGAGGAAACCATCTTGCCTGCATTGCCTCAATCTCAGTTTTGGATATTTTAAAAAATCAGAACTTACAGAAAAACGCCAGCTTATTAGAATCTTACTTTAAAAATTCAATTAATTCAATGAATATCTGTAAGGTAAAGGGAAAAGGGCTTATGCTTGGTTTAGAATTCGATTTTGAAGTATCCAAACTTAGAAAAAAACTTGTTTATGAAAAAAGAATTTTTACCGGAAGCAGTAGCAATAAAAATCTTATAAGAATATTACCACCATTGACAATTAGCAAAAAGCATCTAAATAGATTTTTTGGTGCATTAAAAGATATTCTATGAAAAATTTTATTTACATATCTGATATAATTGACTTAAATAGGTTTATAGGTAAATCGATAAAGTTGAAGCAATCCCCCAATAAGTATTCTATGCTAGGAGATAACAAAACTTTGGGAGTGATTTTTTTTAATCCTAGCTTAAGGACTAGACTCAGTACTCAAAAAGCTGCTCAAAATCTAGGTATAAAGACCATTATAATGAACTTTAATGGTGAGGGGTGGCCAATTGAATTTGAAGATAAAATGGTTATGGATCAAAACAAGTCAGAACACATTAAAGAGGCTGCAAGGGTCATGTCAATCTATTGTGATTTTATCGCTGTCAGGGCCTTTCCACCTTTAGAGAACAAAAAAGAGGATCTGGCAGATAAAGTTATAAATGGATTTAAAAGATATGCTAGTGTCCCAGTAATAAACATGGAAAGTTCAATAGCACACCCATTGCAAGCTTTAGCTGATGCAATCACGATAGAGGAGAATAAAAAAAATAAAACTCCCAAAGTTGTTCTCTCGTGGGCACCTCACCCAAAAGCTTTACCTCATGCCGTAGCAAATTCATTTGTTAATGTAATCAAAAGAATGAATGCAAAACTTACAATTACGCACCCAGAGGGTTATGAGCTTAACTCAAATATTACAAATGGCATCTACGTTACAAATGATCAAAATGAAGCTTTTAAAAATGCTGATTTCATTTATGCAAAAAATTGGTCATCATTTAATAATTACGGTAAAGTGCTTAAAAAAGACCTTGACTGGATGATTACAAAATCAAAGATGAATTTAACAAACAATGCGAAGTTCATGCACTGTTTGCCAATCAGAAGAAATGTTGTTGCATCAGACGAGGTGATTGACAGCAATAACTCCTTGATTCTAAATCAAGTTGAAAATAGAATATATTCTGCCCAATCTGTTTTAAAGACAATTATTGAGAATGGATAAGTTAACAGTTTTAAAAGTTGGTGGTGCAATCACACAAAATAAATTACTACTTGATAAATTCTTAAATAATTTAACAAAAATCAAGGGTAAAAAAATTTTGGTTCATGGAGGAGGTAGAGAACTTGATTTTATTTTAAAAGAGAACAATTATCCTATAAAAATGCTTCACGGTAGAAGAATTACCGATAAAAAAACTCTGGATTATGCATTAATGGTTTATGCTGGTAAAATAAATAAAGAAATTGTAGCTAAACTACAATCTTTAAAAATAAACTCTATAGGTCTTTGTGGAGCAGATGCAAACTCTGTCCTATGTAAATTAAGAACTAAAAATGAATTAGATTATGGGTACGTTGGAGATATAGTTAGCATAAATTCGGGTTTTTTCAAATTAATTTTAGAGAATAATATCATGCCTGTTTGTAACTCCATAACTTATGACAAAGATGGGGTGCTATTGAACACAAACGCAGATACAATTGCCTCCGAAATTTCATCTAATATGTCACGCATCTATGAAACTGAGTTATGGTATTGCTTCGAGGAAAAAGGTGTTTACCAAGATGATATGAAAAAAAAATTAATTAACCATTTGGATATGGCTACTTTTAAAAGTTTAAAGTCAAAGGGGATTATTTCTAAAGGAATGATACCAAAAGTGAGTAATTGCTTTAATGGGCTTAAAAATGGGATTTCAAAAATACTTATTGGTTCTTTAGACGGCATGATAGAAAACAAAATTTATACAGAAATTATTCCGTGATGAACAATAAAAATCAAAATCATATAGAACTCCTTAAAGATTTAATTTCTATTCCGTCATTTTCAGGAAAAGAGAATAAAAGTGCAGACAGAATTGAGAATTGGTTTAATGAAAACGGAATAAGATGCAATAGACATAAAAACAACATATATGCATTTAACAAATATTACAAAAAAGATAAAAAAACACTTCTTTTAAATTCTCATCATGATACGGTAAAACCCAACGAAGGTTATACTAAAGACCCTCACAATCCTGAAATATATAATGGTAAAATATATGGTTTAGGTAGTAATGATGCTGGAGGATCTCTAGTAACTTTACTCAATACATTTAAATATTTTTACGATAATAAAAAATTAAAAGTAAATTTAATAATTGCCGCCACGGCTGAAGAAGAAAATTCAGGACCTAATGGACTTAAAGGCCTACTTAAGAGGTTGCCACCAATTGATTTTGCTATTGTCGGAGAGCCAACTTTAATGAAAGCTGCTGTTGCAGAAAAAGGATTGGTTGTTTTTGATTGTATTATTAGGGGAAAAGCTTCTCATGCAGCTCATCCTAATTCTGAAAATCCAATTTTAAAAATACCAGATATTATAAAATCCATTGAAAAAATTAGGTTCGAAAAAATATCTAAACTTCTTGGGCCAGTAAAATTGACCATCACTCAAATAAATGCTGGAACTCAACACAATGTTGTTCCTTCATCCGTCAAAATGGTTATAGATGTAAGAGTAAACGAACTATACAGGAACGAAGAAATAGTAGAGTTAATTAAAGAAAATGTAAATGCTGAAATTTACCCAAGATCTGTGGATTTGAATTCATCTTCAATTTCAAATAACCACCCAATTGTCAATGCGATAAATGAAATTGGTATTCCTGTTTACGGCTCCCCTACTCTTTCAGATCAAACAAAATTATCATGTCCCTCAATAAAAATAGGGCCAGGTGACTCATCTAGATCACACACAGCTGATGAATTTATTTATATTGAAGAAATTGAAAAAGGTTGCGAAATAATGAAAAAACTAATTAAAAAGTTACTACTATGAATATGTGGGGAAAAAATAAAAAAGAAGACGAAAACATAAAAAACTTTACTGTAGGTGAAGATAGACATTATGATCTTTTTTTGGCTGAATTCGACTGCGAAGGGTCAATAGCTCACACCAAAATGTTATCAAAAACAGGATTTTTGTCAGCTGAGGAGGAGAAAAAAATTATAAACGTTCTTCAACAAATCAAAAAGCAAGTAAAAGCTGGGAAGTTTATTATAGAAAATGATTATGAAGACATACATTCTAAGATTGAATCTGTATTAATTGAAAAACTTGGAGAAACAGGAAAGAAAATACACACTGCAAGATCTAGAAACGACCAAATCCTTACATGTTTAAATTTATATTTCAAAAGTGAAATAAAATCAATCAAAAAACTACTGATTCAATTCTTTGAGAAACTTTTAGTTTTGGCAGAAAAATATCAAAATGACTTTATGCCTGGATATACCCATCTTCAAGTTGCCATGCCATCTTCATTTGGACTTTGGTTTTCGGCTTATGCAGAAACACTTATAGACGATTTACTCTTATTAGATGCTGCCTTCAAAACTGCTGATCAAAGCCCATTAGGTAGTGCTGCTGGATTTGGAAGCTCATTTCCTATTGATAGAAATTTCACAAAAGATGAAATGAAATTTAAACACTTAAAAGTAAACTCATTAGCTTCACAAATATCAAGAGGTAAAATTGAAAAGTCAATTTCTTTTTTTATTAACAGTTTAGGATCAACTATCTCAAAATTTTGCATGGATATTTGTCTATACATGGGTCAAGACTTCTCATTTATTAGTTTTCCAGATAACCTCACTACCGGTTCAAGTATAATGCCACATAAAAAAAATCCCGATTTATTTGAAATAATTAGAGCAAAAGGAATGAAATTACAGTCTGTGAATATTGAAATTTCGTTAGTCACTTCAAGTCTTCCAAGTGGATATCATAGAGATTTTCAAATAATTAAAAAAACTATAATTGACAGCATTGAAGAAACAAAAGGGATTTTGAATGTTATATGTGATGTAATACATAAGATTAAAATCACAAAAAATTTAGAACTAAATGATAAGTATAACTATACATTTAGTGTAAATAATTTAAACAAAAAGGTCCAAGATGGTGCTTCTTTTAGAGACGCATATATAGATTTGAAGAACGACATTAATGAAGGAAATTATAAGCCTCTTAAAGATGTTAAATATTCACACATTGGGAGCATAGGAAACTTATGCATTGATAAAATAAGAGAAAAAATGAAAAGTTTAATTGATTAAATCAGTTAGGGAGTTTAATTTCCATACAGTAATATAGAAGTATATTATCTTTCAATTGTGAAAAAAATTTTCATTTATTTTATTTTATTCCTACTAGGTTTTTTCGGTTACAAAGGGCTCTCGCTTTCCTGCAATAAATATTTTAATAAACAACACGAAAATGCAGATAAAAAAATCAAAGAAAATCTAAAAAAAGACTCCAATAAGGTTTTATCTGCTCTTATTTATTCGGCTGTTGGAGCTTTTAATCATAAAGATGCGATTAAGGCTTTTAAAGTAGAAATTAAAAAAATGGGGATTATAAACAATTGGTATCTTGAATTTAGCAATGATCCAAGTCTATTTAACAATAAATCTCTAAAAAATTACGATGTTGTAATATGGAATAATTCTACCGGAAATACTTTAGATGAAAAACAAATGGATTCATTTGAAAATTATATTGAAAACGGAGGTGGTTATGTAGGTATACATGGTGCTGGTGACAGTTCAAAAAACTGGAAATGGTACTATGAGGTACTTTTGAAAGCAAGATTTAGTCATCAACCCAATAGAGAATATCAGTTCCAAAACGGAACTTTAGAAAAAAAATGCAACTCTAATTTTTCAAATTGTGAAAAATTACCAAATAGGTGGGACAGAGAGGAAGAGTGGTACGTATTTAATGAAAGTCCAAAAAAAAAGGGATCAAGTGTGATTTATAATTTAATTGTAAAAGATTTAGTGATGACAAACATTAAAGATGGTGTAATTCGTGAGTCAAGTATGGGTGATGATCATCCAATTGTGTGGACAAATTGTGTTGGTAAAGGGAAAGCTTTTTATTCAGCAATGGGTCATAAAGGTAAATATTTTTTAGAGCCATTGCATTTGGAAGTTATAAAATCAGGTATTATATGGGCTGCTAACAAATCTGCTAAATGCAATTGATTAAAATCAAATATGAAGGGGTCTATTATCACTAGCTGCTAAAGCCGCTTCCTTAACTGCTTCAGCGTATGTTGGGTGAGAATGACTCATTCTAGCAATATCCTCAGCAGAGGCTCTAAATTCCATTGCTGTTACGGCCTCAGAAATTAAGTCAGCTACCCTAGGGCCAACCATATGGACACCGAGTACTTCGTCAGTAGACTTATCAGCAAGTATTTTTACAAAGCCGTCCGTATGCATACTGGCTCTTGCTCTTCCAAGTGCTCGCATAGGAAATTGACCAGTTTTATAATTAACTCCCAAACTTTTTAGTTCCTCCTCTGTTTTTCCTACAGATGCTGCCTCAGGCCATGTATATATAACATTGGGGATAAGATTGTAATCAATATGAGGTTTTTGGCCGGCTAAAATTTCTGCAACTATTACACCTTCCTCTTCAGCTTTGTGAGCTAACATAGTTCCACGGACTACATCTCCTATGGCATAAATATTTGATTCTGTAGTTTGCAAATGATCATTAACCTCAATTTGCCCATTTTTATTTAAAGCAATATTTACATTTTCAAGTCCAAGATTTTCAGTATAAGGCTTTCTTCCAACGGACACTAAACAATAATCCGATGTTAATGACATCTCCTGATCTTTAACATCTAAAGCTTTTACATGTACTTTTTTTCCTACCCTTTCAACTTTATTAACCTTATGATTTAGATAAAATTTGAAACCATGCTTCTTAAATACCTTTGTTAATTCACGTGATATTGAACTATCCATAAGTGGGGTAATTCGATCAGCATATTCTATGACTGAAATTTCAGAACCAAGTCTATTGTATACCTGACCAAGTTCCAAACCTATGACCCCACCGCCAATAATTAAAATTTTTTTTGGTATTTCTTTAAGTTTTAATGCCTCAGTTGAAGTTATAATTCTTTCTTTATCAATATTAATAAATGGTAAAGTAGAGGGTTTAGAGCCGGTAGCTATTATAAAATTTTTTGAATAAATTTTCTCCTTGCTACCACTCAAAAGAATGCTTTCTTTATCGCTAAATGAAGCATGTCCATAAAAAACTTTTATTTTATTTTTATCCATTAGATAGTTTATTCCTTTAGTTGTGTCTTCAACTACCTTAGATTTTCTAGAAATCATTTTTTCAAAATTGATTTTTATTCCTTTTGGAACCTCAATTCCATGGGCATCAAAATTATTTATGAGCTCCTCATAGTGATGAGAAGAATCTAGTAATGATTTTGATGGAATACATCCAACATTTAAACAAGTACCTCCAAGGGTTTTGTATTTTTCAATTAAAGCTGTTTTCATACCTAGTTGAGAACATCTAATCGCAGCTACATATCCTCCAGGACCAGAACCTATTACTGCAACATCAAACTTATCCATAGATTTTATTTATTTATAAAATTAATTGATTCTAATTGTTTTTGAATCTTATTATTGAAATTTATTTCATAAATAATTTAAATACATTAAGTTTAAATATTAATGAAAGAAAAAAAAATAGAAATTGGTATTATAGCTTCAATCTTACCAATATTAATCTTAATTATTTTACTTGCAATAAATGTTGGAATTTATGGTGACGATTCCTTAAACGGGTCTAATCAATTTATTTTACTTGTAGGAGCCTTTATAGCAGCTATAATTGGATATTTTCACAAGGTAAGCTATAAGAAAATTATTAATTCTATTAGTAAAAGCGTAAAAGCTACAACCTCTCCAATATTAATTTTACTTTTTGTTGGTGCACTGTCTGGAACTTGGTTGATAAGTGGAATTATTCCTGCTATGATATACTATGGACTTCAAATTTTTCATCCCTTATTTTTTTTACCTGCATGTTTAATTATTTGTGCAATTATATCAATTTCAACTGGTAGTAGCTGGACTACATCGGCAACGATTGGAATTGCTATGATTGGAATAGGAAAAGCAATGGAGATTAATACTGGAATTGTTGCTGGAGCAATACTATCTGGAGCATATTTTGGAGATAAATTATCACCACTGAGCGATACTACAAATTTAGCAGCAGCAATGGCAAATTCGAATCTATTTAATCACATCAGATATATGACACTTACAACTGTACCAAGTATTGTCATTTCTCTTTTATTTTTTATATTAATTGGATTTTTTCAGGTTACTACTGAAGATATTAATAATAGATTTTTATTCAGTTTGATTGAAGAAAAATTCTTTATAAATCCTATTCTATTTGTTGTCCCTTTATTAGTAATAATTATGATTTTAAAAAAAACACCACCTTTAATAGCACTGATGACAGGAACTATTTTAGCTGCGCTATTCGCACTTATTTTTCAACAAAAAATTGTCCTTGAATTAACAGATTCAAATATTCTAACACTAAATTCTGCTTATAAAGGAATAATTGATTCGATAACAATTGAAACGACTATACAATCATCTAATGAAATTCTAGCAGAATTATTTAAGTCTGGCGGGATGAAAGGCATGTTAGGTACAATATGGTTAATTATTTGTGCTATGGTATTTGGTGGTGTGATGGATGCTATTGGGGCGCTTAAAAAAATTAGCGAAAAATTGCTTGAAAAAGCAGAAAACACGTTCCAGTTGATTTTTAGCACATCAGCATCTTGTATCACTGTTAATTTAACTGCTTCTGATCAGTACTTGTCAATCGTTGTTCCTGGTAAAATGTTTCAAAAAGCTTATCAAAAAAGAAATTTAGCATCCGAGAATCTTAGTAGGACACTTGAAGATTCTGGGACTGTAACTTCTGTTCTAATTCCTTGGAATACTTGTGGAGCTTATCAGTCTAGTGTTCTAGGTGTTTCTGTTATTGATTATTTTGCATTTGCTATATTTAACTGGATATCTCCGTTTATGACTCTGAGTTATGCCTACTTTGGAATAAAAATTAAAAAACTAATTGATAAATAATCAATTAAATCCATTAATTAATACCGTCAACATTCATTTATTTTCAAGCCATTATTTTGTAAATTTGTTATAAATAAAATAATCTTAGAATCAATACTAATATCTAGGTGTCAAAAAAAATAAGCGAAGTTAATTATAATAAAAAGCGGTCTAGAGAAATCCTTTTTGGTTCTTTTCTTATAATTATATCTTTTCTTCTTTTTATATCGCTATCATCTTATTTTTTTACTTGGGAATATGATCAAAGTAATATTAACAAGATTTTAGATAGAAATATTGATTCTAAAAATATATTAAAAAAAATAGGGGCTGAAATTAGCCATATATTTATATACGAAGGATTTGGTGCTTCATCTCTCATTTTTTCATTATTACTGTGCATCACTGGTCTTTCACTTTTTTTTGAATTTAAAAAACTAAGTATACTTAACACATGGAGTTGGGGACTATTCTACACCATTTTGTTGTCACTTATATTAAGTCAATTTAAAACAGTTTTCCAATTTCTGGGTGGTACCGTAGGCTATGAAATAAGTGATTTTATAATCGATTATACTGGCATTATTGGATTTTGGTCGATTATTTTGTTTTTTACTTTATTCTCTATGGTATTTCATTTTAAAATTTTACCAAAGAAAATTGCAGCAGATTTTTGGAATCAAGAAGAAAAAGATATTGAATCAGATAAAACTGAAGGTAACAGTATAATAAATGAACCCATTACTTCTAATAAAGAAAATTTAGATGATGATGATTATATAAAAACCGAAGTTGATTCCAATAATTATATCGAGATCAAAGAGAAAGACGAAAACGTTGTTATGGAAATATCAAAAAATAAAGAGGAAGAGACTGTAGAGGATGTTTCTACAAATCTTGTAGAAAAATATGGAGAATTCGACCCTACTTTAGAACTTAGTGGATTCAGGTCTCCAAGTCTAGAACAATTAAAAGATTACGGAAGTGGATCTATTAAAATAGATGAAAAAGAACTTGAATCAAACAAGAATACAATCATTGAAACTCTAAGAAATTATAAAATTGAAATTGCTAAAATTAAGGCTAATATTGGCCCAACTGTAACTCTTTATGAGATTGTTCCTGCAGCAGGAATAAGGATTTCTAAAATCAAAAACTTAGAAGATGATATAGCTTTATCACTTTCTGCACTTGGGATTAGAATAATTGCCCCAATTCCGGGAAAAGGAACTGTAGGGATTGAAGTTCCTAACAACAACCCCACAATTGTATCAATGAAATCAGTTATCTCATCACAAAAATTTCAAAATGCAGAAATGGAATTACCAATAGCTTTTGGTAAAACTATAAGCAACGAGACTTTTACTGTAGATTTGGTTAAAATGCCGCATTTACTTATGGCTGGTGCAACCGGTCAGGGAAAATCCGTTGGATTAAATGTTATATTAACTTCTCTTCTTTATAAAAAACATCCATCTGAAGTTAAATTTATTCTTGTAGACCCAAAGAAAGTTGAATTAAATATTTATAATAAAATTGAAAGACATTACCTAGCAAGGTTGCCCAATTCTGAGGAATCTATAATTACTGATAATAAAAAAGTAATATATACTCTAAATTCTCTTTGCATTGAAATGGACAACAGATATGAGTTACTGAAAAATGCAATGTGTAGAAACATTAGAGAGTATAATCAGAAATACAAATCGAGGAAATTAAATCCTGACAATGGTCACAGGTTCTTGCCTTATATTGTTTTGGTGGTTGACGAATTTGCAGATCTAATAATGAGCGCAGGAAAGGAAGTTGAAACACCCATCGCGAGATTAGCTCAACTTGCTAGAGCAATAGGAATACATTTGATTATTGCAACACAAAGGCCTTCAGTAAATGTGATAACCGGTATAATAAAAGCAAATTTTCCAGCCAGAATAGCATTCAGAGTTACCTCAAAAATTGATTCTAGAACTATTTTAGACGTAAGTGGAGCAGACCAATTAATTGGGAGGGGGGATATGCTTTACACACAGGGAAACGAACTCATAAGAATTCAATGTGCGTTTGTGGATACACCCGAAGTTGAAAAAATTTCTGAATTTATAGGATCTCAGAAGGGCTATCCAGATGCTTATTTACTTCCAGAGTTTTCTGGAGAAGAAAATGAAATAGGTGAAATCAATATTGAGGATAGAGATGAGTTATTTGATGAAGCCGCGAAAGTTATTGTTATTGCTCAACAGGGCTCTGCTTCACTAATTCAAAGAAAATTAAAATTAGGCTATAATAGAGCGGGTAGAATTATAGATCAAATGGAGGCTGCAGGAATAGTTGGCCCTTTTGAAGGAAGTAAAGCAAGACAGGTATTAATACCAGATTTAAATACACTAGATCAATTTTTAAAGAATGATAAATAAAATTAATGCTGTAATAAGTTTTATGCTATTACAAATAATATCAATTTATTTCATATTTAGTCAAGGTCACGTAGAATCAAGATTGCTTCTCGACAAAGTATCTAAAAACTTGCTTAGTAAAGAAAATATAAATTTTGAGTTTACATATAAACTTGAAAATAGCAAAGAAAGAGTAACTCAAGAAATTGAGGGTGATGCGCAAATTTCCGGAGAAAAATATAAATTGAATTTTATGGATATTGAGCAAATTTATGATGGTTCTAAAACTTATACCATAGTTCCTGAAAATGAAGAAATAAACATAGAAGCAGGAGATGGAAACTCAGATTTAATGATTAAACCAACCAACTTAATAACTTTTTACACGAGTGGATTTGGATATGAATGGGATATAAAACAAATTGTAAAGGGCAGAACAATTCAATACATAAAACTATTGCCTATTGATGAAAGTAGTGATGTGAAATATCTTTTAGTTGGTGTTGATATTAATAATCTAAATCTATTTAAAATAATAGAAATTGGAAAGAATGGTACAAATACAACTTTAAAAATAAAGAGCCAATCATTTAATATTTCACTTCCTGAAAAGCACTTCAATTTTGATAGTGAATTATATAAAGATTATTTTATAAATGAAGATTCTTAATTTATACATTTTAAAATCTTATACAAGTAGACTTTTTTCCGTGTTTATTGTATTAATGCTAATTTTCATTATTCAAACCTTTTGGCTCTTTATAGATGAGTTTGCCGGAAAAGGATTAGATTCTGAGACAATATTGAAGTTTTTAATTTACTATACTCCAAAACTTTTCCCATTAGTTTTTCCTTTATCAGTTTTACTTTCATCAATAATGACTTATGGTTCTTTGGCTGAAAATAATGAATTTACAGCGATGAAATCAAGTGGAATATCCCTTCAAAAATCTATGAAATTATTGATTGTTTTTCATCTTCTTTTGGGGTTCGGAAGTTATTATTTTTCTAATCACATTATTCCGTTAGGAGAGTTTAAATATTATAACCTAAGAAGAAATTTAGCGAAGCTAAAACCCGCATTAGCAATTACGGAAGGGATTTTCAATGAAATTGGAGAAATAAATATAAAAGTTTCAAAAAAATTTGGGAAGGACAACCGCTTTCTTGAAGACGTAATTATTCATGAGAAATCTCCTGATAATAAAAATAGAATTGTAATTAAGGCAAAAAGTGGTGAGCTAGTTTCAGCAAGTATTGATCAAGAGTTAAAATTAATTCTATTCAATGGTAATAGATATGAGGAAATTTTCACAAAAAAACCTGACGAAAAATTAAGATATCAACATGCTAAAGTTTCATTTGAAAAATATATAATGAATGTTGATTTATCTAATTTCAATAATATTGATTTAGCGGAAGAAAAATACACAAGTACTTATAAAATGCAAAAAGTAAACGATCTTTATATCAGTATTGACTCTCTAGAAAAAAAATTCCAAGATTCTAAAAATACCTATGCAGAAAATTTGATTAAAACTAGAATTAATTTAAATCCAAAACTAATTGATTTGGATCAAAAAAAATCCGCAAAGGTTAGTTCTATCTATTGTGAAAATCCAAATCCCTTAAGTTTTATTGTTGATTCTCTTCATAATCAACATATTCTCACCTTGAACAGAGCTTCAAATAATGTTAAAACAATTATTAGAAATTTAGAATCAAAAAAAAGAGTGTTTTTTTCAAACCAAAAGATCATCAATCTCCATAAAACCACATTAAACGAAAGGTACACTCTGGGGTTTAGTATTTTTTTTCTATTTATAATTGGTGCATCTCTAGGAGCAATTATTAGAAAAGGTGGCTTGGGATTGCCAATTGTGCTGGCGATCCTCATTTTCCTTACGTATCACTACATTGGACTATTTGGAAAAAACGCAGCAGAAGATAATACAGTATCCCCTCTAATAGGTAGTTGGATATCGGTTATAATTATTATCCCTTTTGCTATTTATTTAATTAATAGGGCGACAAACGATAGAGGTTTTTTAAATTATAATTTTATTTTTAGTCCTCTATCAGATATTTTTGAAAGAATTAAGGGAAAGATTAGATGAATAAAAAAGAAAAAATAAAGCTCGACAACATTGAAGACGCGATAGAAGCAGTTGGAAAAGGTGAGGTGATTATAATAGTTGATGATGAAAATAGAGAAAATGAAGGAGATTTTTTTGCTGCGGCCGAAAAGATTAATTCTCAAATAATAAATTTCATGGCAAAAGAAGGTAGAGGCTTAATTTGTGTTCCCTTGTCTGAAAAAAGATGTAGAGAAATTAAATTAGGACGAATGGTTTCTAATAGTGCAGACCCAATGGGAACAGCTTTCACCGTTTCCGTTGATCTTAAAGGAAATGGGGTTACAACAGGTATTTCTGCAAAAGACAGAGCACTAACAATAAAAGCTCTTGTGAATGAAAATACAAAATCTAATGATTTTTCAAAACCTGGACATATATTTCCTCTCATTGGAAAAGAAGGTGGGGTTTTGAGAAGAACTGGTCACACTGAAGCTGCAATAGATTTTGCTAGATTGGCCGGAATGAAGCCTGCTGGTGTAATAGTCGAAATAATGAATGAAGATGGTTCTATGGCTAGATTACCCGAGTTGTATAAGGTGTCAAAGAAATTTGGATTAAAAATAGTTTCAATTGAGGATCTCGTGGCTTATAGAATGGAACATGATAGTTTAATATTAAAACGCGAAGACACTTTTCTAAATACCCGGTTTGGTGAGTTTAGACTTAGAGCATATCAACAAACCACAAATGATCAAGTTCATCTAGCATTAACAAAGGGTACAATGTCTAAAAATGAGTCTACTTTAGTAAGAATAAATTCTTCACAAAGCAGAAATGATCTATTAAGTTTATTAATGGGAACAAAGGAGGAAGAAATCGATAAAGTCTTTTCATTAATAAATAAAGAAGGTAAAGGAGCTGTTATTTTTATCAACCAACCTGCAAAATCTGAAAATTTGCTAGCTAGACTGAAGAAAATAAAAAAATCAAAAAATAAAAATGATAAGATACCAAGGCTCAAAATGGACTCAAGGGACTTTGGTATTGGGGCACAAATTTTACATGATTTATCAATAAGAAAATTAAAAGTTATAACCAATACAAAACAAAAACCAAGAGTAGGAATTACTGGATATGGGCTTGAAATTGTGGAATATGTAAAATTTTAAAAAAACCACAATTTCACAGCCATTACACTAACAGCTATAAAAAGAATCTGTTTAATTACCCCCTCTCCCCTTTCAACTGACCATCTGCTTGACCACCAAGCACCTATTGAACTACCCAGAGCTAGTATAAATCCTAATTTCCAATCAACGGCACCATTGAAAGCAAAAAGGAAGAGTGCGCCTGAGCTATATATTAGAACAAGTAATACTTTGGTTGCGTTTGTTTTAACAAGGGGTAATCTATTTACTTGATTTAAAAAAAACATGATAATAAAACCTATCCCGGCATTAATAAAACCTCCATATACTCCTATAAAGAAAAATGCCACTAGGCTTAAAAATAAATATTTCCCAGATGTTCTTTCAGGTAAATTATCTTTAAATGATTTTTTTCTTATGAGCGTGATTAAAACCATTGTCACCATTACTACAGATAAAATCTTGTTAAATAAATATGGATTAATATCTATTGCTATTTGAGCACCTATTAATGCACCTATTAAAGAAGACAAACCTAAATATATGCTGAAAGGATATGAGGATATTCCTTTTGAATGATATCCTGCAGTTCCAAAAATTGATTGTATTAAAAGACCAACCCGGTTTGTTCCGTTAGCAATATTAGGCGGCAAACCAGAGAATATAAGAATTGGTAAGGTTAAGAGAGAACCACCTCCCGCGAGGGTATTTATAATCCCTGCTATTAAACCCGATATAAAAATGATTAAATAAATAAAAATACTATCCAAAATTAATTTCAAATTTATTGATAACATACAAAAAAGTTTTAAACTTCGATTAAGGAGGACTATATTTGTAGCCTATAGGGAGAAATGGCAGAGTGGTCGAATGCGGCAGTCTTGAAAACTGTTGAGGGTCACACCTCCGGGGGTTCGAATCCCTCTTTCTCCGCATTTAAATTCCCTAATGTGTTTATTATAAACGTGTTAGGGTTTTTTAATATCTACATTTGTACGATTTTTGTACGGTCAGGTATTAAAAGTAAAAAAAAATCAAGCTAAAAATTAAAAAGCAGAGTTTTAAAACTTCTGTTTAAAAAGCTTGTTGAATTTTATTTTTAAAATAAATTCAAAACTTTGGTGAAGATAATTTTATTGTTATAAGCACAGAGATTTGATATTTCAATTAAACTGTATATATTGATAATTATAACAAATAAAATTTTAATGATTAAAAAAATATCCATTTTTCTTTTATGTGTAAACTTTTGTTTTTCTCAAGATAAATCAATTGTATCAAATCTTACAAATCTAACACTTAACATAGGAGAAGTATTCAAACCAGAATCACAAGTGATTAATTCTGATGGTAATAAAATAGAGTGTGAAAAAGTTATTTATTACAACAAAAAAGGTGTATTCAGTACAGCCAAATCTATAATTTTTGACAGAAATAAAGGAACACTTAAAGCTAATGAACCAGGAGCTCATGAAGTTGTTGCGGTGTGTATTGATACCAAAGGAAATCGTTTAACTAAAACCTTCAATGTAAATGTGAATTATCCAAAAATTAAAAAAATAAAACTCTTAACTACTCAAAAAAGTATTTTTGTAGGGAATTATGTAAGATTAACTTTCGAAATCACAGATGAATTTGATAATAAAAGAATTATTGATTATTGGAATTATGACAAGGCTCAAAGATATTTTGCAAATGTTGGAGTTACTTTAATATCGAGTAACAATAAAATTAAGATTGATTCATCAAATAATATTTTGGCAATTCAAGAAGGTAACACAGTTATAACAGCCAATTTCGATGGAGTTACAGATAAAATTGATTTACATATTAAAAAAAATCCAGTCACAGAATTAAATTTAATTTCTGATAATTCTAATGTTACGACGGGAGATGTGGTAAATTTTAGTATAACGGCTTTAGACAAAAAAGGAAATAAAATTAGAAATATACCTGTTGAATTTTCTTTCACAGGTAAATCTTTTGACAAAAGTAATTTGGCTTCTGGTTTAATTCTAGAAGATGGAAGATTTGTTGGAGATATCCCTGGAAAATATATTATTTCAGCAAGGGTAGGAAATATTACTTCGTCAAAAATCATAAATGTTTTTCCGAGAAATGTAAAACGAGAAGTTATAGGAGTTGGAGAGGGTCTTGTTAACGATAAACACACCTCTGATTTTTGGGTTTTTGAAGGGGCTGATGGTGGAGATTACGCTGTTACAGGAACATGGGGGGCAGATGGTAAAGCATACTTTTGGGATGTTAGTAATCCTTCAGATTTAAAAAAGATAGATAGTGTACAGGTTGACGCAAGAACAGTAAATGACGTAAAAGTTTCCCAAGATTCGAAAATTTGTGTTATTAGTCGCGAAGGAGCTTCAGATAGAAAAAATGGTATTATCCTAATAGATGTCACAAACCCTAGAGATGTAAAAATTATCACTGAATACACTAAAAATTTAACTGGTGGTGTTCACAATGTTTTTATAGACAATAACCACATTTATGCTTTAAGTAACGGTGAAAGATATTATATATTAAACATAGATAATCCTCTTAAACCTATTGAGGTTGGTATGTTTGAAGTGGGCAAAGAAGGCCAGGCTATTCATGATGTTTGGATTGAAAACGGAATAGCCTATTCATCAAATTGGAGGGACGGTGTTTATCTTGTAGATGTTGGTAACGGAATCGCGGGAGGGTCTCCTTCAAATCCAGTCTCATTTGGTAATTATTCATACGACAGCGGAGCACATCATGCTACCTTCCCATATAAAAGCAAATCGACTGGAAAGTTTTATACTGTATTAGGAGATGAAATTTTCCCAAAAGGTGTAAATCCAAATGGAACCAATGAAACTGCTGGATTTCTTCACTTTGTAGATTTTACAGATACAAAAAACCCAATAGAAGTTGCTAAATATGAGCTTCCCACACACGGATCGCATAATTTTTGGATTAAAGACGACATATTATACGTTGCTATGTACACTGGTGGATTGAGAATTGTTGACCTAAGCGGGGATATTCTCGGAGACTTGTATAAACAGGGTAGAGAAATTGGTTATTTATTAACTGGCAACCCTAAAGGTTATATTCCCAACGATACTATGGTTTGGGGTGCACAACTCTACAAAGGGCACGTATTTTATTCAGATTTTAATTCTGGCTTGGGGGCCGCTAAAGTATTAGATAATAAACCAGATAATAGTAAAGCAAATCAATACGTCGAATAATAAATCATAAAGAATGAATATGAAAAAATCTTGTAAAAAATTAATTAATAAATTTAACAGGAGTATAATAACCTTAATTCTTTTATTATGTTTTCTAACTACCAATATTTTATGTGCCCAAAACTATTACTTGTATGTAGCCTCGGAATCTGACGATACAGTTTCACTACTTAAATTTGATGGAATTTCAATAAAAGAGATAAAAAGAATAAATGTTGGTTTCTATCCGACTGAGGTAGAAGGGCCACACGGAATTACTATTGATCCAAGTGGTGATTATTGGTATGTGACTCTGGCACACGGTAATCCTTTTGGAAAGTTAATTAAGTACTCAACGGAAAATAATAATGTGATTGATGAAACTACTCTTGGCCTCTTTCCGGCTACCATGGAAGTTTCGAAAGTTACAGGGTTTATTTATTGTGTTAATTTTAATCTTCACGGGGACATGAAGCCTTCATCTGTCTCAGTCATAGATGCTGAAACCATGACTGAAATTACCAAAATTAAGACTGGAAGTATGCCTCACGGATCAAGAATATCTAAAGATGGGCTTAAACAATATTCAGTTGCTATGATGTCTGGAGAATTATTCGAAATAGATGCTTTGTCACTAAATGTTTCAAGAATATTGAGCCTAGAAAATCACTCTACAAAAAATCACACTAAAATAAAAATGGGTGAAAAACAAATGAATCATTCGGTAGTAAAACCCACTTGGGTGATTCCTCATCCAACAAAAGGTATAGCTTATGTTGCTGGGAACGGATCTAATGAAATAATTGAAGTAAATCTTGATAAATGGATGATATCAAAGAGAATAAAAGTAGAAAAGGGGCCTTATAATGTTGAAATCTCACCAAATGGAAAGTATATGATCGCAACTTTAAAGGGAAGTGGCGAGACTGCAATTTGGCAACTTGAAGATGGTTTATTAATTAAAACGATAAAAAATTCAACATCGGTTCCGCACGGTGTGGCAATTTCAAATGACAGTAGATATGCTTTTATTTCCGTGGAGGGTAAAGGTGGTGAGCCTGGAATTGTTGATGTAATTGATCTTAAAAGTTTAAAACTAGTTGATAAAGTTGAGGTTGGAAAGCAAGCAGGGGGAATCGCGTTTTGGAAAAAAGAAATTTGAAAAATGGAAAATTATAAATTTTACAATTTGCAATGGGGTCTGTAAAAATAAGTTTGGCATCTACAGACTTTGACTTGGTTGGCATAAAAAATTTACAAACAAGAAATTTAAAAAAGAATCTTTCTTCCGAGGAAAAAAAAGCTGAGGGATTTCTTACCGCAGAATACACTATGTCTTTCTTAAAAAAAATAAATCAAAAATCCCCTGCAGTAATTATGAAAAAGGAAAAGGTGGTAGGTTATGCGTTGGCAGTTACCAAAGAGTTATCAAAGGAACATGAAGTGCTAAATCAACTGGTTGTAAAATTTGAAAAACAAAAATACAAAGATACTCTTCTAGCCTCTGAAAATTATATCGTGGTTGCACAACTTTGTGTAGATAAAAGTTTTCGTGGTATGGAATTTGTTGAAAAAATGTATTCTTTTTTTAAAAGTAAATACTTTGATTACAAGTATTGCGTCACAGCGGTGGACAACAAAAACCTAAGATCTAGTAAAATTCACAAAAAATGTGGTTTTGTAAAAATTGGAGAGGTCCTTATTGGCGAGAGTCCTGGAGAAATAATACTTTGGGACTGGAACAGTAAGAAATAATCTAGGGCAAATTGTTAATAAAACTCACAACGCCGTTAAAGTAAGTTTCTTGGTCATCATACATACTCCAATGGCTTCCTTCAGGACAGTACAAGTAAGTCCCGTTTTGAACTTCTTTACTCATCCATTCCATCTGTTTTGGATCCATTGTATCATATCTGCCACCAATTGTAAGTACGGGTATTTCTAATTTTTTTAGGTCATTTTTTCTATCCCAATCCTTTAATAATGCATCACCGACCACACCAAATTCACTTGGTCCTTGCATTTTTAAATAGATTTCATAGTTAATATTACTTGCACTCCTTAAAACTGGGCTCGGCCATTTTTCAAGAGGCATTCTAAGTATATGCTTTGGATAATAATTATTTTGAACAAGTTCAAGATATTTAGGGTTTGTATAATCACCTGAGTTTTCAAAACCTCTTATTTTTTCTAAAACTTGTGGGTCCAATTGAGGAGCAAGTACATTATTTGCGTAATCTATATAGTCAGGGATAGATGGAACCATATTTGAAATTATAAGGGCTTTTAGGTTTTTTTGATATTTTAGTGCATACTCAATTCCTAAAATTCCACCCCAAGAATGGCCCAAAATTATAAAGTTTTGATTATTTAAATTAAGAGCTTTCCTAACCTGCTCTACTTCATCTACAAATCTTTCAGTGGTCCAAAGTGAATCATCTTGTGGTTTATCGCTAAATTCAGATCCCAATTGATCATAATAATAAAATTCAATTGATTCTTTTGGAAAAAAAGATTCAACTGCTTGAAAATATTCGTGATTCATTCCTGGGCCACCATGAAGTAAAAGAACCTTTTTGGTTGGATTATTCCCAATTCTTTTGGTCCAAACATTGAAATTTCCAGAAGGAGTCTCAATTTGAATCGTTTTGACTCCTCCGGACAACTTATCATCTCTGTTAGTATAATCAAAATATGTATTTTGATCTATAGGACCCTGGCAACCAACAAGAAGTATTAAAATAAAAAAAGTTAGTTTTCTCATACAGATTAGTTTATAAAATAAAAGCCAAGATGTACTTGGCTTTTATTAAAAATATTTACTCATTCTCAGTTAAAGGAATTGGAATAATATTAAAGACCTGGTCTCCTGGGCGGTCAATTGGCAAGGTGGCAGATTTTCCATATCTCCTTAAATCATACATTCTGTGGTTTTCACACCAGAACGAATATCTCCTCTGAGTAAGAAGCTCATCAACAAGAGCCGCTTCAGTGCTTACGCCGGTATAATCCGAAAGTCCAGCAGCTGATCTAATAACATTTAAAGCTTTAATAGCTTCAGTTGGATTAGAAGGAATATTAGCTTCTGCGTACAAGAGGACCAACTCCTCGTTTCGAATAATATCAATCGGGGATATATTAGTAGCGTATAATTTAGTTTGGTGTGTCCCGTTTAAACCGTCTTGTGTTGTAGGGTCTGATCTGACGATAGTCTTATCAGTAACTCTTTTGTCACCGGCTTCAGCATCAGCAATAAAACTGTTGTGAACTATTATTTGATCACCGTTATTATCAATAATTTTATATAATCCATTTGTAAAGTCTCCAGCATTCAAACTAAACACATGTTTAGGTCCGGTCTCTAAATCTCCATTTAAGTTAAAAAATGAAGAATTTAAGGCAGTTAATGCAGAACTTTTATTTCCAGCGTAAACAAGTGCTACAGCTTTTACAGCTCTATTAAACTGAGAAAAAGTAGATGGTGTATCAAACCCATCAAATCCAGCTAGGGGGAAAGAAAAACTGGTTCCAGCAGCACTAAGATCAGATAAAGCTTCGTCTAGCATTGACACAACTTGAGACAAAACTTCACTTTCACCTAGAATTGGACCTAGATTTGTAGGGTCGCTTACGTCAACACGCGCACGTCCGTAAGACTTGACCAACATTATCAATTGATGTGCAACTACAGTTTTTGCAAATCCTCTGTATCCTGAAGCGTTTTGAACACTAACAGAACTCGTGTTTTCCAGAGCTTCTAATAAAATATTTGCATTTTTAATAGTTCGATATTTGGCTGCCCAAACGCTAGTCGAATAAAACGAGTTGTTGTCTAAAGTAGCTCCGTTAGCACCTAGAAGATCACCCGTGTTTCGAGGATCGGCGTCAAATTTGTAGAGCTCACGAGCCATTGTCCCAGTATGTACTGTTTGTCCAGAGACTCCACCTCTCATACCCGATTCAACACCGACTATAAGATTGTTTAATTGATTTTCTGATGCATCAGTTAGTACCCCTTCTAAACTCGGTCTGTTGGGATCAAACTCTTCATCAAATGTACATGATGTGGTAAAGGTTAGTATTGTCATCAAAACAACAACTATCCTACTTATGTTTGTGATATTAAAATTTTTCATGTTTTAAATGTTAAAAGTTTACGTTTAAGCTAAATAAGTACTGCTTTGAATTTGGATAAGGGGTAACTTCTATACCACTTGATAATCCAGCACCACCATTAACAGAAGTTTCAGGATCGTAACTAGAATAATCAGTTATTGTCAACAAATTTCTACCTGTTAATCCTAATTTGATATTTGTTATATCTTCTGACAGCCAAGAGAAAGTATCTTTTGGAAGATTATAATATATACCGGCCTCCCGTAATCTCATATACGCAGCAGGCTCGATAAAACGCTGTGGAACAAAACCTAGAGATGCTCTAGCTTGCCCTTCGGGTGTATCTAAATCAGCTGTTACTCCACCTAAATCAGTAAGAAGCTTAGATAAGTTGATATTTTCACCACCTTCTTTCCAGTGTATTAAAAATCCAATTTCTAAGTTTTTGGAAATTGTAAAATTATTATTGAAAGATACTTGAAAATCAGGCTCGACATTACCAATTTGTGTAGGAACACCACCTATATTACCAGCAAGTTGGGTTACAGGTTGTCCCTCTTGTATATAGAAGGTTCCTAGTCCTAAACCAAAACCAGCACCTGGCTGCGGAAAGGCTGGTACATCAAGTCTTGTGATTTCTGACCTATTTAGCCAAAATTGGATTCCACTATTCCAACTAAATCTGTCAGTGTCATAAGCATCAATATTGATACCAACTTCAAACCCTTTGTTTTCAAGATCTGCTAAATTCGTAGTCTCTCTAGAAAAACCACTCGAGGTTGGTAAAGATCTGCTTAAAATTAAATCTTTTACATTTCTATTATAGTAAGTTAGTTCAAGTCCAATTTTACCTAAAAATCTTAAATCAACACCAACTTCAAGTTCTTGTGAAGTTTCAGGTTCTATATTTGCGTCACCTCTTAGAGAAGCTATAGCAGAACCACCGACGCCACCAACAGCAGTTGAATTTAAACTAGTAAAAATAGAACCAAAGGAAGCCGAGGAGCCAGTCTCACCGTAAGCGGCTCTTAATTTTAATTGATCTATAGTACCACTGTTCCAATTACCGAAGTTTTGTAAGTTAACGGCTAATGAAGCTTTTGGAAATCCATAAAATTTATTCGGATCACCATTTAGGGATGATTTATCAGCTCTATATCCAAAAGTGGCAATAAATTGATCCTTGTAGTTTCCTTCAATCTGACCAAAATAACCAAATTCTTCTATTTCAGACTGTGTCTGGCTAATTGCTTGGGCTGAACCCTGTCCAAGTGTTGTTTGTCCAGGTATAAGCTGAGTAGCTTGATTAAATACTATATCAGCATCTCTTTTTAAATATGAAACACCCGCCTGGGTAGTTAGAGCTAAATCTCCATTTAGAGCATCTCTGTTCCAAACACCCAAACCTAATAAGTTGTAATTCTTAAAGTTGTTTTTTCCAACTCCGATAAATCCATTATCCCCACCATTTTGAGCCTGATGAATTTCTGGTACATAAACATAAGTTTCATTGGCTAGGAAATCTAAACCTCCACTCCAAACCATTCTAACTCTGTCTATACCATTATCGAGAATTTTAGTTGTAAGTTTTAAACTTTGAATTAACCTGTTGTTGTCATCATCATTTTTGGCTTTGTCTCTAACAAATAGTGGATTCCCTGCATAATTTGGATTATTAGGATAATTACCAGACGCATCTGGATAGAGATTAATCCAAGGTCTAGTAAATGCTAATGTGTATCCGTAACTTAAACCACCTTCATTCTCATTTCCTGTGAAACTTCTTCTAGATTGACCTTGAATGAAATTTGAAGAAGAAGATATTTCAAAAGTGTTAGAAATTTTGTGATCAATGTTTGCTCTTAATGAAAATCTGTCAAACCCAGTTAATTTAATAATACCCTCTTCATCTCTGTAAGAAGTACCAACATAAAATTGAGTTTTATCATTACCACCAGACACACTTAATTTTGTATCCGAGATGAAACCTTTATTTCCATAGATTTCATCTTCGTAATCTATTAAGCCAAAAGAACCAACTGCGGCATTATATTTGGCAACTTCTCCAGCACCAAATGCAGCTTCAACGCTCGCTGCTGTCCAATCTCTCATTCCAAGTCTGTTTGAAATCTCAGCAAAACCTAGATTTTGCGTTAAATTAATTTTAGTTTTACCAGCTTTACCTTTTTTAGTGGTTATTATGATTACACCAGCATTTGCTCTTGTTCCATATATAGCAGCAGCTGAAGCTCCTTTTAAAACTTCAATGTTCTCAATATCATTAGGATCTAAATCTGCAATTCTGTTGGGAGCATTTTCTTCACTCCCTCTATTCGCTCCAGATGCAAATCTGAGTCCTGAAGGGATCTCATTATTATTCAAATAAACACCGTCTAGTATAAAAAGAGGTTGATTGTTACCATTAATTGAAGATATTCCCCTTAGTCTTAAGGCAAATCCTCCACCTGGGGCACCTGAGGAGGAGGTGATATTTACTCCTGGAATTTTTCCGTAAAGAGCTCCATCTACAGTGCCCTGATTGGTTTTTCCTACAAGCTCTTCACTTGATACAGTACCTACAGCATTAGCAAGATTTCTCCTTTTAACGCTTGTACCTAAACCTGTAATAATAATTTCATCTAACCTAGTGTCTTCCGAACTCATCACAATAGTCATGAAGTCTTCACTTACGGGAACTATTTGAGTTTGAAATCCAATAAACGAAAAGGTTAAATTGTCACCATCAGAAGCATCAATGGAAAAATTTCCATCAAAGTCTGAAGTAGTTCCTACATCTGTACCTTCAATTAAAATCGTAACCCCTGGGATAGGATTCGATTCTTCGTCTTGAACATTTCCAGTTATTTGCTGAGAATAAGCATAACTGCTTGACATAAGTATTGATGCAATCAATGCGTAACTTAATTTTTGAATTAATCTATTCATTATATTTTTTTTTAAGAACGCGCAAGATAAAAAGAATTTTTAAACAATATGTGTACTGAATTAAATAAATTTTTTTTGGTTATCTTTTTTTGATTTGCTATACTGTACATTATTCATACTTTTTTCAACATCAAATGATAAAATTATTAGAAGAGTCATGTAATCTGATTTTGTTTTTATGAAAATAAATAATTCATTAGTGTTCGCAGGACATTTGCAAGGTGAATTATAATTTAAAGAAGTTTTATAGAATTTATTGAAAAAAAGTCTTGAATAAGCTTTAAGTCTTGTCATTTATTTGGTTTTTACTATGTTTTAAAACATATTTAGGAACACAACATTTCATGCTTTTCGTTTCCTGTTTCTAGGCATATAAATTCACTAAAATATTTTATATAAACTTCTTAGGGCTTTTTGTTTTTTTTCAATTTTTACATATTTATACAGCTTAGACTTTAAAAAAGAGAAAAAATCACTACATTTTTTAAACAAAAAATATAATGCTCCCAAAATATGAAGATTTATGTTTTATCATTTTTTTTACTGACAATAGGATGTGTAGATCCTAAAGAAGATAAATTAGAAAAAATTATACTTGATGAGGAATTAGCAAAAGAGTTAGTGTCCCTTTCTGTAAAATGTGTTGATCAAAAGTATCCATATAAAATAGGATATAGATTTGTAGATGAAAATTGGTTAAAACCCCACTATCAAATATCTCCATCATTTTATGGTTGCTGGGATTGGCATTCGGCGGTTCACGGCCATTGGGCAATGGTCAAAATATTGAAGGATTTTCCAAAAATTTCTAACAGGGATATCATATTATCTAAACTGAATAAAAATCTAAGTGAAGAAAATTTAAGTAAGGAGTTCAACTTTTTCAAACAGAATTTTAATAGAGGTTTTGAAAGAACTTATGGGTGGGCTTGGTTAATGAAACTATATTCAGAACTTCTCTCTTGGGATTACGATAAAGCGCAAATTTGGGCAAATAATATGAAACCACTTGTAGATCTTCTAAGTCAAAGAACTATTTTATTTTTAGATAAGCTTTCAAGACCGCTTAGACCAGGAACACACGCTAATACAGCATTTTCATTTTCACTTATGATTGAGTACGCAAAAATAGCTAATGACGATCTGTTACTTAATAAAATAAAGGAGTTCAGTATTAAAAATTTTCTAGGGGATACAAATTGTCCTGTAAGCTACGAACCATCGGGTACAGACTTTTTGTCACCGTGTCTTGCTGAAGCAGGATTAATGTCATTATTATTGGATAGGAGAGAGTTTAATAATTGGATATATAAATTTTTACCTTCATTTGATGAGAGTAACTTTGGTAACATAATTAATACTCCTGAAGTACTTGATTACACTGATCCTGGCATTGGTCACTTAATAGGATTAATGTTTCACAGAGCTTGGACTTTAAAAGATGTATCAGCTAGGCTAAATAATACCCAGGATAAAAAATTATTTCAGAAAATAGCACGAAAGCATTCAGAGGAAGGCTATAAAATTATGTTTAAAAGTGGTTATGGCGGTGAACATTGGCTAGCAACATTTGCTATATATAATTTCTCTAGATAGAAATTATATCTGGAAGAATAAAAATGGTTTTTATGAAAAAAAAATTAAACTAATGATTTTGTTAAATGCATTTAAAATTTTGGGAAAACTTCATTTTTTCATTTTTATACTTATGCTCCTAAGTGTTACTCTAAATTGTAAAAAAAATAAAGATAAAATTGACAGCCAATGGGATGATTTTTTTGAATTTAGAAAAGGTGATATTCCTTTAATTATAGTTGCTCCCCACGGTGGGGATTTAAAACCAAATTGGATAGAAAACAGAGATTGTGATGGCTCTGTTATAACGAAAGACCTATATACACTGGATATCGCTTTTCAAATAGAAAATGAGTTGGTAAAAATGGGGTATAAACCATTTATAGTATTTGCTAAAATTCATCGTATTAAGTTAGATCTTAATCGCTCACTAAAAACCTCTCATTGCGAGGATGACACTTCAAATGAATTATGGCAATTATTTCACGATCAAATTTTTACTTTTCGTCAAGAAATTATAAAGAATTATGATCGAGGTCTTCTAATAGATATACACGGGCATGGTCACCCAATTCAACGAATTGAACTTGGATACCTACTTGATAGTGAGAAATTAAATAAATTATCAAGGGATGAATCTAGTATTCAACACGGTGAAACCTCAATTAATAGCTTAATTGAGAACCATCCTGAAAATAAGCAATTAGGTGACTTAATTTTTGGAGATAATGCACTTGGTAGTCTTTTGTCAAAAAATGGATTTCCTACTGTTCCATCTTCTATAGAACGTGCTCCAAAATACAATGAACCCTTTTTTTCAGGAGGAACAAACACAAAAAATTATGGATCAAAATACCAAAGTGGTGTTGACGCAATCCAACTTGAACTTAACAGAAGTGGGCTTCGTCAAGACATTGAAGACAGAGAAAGATTTTCAAAAATATTTGCTAAGATTTTAATTGAATATATGAAATTCCATTATTCAGATATATTCCCTTCTAATTAGAATTAAATACTATTTCATCTGCTATTATTTGGCAATTATTAGCCATTTTTTCTTCAATAATAAAATAGTAAATATCCTTTTCATTATTATTTTTTTCAAAAATTCTTTTTGGAATTCCTATCGATGATTGATTGCTAATTTTACTAAATATAACACACGCTGCTAAATAACTTCCAATAGAATTTGGGTGTTTGTCATCAGAGGTAAATAAAGTTTGACCAGGATGTCTTAATTGAAATAAGTCAAATGCTCTTCCGACAGGCAAGATATTAGTGTCTAAAGATGGTTTGACACTTTCTAATTTATCTTCAATAACCTCTGAAGAAGGTGTAGATGAATTGTTGTTTTTTAAAATATTTGGATAACTCCATGTTGCGTAAATAAACTTTCTGGATTTGTTATCAGTCATTTTATGCATCAAGTTTAAATATTTTTGAGTCGTATCAATCGCTATAAGTGGATAACTACTATATTCTTGAAAGATTATATGAGTATATATATTGTTTTTAATTTTCTGGACACTAGCCAATCCTTTTTCACTTTTCCAATGATGTTTTAAGGAAGCACCACTTGCAGTAGATTGATGAACTTCCCAATCTAACCCTTTAAATTTTGAAAATTGTTCAATTGTCATAGGTAAATTATAGTAAAATGTAAAACTATTTCCTACCATAAGTATTCTTACCTTCTCTTGTGAAAGTCCAAAAGAAAAAACTAAAGTTATTAAGAGTAATGCGAACTTACTTTTCATTAGCTGGGAAATATTCAGTTGTACCTTCCCAGTCAGGATCTGCACAGCCAACCCAATTTTGACCTTTTAATGCTATTGCATGAACACGGCCAAAGAGGGCAATTTCACTAATATATTTTAGAGGAAAGTCTTTATCTACAAATGAAGCATTTAGATTTTCAATTCCAATGTGATTTTCAACCCATAAACTGTCGTCGTATGGATAAACACGTGGTAATTTTAGTGCTGTTTCCAAAGAATGATTTTGACGAAAATAACGATCCGTTACTTGAGCGACTGCAGGAATAATTCGGCTACCACCTGCTGCACCAAGTGCTAGTAATATCTCACCATTTTTTTCTATAAAAGTAGGAGAAATATGAGATTTTGCACGATCACCTGGTTTGTATTTTCCAAGATAACCTCCTAAGGTTACAGCATATAAAAACCCCAAACCTTTGGTAGCAACTTTTGAACCCATTGTTGGTCCTATCGTCTGGGTTAATGCTACCACATTACCCCATTTGTCAGCGGTGGTTAAATGAGTTGTGTGACCATCAATCGATGTCCATGAAATAGGCATTTCCTGAGCAACTGGTAATATTTCGTCTTTTTTATTAAATATCTCATTTGCTAACTGCTCAGCTTTTTCATACGAAATGATTTCTTTTAATTTAATTGAATCAGTTTGTAAATCTCTAAATTGATATGCTTTTTCAGTCACTCTTCCGTGTTGTAAAGCCCATTCATTTTCATTTTTTGGAAGTTTTAAATGATCAAGAATTTGAAGAATTTGAATAGTTATAGCTCCAAATGATGGAAGAAATAGACTAAAAATATTTTTATCACCGTATTTGCCAGTTAGAATTTTACTTTCAAGAGCTCTATAATTTTTCAAATCCTCTAAACTCAATATAGAACCATTAGACTGGAGATCGTTAACAATCTTTTTTGCAATTTCTCCTTCATAAAAACCAGTCCTTCCTTTCTTGGCAATGGCTTCTAAAACTTTTGCCAAATCATTTTGTACAAACAAATCACCCGCTTTATAACTTAAAGAATCATTAATAGTAAAGTGATGGCGTGTTCCATCAAATTCTAGTAATTCATCTTTCACACTTTGTTGTCGGGTTGCCTCCCCTGGAAGCAACCTAAATCCTTCTTTTGCATATTTTATTGCAGGGGCCATTATTATACTTAATGGTAAATTTCCCTTTTTATCATGAAGTGAAAGAAGACCAGCTACAACCCCAGGTATTCCAATAGTAGGATACCCGTACTTAAACCTCTCATTCTTATCTATATAATTTCCAGGAACCTCTGTAGAACCGTCAACACCTGCAATTTCGCCTTCTGAAGTTTTAAATATCGCTTGAATTCTACCACCAAGTCCACTCATGCTTGGCTCTACTACTGACAAAGTAAAAGCAGCAGCAACAGATGCATCAAATGCATTTCCACCTTTCTTATAAATTTCTTTCCCAGTTATAGATGCAAGTGGGTGTGCAGACGATATTACAGAATTTTTAAAAGGACTTTGAATTGTTTTTTCACAAGAAAGAAAAATTAAAATAAAAATAGTGAAGAGGGCTTTATTTATTGATAAAGTCATAACTCTAGTGTTTCCTTTTAATAAAAATTAGGGTTTGAATTTCTCAAACCCCAATTTACATTACCTATTGACCTATTGGTTAACAGGTGTTTTTACAAATATACCAGGATCTTCGGCCGGTGCATTTGAATTTGAATTTAACTCATTTTGTGCGTAAGGCATCCTTTCGGGCTTACGGGTATTATCTGCATCAACCATAATGTAAGGAACTGCAATTGCACTGTCAGATTTTCTTAATCTACGCGCATCATTATAAGGCATATGCATTCCAAAACCTGAAACATACCTTTCTTCCATTACTTCTCGAAGAAAAGCATTGTCAGCACTAATACCGTCAGTATTTTCTATTCCACCTGAATCGAAATCAGCCGCAACAAAAGGCTCATAATTGTATGTTAATCCAGAAAAGCTGGAATTAAGATGACCACCACTGTTAAGCCAAGCACGGACATCATTTAGATGAGGAAGACCAGCAGCAACACCACCAGACCTACCTGCAGCTTCAGCCATAATGAGTTTATTTTCAAAATAAGTTACCATATTTTGAGGCTCACGTTCTTCTATTATACCTTCATTAGAACTACCTGAAGCATCAATCATATAATAGGCTCTACGAGCTGTCTCATCGGTTTTTGCATGATTTCTAGATAATGCGTTTGTAGCATCCAAGATTTGTAGTAAGTAACTTTCGGTTCCATCCTCAAAATTATTTCCTAAATCACCTGCTCTTGAACCTGCTAGAATAGTCCAAAAAAGATTTGTATCTCCAGAAACAGAGCTACCTGGTCTATATCTCATATCACCACTAGCATTAGAAATACCACTTTGAGCGGCCGTTAATGCATTTGAATAATCTTTTTGATGAAGATAAAATCTTGCTTTTAATGTATTTGCAGCAGCAATCCATTTAGCTTTATCTCCTCCAAATAAAATATCTTCAGGGATCTGGCCCGCAGCAGCACTACCAAGTGTTGCTATTCCTTCATCCAGTCTTGCAATCGCTTGAGCATAAACCTGAACCTGGGGATCAAACACTGGATCCTCGATTTCAGAATCCCCAGCCTCCGAATAAGGAATATCACCCCATAAAGATGCACCAGTCCCGTACGCATGCCCTTCGATAATCATCGCAATCCCTCTTAGGAGATCACTATCTGAGTTTTCAATAATGTACCGCATGTTGGTTGTCACACCAACATACAAATGTCGCCACTCATCGTTTGATTCTCCAGTAGATAAATTATATCCATAAATATTTGAATACAACGCTGCAAATCCAATAAGTTGACCAGAATACATACCGCTTACACGGTTCAAATGACCACATTGTAGTTGAATGTTTGCTAACTCACCGCCAGCTAAAAATAATCGCTCTTCAATATCTGAAAGAGTCAAATCATTTGGGTTTTCATTAATTCCTTCTACGATATCCTCACATGAATGTGTTATCAAAATCAATGAAAAGAAAACTAAAATTTTATATATATTTTTCATGTTTACCATTTTAAAAGTTAAAGGTTACACCCAATAGTGTTGATTGGGTTTGAGGATTCGTAAAATAATCTAAACCAAGTGCATTACCAGTACCGTATTGATTCACCTCTGGGTCTATACCAGGTATATTATTTATATTAATTAGGTTTCTACCTGTTAATGTAAATCTAACACTGGTAAGACCAATAATTGATTTTAGACTAGGGGAATCTAAAGTATAACTAAGAGATATTTCTCTTAACTTAGTCCATGTTGCATCGTATATAGAGAAATTGTAAGCTTGATTATCACCGAATCCCCCACCTATACTTCTTCTATACCACTGCTCATCAAGTAAAACATTTCCACCACCAAAGTCCTTTATGTTTCCACGAATTGTAGTCCCAGCAGGAAACGTAGTTCCTTTAACATTGACCAGTGGCTCAGTTAAAGTTATTCTATTAGCAGTTTCAGTACTAGTTCCAAAACGCTTAAGTACATGTAAGGTCCGAGGTGAAAATTCACCACCTTGAGAGTGTTCTAAAACAACATTAAGATTCAACTTTTTATAAGATAAATTGAATCCAAGACCTGCACGCCAGTCTGGGTTGGGATCTCCCAATACTACAAAACTGGACGTGATTTGAGGAAAACCATTTTCATCAAGATCAAAACTTCCATCAGGATTAGTTCTAGACCCAGTACCAAATAAAGTTCCAAGTGGAGAACCAACTAGAGCAACTGATTGTACAGATGCACCAGGAGACATATTTACTACCGATGTACCATATAAGTCAGTTACTTCATTTACATTTTTAGACCAATTAAGGGTCGTATTCAGATTTAAATCTTGCTTCTGTATAGCATTCCATCCAAGGTCAATTTCATAACCTTTGTTTTTCATGGCACCAAAGTTTCCATATTGAGTTGAAAAACCTGAAGATGGGGATAAGCTTACATTTAACAATATATCTTCAATTTTGTTATTGTAATATGTGAACGAAAAAGTTAAATCATTATTAAAAAACCTTAAATCAGTTCCAATTTCCCATTCTGTTTTCATTTCTGGCTTCAGATCAGGATTACCTAAATTGTTATCCAGTCTAAATCCACCTCCGAAAGAATCAATAACAAGAGGATCAGAATATGTGGAATAAGAAAAACCACCTTCTGCTAACGTGTCAAACCTGTGAGGTGCTGGTTGAACACCCACAATACCATACGAAGCTCTTAATTTTCCAAACGAAATAATACTTGAATCAAGTGCGCTATTTGTAAAGTCCCATGCAACATCTGCTGCAGGATAAAAAAATGATCCTTTGATGGTAGACGACGCTTCCATCGCTCCTGTCATATTAACAAATAATTCATCATTTATTCCAAAATTTAAAATTGCATATCCTCTATTTGATCTTATAAATGATTTTGAATTTTCAAAAGTGGATGACTCTTGCGAACTGTTTAGTGCAGTCGTAACTTTAGTAGCATTTACCAAAAAATCAGATATACTACCCGAGCTTCTATTGTACTTTCTGTCATTTAAACTCCATCCAACTATAGCAGTTAAGTCTATGTTGTTAGTTAAATTAAATTCTCCACGTCCTATAAAATCGATATTATAATCACGCGTCGCAATTTCATCTTCTAAATAAGAACCTACTCTCCTATTTATAGTAATTGAAGATCCCGCACTTCCTCTTGGGAAGAAAAAGGTTCTTCTATCGTCAGCAAAATCAATGTTTGCCCTTGTTATAAGCTGCAACCATTCTTTTGGTTTGATTGTAAGTTGAGGAGTAACCGTTATCCTATTGACCTGATTTAATGACAACTGTTCATTTGTTGTCCAAAGAGGATTATTATAAATAGGGTTTTCATTATTTCCAAGATATCTTCTGTAAGAACGATGTCTTCTTGGAAATTCCTCGCCAGAAGAGTTTGTATAAACTCCAATATAGTCTCTGTTATCAAAATCAGCAGGTGTTCTAAGGTGACCTAATTGAATACCTCCTACATTAGAATTACCCTGAGTTAGATTAGAATTGGTATAAGTGTAAGCAACTTTGTTGGATAAATCCATTATATCGTTGAGCTTAGCATTATAATTAAATCGAATATTGGTTCTATCATAAGTTGATCCCCGAATAATTCCTTCCTGTTGTAAATTAGTTAAACTAAAAAAGTAAGTGTTCTTGTCATTACCACCACTTATATTTAAATCGTTTTGCATAAATGTTCCAGTTTGGAATGCGGCATTAAAGTTTTCTTCGATGAAAGTTTCACGAGAATTTTTTGTAGTGATAGGATAGTAAACAGTACCATCTTGAGCAGTAAAAAATCCACCAGATGTATTAAAAATATCTGCTCCTCCTGCTCTATCGGGTATGTAGTCCCCCCACGATTCACCTAAAGTTGGCGAATATTTTCCATTATGTCCTTGACCCCAAACATTTTGCCTAGGAATACGTTCTGAAATTTCATCAAAAGAATAAGTAGACGAAAAAGTTATTTTAGCTTTTCCTGACTGTCCTTCTTTGGTTGTAATTACAATTACTCCGTTTGCAGCTCTACTGCCCCAAAGAGCAGCAGCAGACGCTCCTTTTAAAACCTGAACAGATGCGATGTCAGCAGGATTAATATCATTCAATCTTGAACCAAAATTAACAGCACCCGAAGTTGAACTTCCTCCATTCACAATTTTAGTAATTCCGCTATTCATTGGTGAACCATCGACAATTATTAATGGTTCGCTACTTCCTAAAATAGTATTCGCACCACGAATACGAATTCTACTTCCTGCTCCTGGATCACCACTGGATCTTGCAATGCTTACACCCGCAGCTTTACCACTTAGAGCATTAGCAAAAGTTGATTCACCAGACCTTTGTACGGCTCCTGTGCTCACAACAGAATAAGTAGATCCAAGTTTGTCCCTTTTTTCAGTAAAACCTAGAGAGGTAACCACTACTTCATCTAATTGTTCTGTATCTTCTTCCATCAAAATATCGAAGCTAGATCGATTTCCAACTTCAATTGTTTGAGTAAAATATCCAGTATAACTAATTTCGAGACTTGCACCATCGGAAACAGAAATTTCAAAATTTCCGTCAAAGTCGGTGCTAACACCGTTATTAGTACCTGCTTCAATTACATTAGCTCCAGGTAAGGGACCATTTGCGTCACGAATCGTTCCATTAATGGTATTCTGGGCCAAAGCAAATTGGAAAACACCCATGAACAGAATGATTGCCAGCTTTAAACTATTTTTCATATAAATATTTGATTAATTTTTTTAAATTTAGTAATTAATGTTAACATTTAGTTAACATTAATTAGATAAATTAAATAGAAAATTATAAATAATTGATATATATATTCTTAGGATCTTTACACGTAAAAACTACACTAATAAAATTAATTAAAGTACATGAAGAAGTTTCTATTTTCAATATTGCTTAGTTTATTGCTACAAAAAACACATACCCAAGTATACTTTAACAACTTAGAAATCGAAATAAAGAAAGACGCTAATTGGTGGGCAGGCATACTTATTGAGGGACACAAAATGCCACTTAAAAATGGTTATGAAGCACAGTTATATGGTACAAGTTATTTCAATCAGTTGCAACCATTGTTATTGTCAAATATTGGTGAGTTAGTTTGGTCCGATGAACCCTTTAGATTTAAGGTAAATGAAAAAAAAATTTTATTTGATCAATCGTATGCACCACTTCAATACAAAAAAGTAGGTAAAAATCTTAGAGATGCATATTTGTATGCAAGTAAAAATTACTTTCCGCCCTCAGGTAAAATGCCCCCAGAACTTTTTTTTTCAGTACCTCAATACAACACTTGGATTGAATTAACCTACAACCAAAACCAAAAAGACATCCTTGAATATGCAAGAGCTATAATAAATAATGGAATGCCACCAGGAATTATAATGATCGATGATAATTGGCAAGAAGATTACGGAAAGTGGAATTTTCATAAAGTAAGGTTTCCTGACCCGAAAGCAATGATGAAAGAATTAAAAGAATTAGGTTTTAAAGTTATGCTATGGGTGTGTCCGTTTGTAAGTGCCGACTCTGACGTATACAGGAAACTGGAGAAAAAAAGAATGTTTATGTTAGATGACACAGAAAAACCAGCCATGGTTAGATGGTGGAATGGAGTAAGTGCACTCTTAGACCTTACAAATCCAGAGAGTGAAAAATGGTTTAAAGGCGAATTAAATAATTTAATAAATGAGTTTGATGTCGACGGTTTTAAATTAGATGCTGGGGATGGAAGATTTTATAAAGGAATAAAATCATTAAAAAAAGTTAGTCCCAATACACATACTGAATTGTTTGCCAAAATTGGATTAAGCTATCCTTATAATGAATACAGAGCAACATGGAAAATGGGTGGTCAGCCACTTGTTCAAAGGTTACATGATAAAAGTCATGATTGGAAAGATCTAAAAAAATTAATACCTCACATGTTACTGGAAGGAATCATGGGCTATCCATTTAGTTGCCCAGATATGATTGGTGGAGGCCAGTTTACATCATTTTTGGATGATGCACCCATCGACCAAGAACTTGTTGTTCGCTCAACACAGGTTCATGCGCTAATGCCAATGATGCAATTTTCGGTTGCCCCCTGGCGAATACTCGACAAAAAACATTTTAAAGCTGTTTTAGATGCCGTAAATTTAAGAGATCAATTCAAGAAAACTATTTTGGATTTAGCTAGAGACGCCTCATTTAACGGAGAACCTATAGTGCGCTCTATGGAATACGTTTATCCTCACGAGGGATACGTTAACATAAAAGATCAATTTATGTTAGGAAATAAAATCCTAGTAGCACCATACTTATCTAAAGGTGAGGGCTCAAGAAAAGTAATCCTTCCTAAGGGCAAATGGAAATCCGACACGGGGAAAGTCTATAAAGGAGGTAAATCAATTACTACCAAAGTACCCTTAAATAGACTACCTTATTTTGTAAAGTATAATTAGTACTAATCGGGTACATACCCAGACTGACCTCCGTCGTTATCCTGAAACATTGATCTTAACTGAGATAAATCCGGTTTAGAAAGTACGGGAGAAATATAATTATTAAAAAGTGCATATCCCAAAGGATTGTTCTGCTGAATTCCACTAGGCGTATTAGTATTATCGCTCCATTCAGGGGCTAATGAGCCTCCTTCCCATAATTCTTTACCAACCTCCCACATACCGAAGGTTAAAAGATATTGATATTCAACTAAAAGTAGTGGCCATCTATCTTGATTATTAATATCTCCACCATAGTCGTCGATTCCAAAAACTCCGTTATCTACAGCTTCTTTCATAGCTAGAAAAAGTTCAGTTCCCGATATATCCTCTTCCTCAGACATGTTCAAGGCAGACAATGAACCATCAACTGCCCCACGTGTACCAAGTGACTGTAATGTATGCAGAGCATGTTCAAATACTTCTACTATATCATTATCTCCTTTTCTTTGCGCGTTATCGGGACTCATATACCATATCATATCCCTTAGTACCATTGAATTTTCCAATGAACATAATCCAGAGTAACCTAAACAACCATCGTCCTTTAAAGGATTTGGTGAATATTGATCTCCGTTACCATATCCTATCCTTTGGCCAGTTGGAAAACCTTCATGAAATCCAGTTTCACCAAGTAAGATTTTAATCATTTTTTCCTGGGCTCCTTGATTAATACCTGGTGCGTCTTTATTTATTAAAAGTTTGAAAACCTGTGCAACTTTTTTAGCAAATTCATCTGAAACTTTGGGCTGTCCTCCAGCTTCACCCGCTACCAATAATTTTATTCCGTAAATATCAATTGATCTGTCAAACCATTCTGATATGTTATCATTTGAGGTCATAGCACCACTACTATAATAATTCGATTGCGGCGGGATTTCTTGAAAATTAGCTGTTAGATTCAAATCTGAAGAAATTGTAATTGACAATACGCTGGATGTTTCAGAACTTCCAGTCCAACCTGTGAACACAAATCCTTCCGAAGGTGTAGCTACAACTGAAACTACAGTGCCTGAGGAAAATGTTCCTCCTTGAGAAACGGTTCCCCCTACTCCAGCACTAGTTGTAACCGTAAATTCAGGACTTGGAATTAGTTGAAAATTTGCAGTTAATTGGATGTTAGAATTTACTGTTATAGTTATTTCCATTGAAGTTTCATTACTTCCAGTCCAGCCAATAAATTCGTAACCATCACTAGGAGTGGCAGTTATATTTAAAACTGTGCCTGCGTTATATGTACCTGACTGAGTATTCACGCTCCCACCTTCGGAAGAACTAATTGACACCTCATAAGTTACAACTGGAGTAGGCTCAATTTGATTTGAGGAGTCAGAATCTCCCTTGCTACAAGAAAATATTATAATATTTGATAAAACAAAAAGATGGTAAAAAAATGATTTAGAAGCTTGCATTTGGGTTTTTTTTCAAATATAATTACTTTAAACATAACAACTTATGATTACGATTGTTTAATCAAAGTTGCGTATAGGTTAATATTATTAATTTTACATAACAAACAATCAAGCATGATTAGAAAATTATTTTTTTCATTTTTAGTTTTATTTACTAGTTGTAATTCTGAAAACAAATCAGAAAAATCATTTTATCCAGGGCAATATTGGTTGGATAATAATGGAGTTCACATTAACGCTCACGGTGGTGGAATTCTCTTCCATCAAAATAAGTACTTTTGGTACGGTGAACATAAAACCGAGGGCGAAATTGGAAATACAGCCCAAGTAGGGGTTCATCTTTATACCTCTGAAAACTTATATGACTGGAAAGACGAGGGTATAGTCTTAAAAGTCGATACAAAAGATTCATCCTCTGATATTTATAAAGGATGCATAATTGAAAGGCCTAAAGTGATTTACAATAAAAAAACAAATAAGTTTGTTATGTGGTTTCATTTAGAACCAATCAACAAAGAATATGAAACGCAAGAAGGGGCAAATGTGGGTTACGGAGCTGCGATGAGTGGTGTAGCTTTTTCAGATAGTCCATTTGGTCCATTTAAGTATATCAAATCTGTTAGACCCAATGCTGGAGTCTGGCCTATAAATGTGCAAAAATTTCATAAAAAACCAGTATCAAGTGATGTAAAAAAAATTTATGGAGGAGGTCCTGAATATTTACCTAAACATGTGGATAGCCTAAATATTTTAGGTAGAGATTTTAAAATTGGCCAGATGGCAAGAGATATGAACTTATTTGTAGATAACAATGAAAAGGCTTACCATATTTATTCATCAGAAGACAACAGTACATTGCACATTTCTCAATTAACTGACGACTATCTTTCCCATGCCGGGATTTACAAGAGGTTCTTTCCAAATAAGTTCAATGAGGCTCCTACAATAATGAAAACATCAAAAGGTAAATATTTCATAATAGCTTCTGGTTGTACCAGTTGGAGTCCAAATCCAGCTAGATCTGCTAGTGCAGACAATATTTTTGGACCGTGGAAAGAACTTGGAAATCCTTGTGTTAGCAAAGACTCACTTACAACGTATTATTCCCAAAGTGCGTATATATTACCTGTTCAAGGTCGAAAAGATGCATTTATATTTATGGCAGACAGATGGAAACCAGATAATCCAATAGAGGGTACCTATGTTTGGTTACCTTTGAAAATTAAGGATGAAAAATTAGTCGAGCTTGAATGGAAAGAAAAGTGGGATTTAAGTATTTTTGATAATAATTAATTTGTTTTCAACTTTACACGAGTCAAATACATATCTGTTGTCATATAAAGATACTCATAGTTTGAATCAAAAGTACAATTCGCCGTCCTCTCAACTGTTTTTATTGTCCCCAAATGAGTTCCGTTTTTAGCAATTATTAGTACTCCACCAGGACCGGTAGAAAAAATAGTTCCATCCGGATGAATTTTTATTCCATCAAAGAGACCAACATCTTTTTCTGCTAACTTTCTACCATCAATAAAAACACGTTCATTTTTAACTGTTTCGCCATTAATATCATATGCCATAATTCTAGGATTGGTGGAATCCGAAATATTAACATACATTATACTATCATCATTGGAAAGAGCCACACCATTAGGATAAGTTAGGTTATCGACAAGTAGTGTTAGCTTGCCATCTATGGTCAATTTATAAACTCCATTGACTTTTAATTCCTTCAACTTATCAGAATTTCTGTTTTTCAATCCGTATGGAGGATCTGTGAAGATTAAATCACCATTTTTTGTAAATACCATATCGTTTGGACTGTTGAAACGTTTGCCTTGAAATTTATTTACGATAGTTTCAAATTCATCACTACCCCATCGTTTAAGCTTTGCGATTTTCCTGTCACCATGCATGCAGATCAAAAGCTCATTTTCGGAATTTAAAATTAAGCCATTTGAACCGTCTTTTTTACTAGTTGGAACTTTTCCACTAAACCCGCTAGGTTCAATGTAAACAGATAAACCGTCATTTTCATTCCATCTGTAAATTTTATTTTCAGGGACATCTGAAAATAAAACAGAATTGATTTCATCTACCCAAACAGGACCTTCGGACCACTCAAAACCTTTAGCTAAAATTTCTATTTTAGAGTATTCATCAACATATTTATCCAGAGCTGGATTAATTTTTTGAATTTTCCCTATGAAATTAACTTGAGCATTAACTGTATAATTAATTAAAATTATTATGTAAAATGTAATACTGTTCTTCATTTGCTTTTAGAAATAATTATATAATAAACCAACCCGACAGCAATAATCGATAAAAGATTTATTAGGGCTAACACTTAAATAAATATAATATAATTTTAAACATTAAATTTGTTAAAAAACAACTTTTAAGTTATTAAAACATGAAGAAAATTTGCATTTTATTTTTACTTCTACTTAGCTGTTCAAAGGCAGAAAAACCAAAATCATCCTTTAGAGTTGATTTAATTGATAAAGAAACTCGAGTACAAGATAATTTATTCAACCATGTTAATGGAATATGGTCCAAAAATACTGAAATACCAGATGATAGAGTACGTTGGGGAAGTTTTGATGAACTAAGAGAAAAAACCAGTCAAAACTTACTTGATATAATGAAAAAATCAAGTGTTGACAAAAATATTGATTTGAAATCTGACGAAGGAAAAGCTGTTATGCTTTATAACTTATATACTGACACCTTGGAAAGAAACAAACAGGGTGTTAGACCAATTCTCCCATATATTGAAAGCGTAAATAAAATCAAATCGATTAATCAAATTGAAGATTTACTAATTGATTTTTATCCTAAGGGCAGTTTAGCATTGTTCTATTTTAGAGTAACTGCGGATTCAAAGGATAGTAATCTAAATATCTTAAAAATGTACCCTGGAGTTTTAGGTATTGAAAGAGATTACTACTTAAAAAAGGATGAGAATTCAAAAAAGATTCTTGATGAATACAAAAAGCATGTTAAAAGAATGTTTAAGCTTATTGGATACTCTGAAATCGAGAGCTCAGAAGAATCCTCTAGAATAATTGAATTTGAGAAAAAAATTGCTTCCATACGCCTAGACAAAGTGTCAAGACGAGATGCTTCAAAAACTTATAACCCGATAAAATTAGAAGAACTGTATGAATACTTACCCTTAATTGATTGGAAAAAAATATTTAACACCGTTGGGTTAAAAAACATTAAATCGTTGGTGCTGTCGGATTTAAACTACTTTAAATCTATAAATGAAATACTTCAAACAGTATCCATAGATGAAATAAAATCCTATCTAAAATGGACTATAATCGATGGTTCCGCCTCGAGTTTAAGTATGGATATTGATAAAGCAAATTGGGAGTTTTATGGAAAAGTTTTAAATGGCTCAGTGAGTCAAAGAGCACTTGAAAAAAGAGCAGTTCAAGTAGTCAATAGTAGTCTTGGTGATGCTCTCGGTAAAGTATATGTTTCTGATAAATTTACTCAAGAAGCAAAAGATGTTATGATAGAATTAATTGACAATTTAAAAATCGCATATACCAAAAGAATAGAAAATCTTAAGTGGATGGACAGTATAACTAAAATTAATGCTATTAATAAACTTACAAAAATGAAAGTTAAAGTGGGGTTTCCAGACAAGTGGGAGGATTATTCTAAGCTTGAACTAATTAAAGACGAAAACAATTTTAATTATTTTGATGCTAGGATCAATATAGCTGAATATAACTTCTTTGATAATTTATCTGATTTTGGGAAACCAGTTGATAAAAGTCAATGGTTATTGACCCCTCAAACAGTAAATGCTGGATATGTTCCCATTTTTAATGAAATAATTTTTCCAGCAGCATTTTTACAACCTCCGTTTTTTGACATGTATGCTGATCCTGCTGTTAATTATGGTGCAATTGGAAGTGTGATTGGACATGAAATTCTTCATGGGTTTGATGACTCAGGTGCTGATTTTGATGAGGTTGGAAACCTTAGAAATTGGTGGACAGAAAAAGACTTGGAAAGATTTAACAAATTGAGTGAAAAATTAGCAAACCAATTTAGTGAGATTGAAGTTCTACCAGGAAACTTTATCAATGGTAAATTTACTCTTGGAGAAAATATAGGTGATTTGGGTGGATTAAGAGCAGCATATGACGCTTACAAGATCTACAAAATAAATAATAAAACACCAGATTCAATTTATGGGTATACACCTGAACAATTATTTTTTATTTCATTTGCAAATAATTTCCGTACAAAAATAAGGGAAGAGGCTCAAAAAAACTATCTTCGAATTGACCCACACTCCCCTGGTTACTATAGAGTGAATCAAAGTGTTCGTAACATGGACGAATTTCATGAAGCTTTTAATACCACCTCAGAAGACAGTATGTTTCTTAGAAAAGATAAGAGAGTTTATATATGGTAAAGTTTTATAACTTTGAAATCTAACTATAAAACAAATCTAAAATGAAAAAAATTTTATATACATTATTTTTTGGGCTATTTATTTTTACAAGTGCTTATTCTCAAGTCATTGTAATGGATATTGTCCAAGTCAAACAAGGTATGAACGCTCAATATGAAGCAGTTGAAAAATTTGTAGAGCCTATCAAAAGAGAGGCTGTTAAAATGGGTAAACAGCTTGGGTGGTATATCATGAAAAGAAAATCAGGGGGAGACCTTTCTGAGATTGAAAAAAAAGGTGTTGGGGACTATATTATCTTAAATATTTACCAAGATGAGGCTCAAATGAAAGCTGGTATGGACTGGGACGCTATTTCAAAAAAAGTTTATAAAGGAAAGATGTCTTCACGTTCGATAGAAAAGAGATTGGAAACCGGAGGTGCCCCTAGAAAAAATACTAGATCTTACACTCTTGAAAACGTTTATTATACAAAACCAGGACAAGCTAACCGAGGTGATTCCGTTTCTATTTTCCCTGCTGAAGCGCTAAATGATGAGTATGAGAAATACGAAATGGAGGTTTTCCGACCAATGTGGGAAAAAAGAATACTTGAAGGTAGTCACAAATATTGGGGCTTTAATAAAATTATTAAAAGAAGTGACAATGCATACCAAAACTTAACTCATATTATATTTAACAGCGGAACTGGAGTTGAATCAAATATAAAACCTGACTTTGCAACCCAGAAAGCTATGAATATGGGATACAATTCACGAAAAGGTTTTGATAATGCTGTATGTGAAATAATATTTCTTGCGGACGCGTTTAATAACTAATTAAATTAAAAGCCCTCATAAAGAGGGCTTTATAATTTCACATAGAATTTATTTTTTGGTCCATCCAGAGGAGTCTGTCTTGTAGATGATTTTTTAGCGCATCAATAACTTGCAAATAGTCAATACCAATTCCTGTCCATCTTTCATAGTTCCTCTCTATCGAACCATTTTCTATCAAATAATCTGCAGTATCTTGAATTAAATTTAAAATTGTTTGATTAGAAAATTGATTGCTTCTATATTGTGTCCATCTTTCTTTTAATCTCTGTATAAAATAATCATCTCCCAAAAATACTTTCCACCAAAATGGAACCATCCAGGCGTCTCTTGGAACATATTGGTTATAATTGGCAATCCAGTCGGTAAAAGGAACTCTATCTTGTCTGTTATATCCAATATTTAAATCCCAAATTGGACCCATTTTAAGCTTTCCACCTCTATTTTTATGCATATAGGTGCTTAGTCTGTAGGCGTCTATGTTACCCGTCAATTCATTTAGAATAAAATAATCCACAAAACTGTCAATATCAATATAATTATTGTAATCTCTGTCACTTGCAGTATTATCTATATTAAATAATGAATTTTCAAAATCTCTTATATAGTTTTGAATGTATTGTTTTTGGTCCTCTGCTATGTCCTCAGCTTTCGGATATTCGTATAGAAAATAAGTTTCTAAATATTGACCTAAATGATATGGAGGGTTAAATGGTGGAAAAGAAATTTGAACTCCATTTATATCATAATCAGATCTGAATGAAATAGATTCGGAATACTTGGCGTCATCATCCCAATTATTTTCAAAATAACTTAAAGGCTGGTTTCCGTTTATTACATCTCCACCCGCTGTTTTGTCAATTTTTAAAATATAGCCCCCAGTTATATCTTCTTTTAATTTTTTAATATCGATTCTATTCTTATCTCTTTTTAATTTCTCCATTAGAATGTAAACGCCCTTATAATCGCCATTGACTTCTAATTCAACAAATTTTGATCTACTCGCATACATTCCAATTGATCTTGAAAGCTCATAACCAATGTAGTGATGCATTAAAGATGGATCAAAAATTCTTTGATCACTTGATCTGAAGACATGTCCCATCAAGATCCAATCCTCTTCCTCAGGAAAATTTAAAATTTTCATTTCTGAATCTTCATTATTTTTATCCCATATTTCAAATCCGTATGATTTTTTGTCTGTCAACCGAAATGATGTTGAACCTCGGTATTCTATTCCAATTGGACTTGAATGGGTTATACTGTCATTTTCTTTGATATATATATCTCCAGGAACCTTTGGTTCATTTTGAATCATTTCATCACTTTTAACAGAAATATATGGTAGCTGACCTGTTTCAATTTTATTTTCAAAAAAATTCAGATCTTCCGAGTCCTCTATACTTTTGTTACAACTAATATTTGCAAAAACAAATACAAATAAAATTGACTTAAAAACATATTTAAAAAGTGGGTTTGTAGTTATAAAATTCAATATGTTTCTTTTAAACGTTTAATAGTTAAATATTTATTGCAATTTATCAAAGTATAGAAAGAAATCGTAATTTAAGAAGGTATTTCTATTTAAACTTGGTTCAGGGTTTTTGTAGATTTAAAATTAAACTTTTAAAATGAAAAGATTTTTACTAATAATTTTTACTTTTTTTATAATTACAAATCTTTACACTCAAAAAAAAAGTAAAAAGCTTTCAATTGACTCTTTAACAAAGAAAAAAACTAAAAGTGTCGGTATAATTACATCATATCTTGACAATAATGATGAGTTATACCTAGAATTAAGCGACTCAATATTTAAAAAGGAGATTTTGGTCGTTACACGATTTGTACAACTGCCCTCTAATTATTCCGGATATATTAATGCTGGCTCTAAAACTTCAGAACAAGTAATTAAGTTTGAAAAAAAAGGAGAAAAGATTTATATAATACAGAAAAGCTTCACTAATGTTGCAAACGAAATTGATCCAATAAATATCAGCGTTACAAAAAATAATCTAAGCCCAATTCTGGCATCTTTTAAGATTTTAAATAAAGAAAAAAATGAATATTTAATTGATGTCAGTTCATTCTTTTTAAAGGATTCACCAGGTTTTAATATTATTAAAAAAACTCAGCGAGATAGATACAAAATTGGAAGGGCAGATAAGAGTAGGAGTTCTATTGACTCAGCTAATAGCTATCCACAAAATTTAGAAATAACACACACCTTAACATTTGATGCTTCTAATCCACCAAGAGGTAACAATTCAAAAACACTTACATTTCAAATAAACCATTCTTTTATAGAATTACCAAAAAATCCCATGCCACCTAGATACACAGATCACAGAGTTGGGTGGTTTAGTGTTGAAAAAACAAACTATAGCTCAGAGGAGCTAAAATCAGATACATATAGAATTGCTCAAAGATGGAGATTGGAACCTAAAGACCCAGAAGCTTACAATAATGGTGAGCTCACTGAACCTGTAAAACAAATAATTTATTATTTAGACCCTGCAACTCCACTTAAGTGGAGAAAATATTTCAAACAAGGAGTTGAAGACTGGAATGGGGCTTTTGAGGAGGCGGGATTCAAAAATGTAGTAGTTGCAAAGGATCCTCCTTCAAAAGACGAGGATCCAAATTTTAGCCCAGAAGACATTAGGTACTCAACCGTTCGATATGTTGCCTCCAAAACAAGAAATGCTACTGGTCCTAGAGTATATGATCCACGAACAGGAGAAATCCTTGAAAGTGACGTTATATGGTACCATAATCATCTAAGGTCCTATAGAAATAGATTTCTTTTAGAAACTGGAGCTGCCAATCCAAAAGCTAGAACACTTGTTACTCCTGAGAGCGAAATAGGAGAAATGATGCGAAGAGTTATTTCTCATGAAGTTGGACATGCACTCGGACTTCCTCACAACATGAAGGCAAGTAGTGCATATCCGGTGGATTCACTTAGATCTGGATCTTTCACGCAAAAATATGGGATTGCATCTACAATAATGGATTATGCTAGATACAATTATGTAGCTCAACCCGGAGATAAAAATATTCGTTTCATTAGAAAAATTGGCCCCTATGACAACTACTCAATAAATTGGGGATACAGATATTTTCACAACAAAAATCCAGACGAAATCAAATCTATTTTAGAGGATTTTGTAGATAAAAAATCTCTTGATCCTTTGTATATGTTTGGGTATGGTGGACTTGATCCGAATTCTCAAACCGAAAATATTGGGGATGATCCAGTAAGAGCGACTACGTATGGAATTAGAAACTTAAAAATTGTAATGGATAATCTCCCTAGGTGGTCTCAAACGAAAAATATAGATTATACGGATTTAGAAGAAATATATTTAGAAGCAATTTATGTTTACAGAAGGTATATGTATCATGTACTAAATGTTATAGGAGGGGTGTATGAAACAAGAAACTCAAGAAATAATAACGATATTTATACTTTTAAAAATGTATCTGTAGAGAAGCAAAAAGAAGCTGTTTTATTTCTTTATAACAATTTGTGGAAAAGTCAATTATGGATAATTCCTAAAAAAATAACTTCACAAATAAGGCCTAATGGAATTATGGAACAGATTGAAAATATTCAAAAAAGTTCAATAAACAGACTTTTATCCCCGAAAAAGTTAAATCAAATTCTTTCATCTAATAAAACAGTTAAAGGGCTTGGTCTAAATTCCAAAGGTCTTATACAAGAAATTGAAAAACTGTTATTTAGTAACTTAAAACCAGATACTTCAGAACAAAATATTCAAGTATACTTTGTTGAAAAGGTCCTTGAATTGATAGATGACAAAAAACTTCACCCAAGTATTAAGTCATTTTTAATTGGATTGAGAAAAAATATGAATAAAAAATTCAAAAGAAATACAAGTAAATCTTTTAAATATCATTATGATTATCTGTCTTTATTGACAAAAAATTAAATTTTAGTTTTTTCAATTACTGCCTGGCCAAATAAACACAAACCTGAATTGGTAACAATAAGGGATAGAGTTCCCAGTAGCACCCAATTATTAGAGTTTTGATATTTCATAATAATCGCCTCGCCCAGAAGAGACAGTCCAAATCCAAAAATAAGGAGCGATATAACAGAATACAAAAACCATTTTCTCTTTTTATTCATGATCGATTTTTAAATTATTATTTAAAAATAAAATTAACGAATTCAGAATTGAATATGCAGAAAATGAATGAAATGAAGTTAATATTAAATTAAGATACAACTATTGTGAAGAATAAATCATTTTAGTTTCAAATAGTGTTTTTTATATGGAAAATAGGATATTGCTCCTAATAAAATGATTAAAGCTATTGAATAATAAACAAAATTAGGAGTAATAATTTTGTCTCCGCTTGCATATGAATGCAAACCAACTAAATAAAAATTAACGCCAAAATAGGTCATCAAAATACTTGCAAATGATACTACACTTGCAAGATTAAATATCCATCTCCCTCTAAGACTTGGTATAAATCTCATGTGTATAACAAATGCATAAACCATAATACTTATAAGGGCCCAAGTTTCTTTTGGGTCCCATCCCCAATATCTTCCCCAACTTTCATTTGCCCACATTCCACCCAAAAAGTTTCCAATTGTTAACATAATCAATCCAACTGTCATGGAAAGTTCATTTACGATAGAAAGTTCGTTAATATTTAAGTTCATTATTTTTTTATTTTTCCTATTTGTTAAAACCATTAAGAAAAGAACTACAATTCCAATTATCATGCTAAGAGCAAAAGGACCATAACTTCCTACTATTACGGCAACATGAATCATTAACCAATAACTGTCAAGAACAGGTTGAAGGTTTGCAATCGATGGGTCCATCCAATTCCAATGAGCAATCATTAAAATCATTGACACAACAAAGGTTGTTGCAGCAAGAGTAAGATTAGATTTTCTACCAAACAAAATTCCAAATAACATAGTTGCCCAAGAAACATAAATCATTGACTCATAGGCATCACTCCATGGAGCATGACCAGAAATATAGGCCCTAAAGATTAAACCAGCAGTGTGGAGTGCAAATAGTAAATAAACAAATGCTTTAAAAATATTTATTAAGTAACCAAATACTTTTTTTTGATTGAAAATTTGAATGATTAGAATTAAAAAAAGAAAAAAACCTGCATATAAATACCAACTAAAAAGTTTTTTAAAAACATCATATTTGTTGTATAAAATTTCTGATTTGATTTTACTATCTGAGGGTATAATTGTTTCACCGTATCTTTTTTGATATCCCTTTAAACTTTCGAGTAAATTATCCGCATTTGTGTAATCACCCGTTTTTTTTGCCGATCTTAGAGATTGAAAATAAAGAGGTAGTACATTATTTACATATAATGAGTCAGATCCTTTAAAGCTTGAATTTTCAATTTCAGGATAAGAAACCCATTTATTGTTTTTATTTTTAGGAACTGGGAAAATTCTTAACACCTTGCCCTCCAAAGCAGAATAAAGTAAATTTACACGTTTGTCTACTTCAATAAAGTCTTTTTGAAACTGATTAGGAATCCCTGCCCTATAAGCTTTTTCAAGTTGTGTCGAAATTTTATAATTACCTTGCTTGTCAAAAAAAGACACCAAAGGGGCATATTTGGTTTTCTTCGGAATTCCAATAAGATTTCTTATCGAATCATTTCCCCTTTTTAAATAAATTAGTGGGGTATTAAACCAAACGGCTGGGCCATTGAGAATTGATAGTAATACTTGATCTGAATTTAGTCCTTTGTACTCATCTTTCTTGCTAACTTTTCTAATAAGCTCAGATGAAAATGTATTAGCAGGTTTCATTCTGCCTCCTAAGTCCTGTATAACCAAAGAACCAAATTTTTCTGCCTGTTCAAGAGGAAAAGCGTCAGAAATAATTATCGAATCATAGTCAATCTCTTTATTTACTTTTAGAAAAGCATTTTGAGCAAACGAAAAAAGCGAAAAAAGAATTAATAATGATGTTAATATAGATTTTTGGTGCTTTATTTTTTCTATTTTTTTTGAAAGAAGTTTAAATCTTGTTCTTCCGAGAAAAAATATTCCTATCATGCTTGCATAAAGAGTCATATATCCCGAGTAAGTTAATATGGTTCCCCATTTATCATGATTTACTGACAGGATGGTACCTTTTTCATCTGGGTCAAATGATGATTGAAAAAATCTGTACCCCTTATGATCAAGCACATGATTCATGTAAATTCTGTAATCAAAATTATCATTATCAATGACTGTAATCTTACTTTCAAAAGAAGAGTAGCTATTTTCTGTTCCAGGGTACTTTTTAGCAATAAAATCATTTAGTTTAATTTCAAAAGGAAGATCCATCTCAACAGAACCGTAAGAAAGGTAGAAGTCAAGTGGTCCAACTGAAATTTTTTTATTTGTTTCAGAAAAACCTTTTCCTCCCAATAAACCTATCTCCTTGAATTCATCATCTACGCCTACCCTTACCTTTAACATATCTTGAAAACTATCTTGTTCTTGATCTAGTTTGACTACATCAAACTTTCCTCGTAATACAGGTTCAGGTATCACGAACTGATAATTAGAAATAGTGTAAAGGCTTCTAAATTGAAGCGTTTCTCTTTTTTCAGCAGTAATGTTATCAGTGTACTGATCTGACATCCTTAAAAAATTTCCTTTAAAAGGACTAGTTAAAAAATATTCACCATCAATAACCTCAATATTTATTGCACCTTTTATAGGATTATTGAGAGTAAAAAGTACATTGTGAATATTTGAAACTTCACCCTCTTTTATATAATGGTTACGTCTAGTTCCGTCAATTGCCTCAACTATTTTTATGTACTTGTCACCATCTGGATCTAAAACAAGGTCTTCAGTAACATTCTCCATAAAATTGATATAACTTATTTTGAAATTTACATCCTTGAAATTTTGATTAATTTCAAAGTCGTTTTCCACATGCTCGGAGAGCAAAAGTTCTTTTTTAATTTTTTTTCTAAAAACCTTTCCTTCTATCTCGCCATCAACTAGAACTGTAAGATATGTTTTGTCAGATAAAAATTTAGAGGTAGAATCTCCTTCTCTAATAGGCATTACCCCTTCATAACCCACATATCGTGTTACGAAAGCCCCTATTAATATCAGGATAAATGACAAGTGTAAACCTAGTATGGCTAATTTATCCCTTCTAAATAGTTTGTACTTAAAAATATTACCTACAAAATTGATTACAAAAAGAAACATAATTAATTCAAACCACCAGGCATTGTATATCCATATCTTTGCCGTATCGGTAGAATACCAACTTTCAATAAAGGTTCCAAGCGCCATCGATGTAGGAAAAATTATAAACAAAACAGCAGTTAAACGGTTGGAAGCTAAATATTTCCAATAAAAATTTTTCATTGAATTAAATAACAACCGTAAAGATACATTGAAACAGAGTACAAAGGAAAGTTATTCATAAATTTACCTAATAGGAATATAACATTAAAATATTTTTTTAAATGATGAAAATTTCAATTATAGGTGCCGGTAACGTTGGATTAAATATGTTTGAAACACTTAGAAAAAAAAAAGATGTAAAATTAGTCACATTATTTAACAGGTCAATAGAAAAAATTTTAAGTTATAGAAACAAAGTTTTCATAACCAATAATATTAACGAATTAAAAAAATCCGATATATATATTATTTCAACAAAAGACGATTCAATTATGAAAATTAGCGAAAAACTAATAGGAAAAGATGGACTAATTGTCCATACCTCCGGAAGTACTGAAATGAAAATTCTGTCTATTCACAGAAATTTTGGCGTATTCTATCCACTTCAAACATTTACGAAAGAAAAAATAACTGATTTTAACAAAATACCAATTTGTATCGAAGCAAACAATGAAATTAATTTCAAAATATTAAAAAAATTGACAAAAATTAGCGGATCAAAATGCTATCAACTAGATTCAAAACAAAGAATTGCCTTACATGTTTCAGCTGTTTTTGCATGTAATTTCACTAATTATTTATTTAGCATAGCTTATGATATATGCACCAGCAATAAAATACCATTTGACACATTATTTCCTTTAATTAGAGAAACTTTGGAAAAAATAGAGAAAAATAACCCTTCTGAAATACAAACTGGTCCTGCATTAAGAAAAGATATAATTACTATTAAAAAACATTTAAATTTTATCAACTCTAAAAGTTCAAGAAAAATATATTCTATATTAACAGATGAAATAATAAAAAATAATGAGAAATAAAAATTACAAGGAACTACTTAAAAAAATTACAACATTTATTCTAGATGTGGATGGTGTTTTAACAAATGGAAAAATATTGGTCACCTCTAAAGGAAAAATGTTAAGAGAAATGAGTGTAAAGGACGGTTTCATTATTAAATATGCCTTAGATAAAGGCTTTAAAATTTTTATTATCTCAGGTGGTACTAACAAAGGAGTCAAACAAAGACTAGAAGAGCTAGGTATCGATGAGATATTTTTAGGAGAGCATTCAAAAAATAATAGTTATGAGAAGCTAATAAAAAAATATAATCTTAATGAAAATGAAATATTGTATATGGGAGATGATATACCTGACATGCCTGTAATGAAAAAAATCGGAGTCCCTTGCTGTCCTAATGATGCTGTTCCAGATGTAAAACAAATTTCTATATACATATCTGAAAAAAATGGCGGACAGGGTTGTGTAAGAGATATTATAGAACAAACCTTAAGGGTTCAAAACAAATGGCTTTCGAAAAATTAAATAAAGACAAAAAAATTATTTTAAGTTCTAACTCTCCTAGAAGAAAACAATTACTTCAAGAAGCTGGTTTAAAATTTGAAATAAGAACTTTTCCCACTAATGAAGATTATCCTGTTAATTTAAAAGGAAGAGAAATATCAGAATTTTTGGTTAAAAAAAAAGCTATTCCTTTTAATAAAATTAAAAAAGATGAGATTATAATTACCGCAGACACCATAGTTTGGGTTCAAAATGAACATCTAGGAAAACCAAAAGATACTTTGGAAGCTAAAAGTTTTTTAGAAAAAATCTCTAATAAGGAACATGAGGTTATTACTTCAGTGTGTTTTTCGGAAAAAGAAAAACAAACGATAATTTCTGAATCAACATTTGTTTTTTTTAAAAGAATTTCAAGTAATGAAATTAATTATTACTTAAAAAATTTTAGTTTTTTGGACAAAGCAGGGGGCTATGGGATTCAGGATTGGATTGGAATTATAGGTGTAAAAAAAATCGTAGGAAGCTACACAAATGTAATTGGACTTCCAGTTAGTCAAGTATTAGAAACTATTCAAAAATTATAAGCATTAGTTATAATTTAAAGGATTAAAGACTAAATTTATAAAACATGAATAATCCTAAATTTTTTCTATTAATTGTTCTATTATGTGTGTCTAAATTTTATTCTCAATCGAGTAATGAAATTTATTTAAAAATTCAAAAATTAAATTCTTTAGCTTCTGTTTTGTACATAGCTGCTCATCCCGATGATGAAAATACTTCTCTAATTTCCTATCTCTCTAATGAACTACAAGCACATACATCCTATCTCTCTTTAACTAGAGGAGATGGTGGACAAAACTTAATTGGCACTGAATTAAACGATTTATTGGGGGTTATCAGGACAAATGAGCTCTTACAAGCAAGATTAATTGATGGAGGTAAACAGTATTTTACTTCCGCCATTGATTTTGGATTTTCCAAAAATTCAAAAGAAACATTAGAAATCTGGCCAAAAAATGAGATTCTAGAAGAAATTGTTAGATTAATAAGGGAAATTAAACCTGATATAATTATAAATAGATTCGACCACAGAAGAGATGGTAAAACCCATGGACATCACACCGCTTCTGCAATATTAAGTAAAGAAGCATTTGAAATAAGTGATAATCCAAATTTTTACCCAAGTCAATTAGATTCTTTAGACTTATGGAAACCATCCAGACAATATGTAAATATTTCCTGGTGGAGGTATGGTAGTAGAGAAAAGTTTAATTCAATAAATAAACAAAATTTTATTGAAATTGATATAACCAAGTACAATTTCTTAACAGGTAAAACAAATAGCGAAATTTCTGCATTGAGCAGGTCACAACATAAGTCTCAGGGGTTTGGAAGATCACCAAGTCTAGAAAAAGAAACCGAATATTTGGAATTAATTGGAGGGCTTGAAAATAAATCTAATGATATTTTTGAAGGTATAAACACAACTTGGAACCGACTAGAGGGTGGAAAACAAATAAAGGTTTTAATTGATCAAACTCTTGAAAAATTTGATTTTGAGAAACCTGAAAAGTCGGTTAAGAACCTTTTAAAAATTTCAAATGAAATTAAGAAGCTTAGAATTTCTGAATGGAAAACAAGAAAATTAAAAGAGGTAAAGGAAATTATTCGACTTTGCTTGGGTATTAAAATGATAACAAATACGGATTTTGATTATGGTAACAATGGAGAAGAAATTGATTTAGATTTTAAAGTTTTAAATAACAGCAGCTATCCAATTTATATTTCTAAAGTAGACAATCAATTAAAAAATATTTTTCTAAAATCAAATGAACTCTATAATGACAAATTTAAATTTAAATTACCAAATGAATTTAACACACCATATTGGTTAATTAAAAATAAAAAAATTGGAAAATTTACAATTGATAAAAAATACACGAATAAAGCTACTTCAACTAAAGTTAAATTACCTGTAGAAATTAAAATTTTTGAAACATATTTGGACTATAATGTCGAAGTAAGTCAAAGAATTAATAATCCTATTAAAGGTGAGGTTATCAATCCTTTCTACATTGTTCCAAAAATTGCTATTAATTTTAAAAAAGACAAGTATTTATTTTTAGACACAGAACCTCAAAAAATAATTATTGGAGTAAAAAGTCTTTCTAATAAATTTAAAGGAGAATTTAAACTAAATGCTCCAGATGGTTGGGAAATCGAAAAAGAATATGTTGACTTATTCCTAACTAAGAAGGGAGAAACTAAAAATATTGAGTTTCAAATCAGACCCTCTGATAATTCTAAAGATGGAGTTTTATCAGTGTCTATAATATCTGACGATAAAAAAATACCTAAAAGAGGTATGTCAATTTTTAATATCGAATACGACCATATTCCCAAGCAATACATTCTAATGCCTTTTTCCCCGAAAATAAAAAAAATGAACCTCATACTTCCAAGAAAAAAAGTTGGATATATAGTGGGGGCTGGAGATTTGGTTTATGAAAATTTAAAATCTATAGGTTTAGATATAGAACTAATTGATATAAATGAAATTGAAAATGGTTACTTAGACAGGTTTGATACGATTATAATGGGTATTCGTGCCTATAACGTAAATGACGAGCTAATTTCTAAAAATGAGTTGCTCTTTGATTATGCCAAAAAAGGGGGTAATTTATTAATACAATATAATACTACTAGAAATTTGTTAACTAATAAACTGACACCCTTTAACTTAAGTTTATCTAGAGATAGAGTTACCGAAGAAGATGCTAATGTTAAAATACTTAATCCCCTTCATAGGGCTTTGAATTTTCCTCATAAAATTACTTCTGAAGATTTTGGAAGTTGGGTTCAAGAAAGAGGGTTATACTTTCCCAGCAAGTGGGATAAAAACTTTATACCAATCTTATCTATGAACGATAAAAATGAAACCGAAAAACTTGGTTCCCTTTTAATTGGAAACTATGGAAAAGGGAAAATAATTTATACCGGTCTAAGTTTCTTCAGACAAATACCATCCGGAGTCACAGGAGCTTATCGTCTGTTAATTAATTTGATTTCGCTAGAATAATGAAAATTTCTGATAAAAAAGAGTATTTATTCATTGTCATTATCAATATTATTTATTGGTTAGTTTTTTTTATAATTATGAAAACATTTAATTAATGAAAACCATAGATTGGATTGTTTTAATTTTTTCTATTGGACTTATTGTCCTTTATGGCATTTGGAAAAATAGAAAAAATAAAAATCTTGAAGATTACTTTAAAGGAAATAATAAGAGTAGATGGTGGACAATAGGTATATCTGTAATGGCAACACAGGCAAGTGCAATAACATTTTTATCTACACCAGGACAAGCTTATAATGATGGAATGGGGTTTATTCAATTTTACTTTGGACTACCCTTTGCGATAATAATAATATCGATGTTTTTTCTTCCGATATATCACAAATTAAATGTTTTCACAGCCTATGAGTTTTTAGAAAAAAGATTTAATAAAAAAACTAGAAATCTAGCTTCCTTGCTTTTTTTAATCCAAAGAGGACTTGCTGCAGGGATAACTATTTATGCGCCTGCAATAATTATGAGTTTAATTTTAAAGTGGCCATTGTATTTATTAATTATTATAATTGGATCCATCGTGACATTTTACACGCTAATTGGAGGTACCAAAACAGTAAATGTGACTCAAAAACAACAAATGTTTGTAATTTTTGTCGGTCTATTTATTACCATCTTTTATATTTTCAAAGGAATACCAAAAGAATTCAGTTTAAACGAAGTATTAGAAATTGCTGGAGCTAATGGAAAGCTTGATATACTTAATTTCGATTTTGATTTCAAAAGTAGATATACATTTTGGAGTGGAATAACTGGTGGTCTATTTTTAGCATTGTCTTATTTTGGAACCGATCAAAGCCAAGTCCAAAGATATATATCTGGAAGGAGTTTAAAAGAGAGTCAAAAAGGACTTTTTTTTAATGCAATTTTAAAAGTTCCAATGCAATTTTTCATTTTATTCATTGGCGTTTCTGTATTTATTTTCTATCAATTTAATATTTCGCCAATAAACTTTAATACAGCTGCCATAGAAAAGGTTAGAGATTCAAAATTTAACGCTGAATTAGAAGTTCTTGAACAAAAACATAAAGAAATTCAAGAAGAGAAATTTTTTTTGATGAAAACATTTTCTAAATCAAAGGATATTGAAAAAATAAAAAAATTACAAGAATCAGAATCATTAATTAGGAGTAATGCAAAAAAACTTATTTCAAAAGTTTCTCCCTCGTTAGAGGTCAATGATAAAGATTATGTATTTATAAATTTTATAGTAAATAACCTCCCGAGCGGAATAATAGGTCTTCTTATTTCAGTTATATTGTGTGCGGCTATGAGCTCTACTGCTTCAGAGCTTAATGCTCTTGCAGCGAGCTCTTATTTGGATATCTACAAAAATAATTTCAAATTGAAAAGTAATTACAGTGATTTGCAGATATCAAAATTTATGACCTTTATGTGGGGTCTCATTGCAATTATATTTGCTTTAACAGCAACATTGGCGGAAAACTTAATACAATTAGTGAACATTATAGGTTCAATATTTTATGGTACAATACTAGGAATATTTTTAGTAGGATTTTTCTTTAAAAAAATACAAGCAAAAAGCATTTTTAATTCTGCCCTAACGACTCAATTAATAATCTTTATTATTTTTTACTTAGATATTGTGGGTTATTTATGGTTAAATTTTATAGGGTCGTTTTTAACTGTCCTGTTAGCTTATATCTTTCAAATAGTACTCAAAGAGCAAAATCGTTAACCTACTTCTTACTCCACTCTTCTATAGACTTTTTATTTAAACTAATTAAGTTTTTTGTACCTCTTTTTTGGGCAAGCTCAATAGATTTATTTGCTGCTTCTATAGCTAACTTAAACTTATTTAATCCTGCATGAATTTCGGCTTTAGTCCTGTAATAAAAGTAGTATTCTTTTTCTTTAACAGCCTTTGTTATCCACTTTTCAGCGTTCTTTAAATCTCTACCTGTAGTTAAATAATATGATGCAGCACTATAAAAGTCTCTGTGGCCAGGATCACCTTTCATGGTTTCTTTTATAGAAGCCATGGTTGTTTTATCAGTAGATACGGTAAAAGGCATTTCAATTCTTGAATTTTCCCATGCTAAGTTTAGCGAAGCTGAATCAGTTGAAATATTACCTATCCAAATTGAAAATGTTTCAACCTGATTAACCTTTTTTTCTGGTATATTTAATTTAAGAGCAATTTTTTCTGGTTCCCAAGCTTTTGGCAAAGACCAGTCTTCAGTATAAAAAAATACTTCCCACATTTTTTTTCCAGGTCTAGTTAAAATTGAATAAGTACCAGCATAAAGAATGTTTTCACCAAACATAACATCGTCACTGACTGTAATTTTAGTATTACTATTAGCACCAGTTCGCCAGATATCACCATAATTGACCAAATTTCCCATAATTTTTCTACCACGCATTGATGGTCTAGAAAATTCAATTTTCATCTCAGTAAATCCAACTATTTGGGTTAATTCCGATTTAGGACTGAGTGCAGGTGTCTTTACTTGAGAAAAGACAACTGAATTAATTAAAAAAGTCAATAAAAAAGCTCTTGTAGTCATATTTTAAATTTTAAAATCAAAGTTAAGCAATTTTTAAAACAAACATTTTCTTATTTTGTTTAACTTTTTTTTGATTTTATTAAACATTTTATATTTTTGCTGCGCATGGTATACAGACTTAAAAGAATTCAAAAATTACCAATAAGTATTAGAGAAGCATGGGGTTTTTTTTCTAATCCTTCTAATCTAAAAGAAATAACACCTAATTACATGGGATTTAAAATTTTAGAAGGTGCAGACAAAGACATGTTTGCTGGACAAATTATAAAATATATTGTAAAACCCCTCTTTGGAATACCTCTGAGATGGGTTACTGAAATTACCCATGTTGAAAAAGAATCGTATTTCGTGGACGAACAAAGATATGGCCCATACAAACTCTGGCATCACAAACATTTTTTTAACAAAATTGAAGATGGAGTTGAAATGATTGATGTTGTAGATTATAGACTTCCTTTTGGTATACTCGGTAGGATGGCTCATCCCTTTTTTATTAAAAAAAAATTGAATCAAATTTTTGATTACAGATATGAAGTGCTTGAAAATAAATTTGGAATTATAAACAAATGAAGAATTATTTAGTTATTGGAGGTTCCTCTGGAATTGGTAAAGAAATCTCAGAAATATTATCAAAAGGAAATGTAGTTTTTTCAACTTCAAGAAATAACTTAAGTGGAACGAATGAAAATATCAGGCATATAAAATACGATGTCCTAGAGGATGAACTTGACCCTGAATTGTTACCTCAACAGATTGATGGTTTCGTATATTGCCCAGGTACAATTAACCTAAGGCCATTTAGAAGTTTAAAACTTGAAACTTTTAGAAGCGACTTAGAATTAAACTTAATAGGTGCCATAAAAACATTACAAATAATTTTACCTAAGCTTCAACAAAGTCCTTCCGCAAGTATAATCTTTTATAGCACAGTAGCTGTTAAAACAGGAATGCCTTTCCATTCTTCTGTGTCATCATCAAAATCTGCATTAGAGGGATTAACAAAGTCTCTAGCAGCTGAGTTCGCTCCAAAAATTAGGGTCAATTGCATAGCTCCCTCTATAGTTAATACACCACTTGCAAATAAGTTTTTAAACACTGAAGATAAAATTGAAAAAGCTGCAGCTAGACATCCATTAAATAAGATTGGAACTGCAAAAGAAATTGCTCATCTTACTCAATATCTACTTGATGAAAAATCAAAATGGATTACTGGACAAGTTATTAATATTGACGGTGGTATTAGTAGTGTTAAAGTTAATTAAATGGAAGAAAATTTTTCAGTTTTTTGGTTTAGAAGAGATTTAAGATTAGTTGATAATTTGGGTTTAAATGCAGCTCTTTCATCAGGTTTAAAGGTAATTCCAATCTTTATTTTTGACACTGAAATAATCAATAAACTTGAGAAAAATGATTTAAGAATAAAAATGATTCATGCGGCCTTAGTTAAATTAAATGATGCCATGTTGGGGAACAGGTGTAATGTAGGAATGTATCTTGGAAATCCTAAGGCCGTTTTTGAATCTCTTATAAAAAATTATAAAATTAAAAGTGTATTTACGAATCGTGACTATGAGCCATATGCTATAAAGAGAGATAAATCAATAAAATCATTTTTAGAAAAAAAAAACGTCACTTTTAAATCTTTCAAAGATCAAGTTATTTTTGAAAAAGATGAAGTGGTAAAGGATGATGGTAATCCATATAAAGTATACACACCATATTCTAGAAAATGGATTGAAAAATTAAATTTTATTGGTTTTGAAACTTGTGCATCGGAACTTAAATTAAATTCTTTAGCAAATATATCCTTACCACACCTTTCATTAAAAGAAATTGGTTTTGATGAAAAACAATTTGATATCCCAATGTTCAATATCGATTCTAAAAGAATTGAAAAATACCAAGAAACCAGGAACTTCCCTTATCTCAACAGTACCTCTAGAATTGGAGCTCATCTAAGATTCGGGTTCATTAGCATAAGAAAATTAGTTCAAAAAGCACTAATAAATACTAATAAGACATACTTGAAAGAATTAATTTGGAGAGAGTTTTTCATGCAAATACTGTGGCATTTTCCATATACTAAAGAAAAGTCCTTTAAACCTAAATATGATAATATAAGATGGATCAACAATAATGATGAATTCCAAAAATGGTGTGAAGGAAATACAGGCTATCCCCTTGTTGATGCTGGAATGAGAGAATTAAATCAAACAGGTTTTATGCATAACAGAGTTAGAATGTTAGTCGGAAGCTTTTTATGTAAGCACTTATTAATAGATTGGCGATGGGGGGAAAAGTATTTTGCTAAAAAGTTATTAGATTATGAAATGTCTAGTAATGTGGGTAATTGGCAATGGGTGGCAGGATGCGGTGTTGATGCTTCTCCTTATTTTAGAATTTTTAATCCCAAAGAGCAGATTAAAAAGTTTGACAAAGATTTTAGATACATAAAAAAATGGGTTCCTGATTTTGAAAGTAGTTCCTATCCAAAAGAAATTATTGACCATAAATTTGCTCGAAGAAGATGCTTAGAAACTTTTAAGGCTGCAGTTGCATAAATGAACGGGATTAAAAAAGAAAACTTACCATCAAAAATATGCATGGTTTGTAAAAGACCATTTAGTTGGAGAAAAAAATGGGAAAAAAATTGGAATAGTGTCAAATATTGCAGTAAAAGATGTCGAAATTATTAGATGTTTCCCTAGTCTGGTACAGAAATGATCTCAGAGTAAAAGACCACATCGGTCTTACAAAAGCGATTGATAGCAACAGACAAGTCGTCGCGTATTACAATTTCAATCCTGAATTATTTAAACTCTCGAATTGGGGTTTTAAAAGAACAGATAGATTTAGAAGTAAATTTCTGATTGAATCTGTTATTGAGTTACAAAAAGAATTAAAAAAGCTAAATATTAGCCTAATAATTGATAATCGCTCGGACGAAAGAAACCTCTTAGAAATTATAAAAAAATTAAATGTCAAAGAAATCTTTGTTCAAAGAGAGTGGACTCGAGACGAAGTTAACGAGGAAAATAAAATTTTTGATAAGTTCAATAGTAATATAAAAGTAAATTATTCTTTCGATCAATTTTTATATCACCCCAACGATTTGAAAAAAAAAATTGATGATATTCCCAACGTTTTCACTTTGTTTAGAAAAAAATGTGAAAAAGATTTAAAAGTTAGGACTTTGAAAGATAATCCCCGTAAGTTGGAATCAAAGAATAGACTACCTATGGAATACAAAATTCCAAGTTTAAATCAATTAGGTTTTAAAGATTTTAATGTTGACAAAAGAAGCTCATTCCCATTTAAAGGGGGGACCAAAAGCGGTATAGAAAGAGTCAATAATTATTTCTGGGAAACAAAGAAGTTGTCTTTTTATAAAAATACAAGAAATGGATTAATTGGAATTGATTACAGTTCTAAATTATCATCTTGGCTAGCAAACGGAAGTTTATCTCCGAAAATGATCTATTGGGAAATAAAAAAATATGAAAACCAAGTAATTAGAAATCAGTCTACATATTGGTTGGTGTTTGAACTTATTTGGAGAGACTATTTTAAATACATCTCAATGAAATACAGAGACAAAATTTTTAATATTAAAGGTATTTTAAACAGAAAATATAATTGGAATAACTCAAAAAATGATGTTAGTGATTGGGTTAACGGAAAAACTAAAGAATCATTTGTCAATTCAAATATGTTGGAATTAAAAAATACTGGATGGATGAGCAATAGAGGAAGACAAAATGTTGCTAGTTATTTTTCTAAAGAATTAAAATTGGATTGGAGAATTGGTGCTGCATATTTCGAATCGATGCTGATTGATTATGATGTTCATAGTAATTATGGAAATTGGATGTATGTATCAGGAGTTGGAAATGACCCTAGAGACAGAAAATTTAATGTTAAATGGCAGTCAGAAAAATACGATCCTAATATGAAATATCAAAATTTATGGCTAAATGGATAAAAAATTGAACATTTTATTACCGAATCAGCTATTCGAGAACTCTCCTTTACTTAAAAATCAAAGCGATTTCATTTTGGTTGAAGAATATCTTTTTTTCAATCAATTTAAGTTTCATAAACAAAAATTACTTTTCCATAGAATTACTATGAAAAACTATCAGTATTATCTAGAATCTCAAGATAGAAAAGTAATATATATTGAATCAACAGATGCAGAATCTGATATTAGAAATTTATTAGTAAATCGGTGTCCTAACCTTAAAGAAATTGAGATAATAGATCCAGACGATTATTATATTCAAAAAAGAATTTCAAATTTTTGTAAAAAAAATCATATCAAATTAATTATTCATGAAAATCCTAGTTTCATGACCAAGAAATCAGAGCTGAACGATTTTTTTAGAAAAGATAAAAAAAAGTTTTTTCAGACTTCATTTTATAAGTCACAAAGAAAAAAGTTCAATATTCTAATCGATGAAAACGCTAAACCAACAGGTGGGGATTGGACCTACGATGTAATGAATAGGGAAAAGTATCCGAAAAACAAAAAGCCACCTAAAATAGAATTCACTAAGATTAACGATAAACTTTTTTCAGAATCTGTAAATTTCATTAATTCAAATTACAGTCAAAATCCTGGAATAATGGATGCTAAATTCATTTATCCTACTGATCACAAAAGTGCAAAATTATGGTTTTTAAAGTTTCTTAAAGATAGGTTTAACGAATTTGGTCCATATGAAGATTCAATTGTTAAAGAGGAGTCTTTTTTAAATCATAGTTTACTTTCGCCATTAATTAACAGCGGATTAATCACACCTGAATTTATTGTTAAGGAGTCAATTGTTTTTTATAAAAAAAATGGTATAATGATTAATTCATGCGAGGGCTTTATAAGACAAATTATTGGTTGGAGAGAATTTATTAGGGGTATTTACTTTTGTAAGGGGAACGAAGAAAGAACAAAAAACTTTTGGGGATTTAGTAGAAAAATATGTAAATCTTTTTACGAAGGAAACACTGGTATTGAACCCGTTGACGACACAATAAAGAAAATTAATACCACAGCATATGCTCATCACATTGAAAGGCTTATGATAATGGGAAATTTCATGCTTTTATGTGAATTTGATCCAGACGAAGTTTATAGGTGGTTTATGGAGTTATTTATAGATGCCTATGATTGGGTTATGGTTCCAAATGTTTATGGAATGAGTCAATTCGCTGATGGTGGGCTTATGTCAACAAAACCCTATATAAGCGGTAGTAATTATATTCTCAAAATGAGCAATTACAAAAAAGGTGATTGGTGCATCATTTGGGATTCACTTTTTTGGAATTTTATAGATAAGAAAAGAGCTTTTTTTGAAAAAAATCCCAGAATGAGAATTCTTGTAAGAAGTTTTGACAAAATGAACTCTATAAAAAAGGCAGATTATTTAAAGTGTGCTGAAGATTACCTTTTATCAATTGATAGCAATAAAAATTAAATTTTGATACAATCAACCTGAAAAATGAAAATGAATAAAAATATTGCTTTTAACGAAGATTCGGTAGATAGGATAATTGAAATGGCTTGGGAAGACAGGACTTCCTTTGAAGCAATAAAAAAACAATTTGGTATTGATGAGAAAGATGTAATTAAATTGATGAGAAAAGAACTGAAAGAAAAAAGTTTTAAAATGTGGAGAAAAAGAGTTCAAGGAAGATCAACAAAACATAGTAAAATGTCATCTCCAGAAAAACTAAGATTTAAATCAAATAGTCAGAGACAAATCACTTCAAACAAAATATCGAAAAGAAAATAATAAAGTCGACTAGCTTTCAACTCTTTCTATTTTAGCACCAATTTTTCTTAGCTTTTCATCTATCTTTTCGTAACCCCTATCAATTTGTTCAATGTTTTCAATTTTACTTTTTCCTTTTGCAGAAAGAGCTGCGATTAAAAGGGCTATTCCAGCTCGTATATCAGGAGAGGTCATAATTGATGCTTTTAAGTTTGATTTAAAGTTGTGTCCATTAATTGTTGCCCTATGGGGGTCACATAGAATTATTTTAGCACCCATATCAATTAGCTTATCAACAAAGAAAAGTCTACTTTCAAACATTTTTTGATGAATTAAAACACTCCCATTTGCTTGAGTTGCAACCACTAGGGCTATACTAATTAAATCAGGAGAAAATCCAGGCCATGGAGCATCAGCAATAGTTAAAATTGAACCATCGATATAATTTTGAATTTGATATCCATTTTTATGCTTTGGTATAAAAATGTTATCACCTATTTTTTCTATAGTGATACCAAGTTTTTTAAATGTATTTGGTATTTGACCTAAATGCTCCCACTTTACGTCTTCAATTGTTAGTTCACTTTTTGTAATAGCCGCAAGACCAATCCAACTTCCAATTTCAATCATATCAGGTAATATTTTGTGATTGGCGCCATTTAATTTATTTACGCCCTCAATAGTTAAAAGATTTGAACCAATACCGGAAATTTTTGACCCCATCATGTTTAACAAATTACATAATTGTTGAATGTAGGGTTCACAGGCCGCATTATAAATAGTAGTTCTTCCTTCAGCAAGAACACATGCCATAATAATATTAGCAGTACCTGTTACAGAAGCTTCATCAAGTAAAATATCGCACCCTTTTAATTTCTTGGCCTTTACATTAAAAAAACTTTCTCTTTTATCGTAATTAAATTGAGCTCCTAATTTTTTAAAACTTTCAAAATGGGTATCTAATCTTCTTCTACCAATTTTGTCACCACCAGGTCTTGGGATTGATCCAAAACCAAATCTTGACAGAAGAGGACCAACTATCATAATAGAGCCTCTTAATGATTTGCTTAATGTTATAAATTTATCAGATTTTAACAATTCTAGTTCAAGTTTATCTGCCTTAAATGAGTATTTACCAGAAGTGAGTTTTTTAACTTTTACTCCAATTAACTTCAAAATTTCAATTAAACGATTTACATCAATTATATTTGGTACGTTTTCAATTATTACCTCCTCAGGTGTTAAAAGTACACAGCTAACAACCTGCAATGCTTCATTCTTAGCGCCTTGTGGTTTTATTTTTCCTTTTAGTGAGAAACCACCTTCAATAACAAACGAACTCATTTTAAATTTAATATCTTTTTCTATTCCGACCTTTTCTTGGCTTGTTCATTGATTTACTGTTGGGTCCATTTCCATTTTTTGATTTCATTTTCAGAAGAATTTCAGTAGATGTTAGTGGTAAAAGTTCTTCTTTAACTGATAATTTTCCTTCTGATAGTTCATTTAAATGATCAAAAATGACAGTGTCGTCAACTGTATCTTTATTCCAATTTAGAAAACACTTTTTCATGTGGTTAGCAATATTATAAACTAATGCATCTTTCATTTCACTTTCTTCCCAATTGTTTGCAGCATCAATCATTTTTTTTAGGTTGCTACCATAAAATCTATATTTAGGTGAGTTGTTGGGATAAGCCATTGGCTTCGGTTTTTTTGATAGCAATTCTGCTTCAGGTTTTTCAAAAGGGCTGTCAACATCGAGATTGAAGTTTGACATTATAAAAAGTTGGTCCCAGAGTTTGTGTTGAAAATCAGAAATATCTCGCAAATGTGGATTTAAATTTCCCATGACATCAATGATGGCCTTGGCTTTTTTATTTCTTTCCTCTTTATCTTTTACATCAATTGTTTGTTCTACCATAAGATGAATATGTCTTCCATATTCAGGAATTATCAGGTCGGATCTGTCAGAATTGTATTTTAGTGGTTGCATAAAAGATTTTATTGGATAAATTTTGAAGTACAACAAAAGTAATACTTTTTATTAAAAATTTAATTAAAGTCTAATAAGACCTTTAAAATGTCTCGTTTTTTTATAAAGTTTTATTACTTCTTCGGGCAAATCCAACCTAATATTGATTGAAATACTTAAAAATTTCCTATTTGAAGAGTATTTCTTGGAAATATTTATGTCAAAATCCTTGAAGATTAAAATTAGTTCATCAACATAACTTGAATTAGTGGGCATTATAAATTTAAACATGTACATACCTGGCCATGAATGTGAGATTTTTAATTTTTCTAAAAACCTTTGGTAAAATTCTTCAGAATTTTGTGAACTAGTCATATAAATTTATTTTTATAAAAATAATTATAAAATTGATTAAAACATCCAAAATTGTAATTAGTGGTGGGCCTGGAGCTGGAAAAACAACTATTATAAATTCATTAAAAAATCTAGGATATTTCTGTTACGATGAAATTTCGAGAGATTTAATTAAAAAGAGTAAAAAAGATAGTAAACAAAATTTATTTATTGAAAACCCATTGAGGTTTAGCAAAATATTATGGGAAAAAAGAGAAGAGCAATATAAAAACTCTATAATTCAGAAAAAATATGATAAAGTGTTTTTTGACAGAAGTTTGATAGATATAATATCTTACCTAGAATTTATTGGTCAAAGAAATTTTAATTTTGAAAAAAAGATTATAAATTTTAATTATGATCTAGTTTTTTTAATCAAACCTATCAAAAAATTTTATAGAAAAGATTTTGCAAGGTATGAGGATTTTAATGAATCATTAAAGATTCATAGTATCTTAAAAAAAAACTATAAAAAACATTTTAAAACAATAAAGGTGCCGTATAAGAAATTAAGTAAAAGGCTTAATTTTATTATCGAATTTTGTAAAAAATTATAACATATCCATGAGCCTTAAGATAGTTTTTTTTGGAACTCCTGATTTTGCTGTTCACAGCTTAAAGGAAATTTATAATTCAAATTTTGTTCTTGAATGCGTTGTGACAAATCCAGATAAGAAATCTGGAAGGGGAAGGAAAATAAATAAGAGTGCCGTTAAAAATTTTTGTTTAGAAAACAATATAAAGGTCTTACAACCTGACGAATTTACAGAAACTGAGTTTATTTTAAAATTAAAACGTTCTAAAGCAGACCTATTTGTTATAGTAGCATTTAAAAAATTACCGAAATTAGTTTGGGAAATACCTCCACTTGGAGCAATTAATTTGCACGCTTCAATTCTTCCTAACTATAGAGGTGCTGCACCTATAAATTGGGTAATTATTAACCAACTGAAAGAAACAGGAATAACAACCTTCTTCATAAATGAAAAAATTGATTCTGGTAAAATTATTTTAATTGAAAAAATTAAAATAGATAAATGTGAGACATATGATAGTCTAAAAGAGAAAATGATTTTAAAAAGCAAAGTGATGATTATTTCAACTTTAAATGAAGTTGTGAAGGGAAATAATGGATATAATCAAGTATACAGTGAAAATTTTAAATTAGCACCAAAATTAAATAAGTATAATACTAGAATTGACTGGTCAGCTCCTCTAGATAAGATTGAGTCAAAAATTAGAGGTTTATCATCGTATCCAGGAGCATGGACAGAACTAATAACCATTGATGGTAGTATTATTTTTAAAATTTTTAGTGCCTCAATAGAATATTCTGAAAAAGAATCAAATCTTGAAAATATCTTATTAGTAAAAGATAAAATTATAATTACACATTACGAGGGAATTTTAATATGTCATGAAATCCAAATACCTAATAAGAAAAGAATGAAAGCTGAGGAAGTTTTAAATGGAAACCATTTAAAACCATTTTTTAAAGCTAAATAATTCCGTTTTATAAACAATAATGCTTATTTATTAACAATTATCGCCATTTCATGATTAAAATTCCTTGGACTTCGCATAAACACTATATATTTGTGTAACTAAAATGTTAATTTAAATAAATATTATGAACAAAACACAATTAATTGATGCAATGGCTGCAGATGCAGACATTTCAAAAGCAGCAGCTAAAAAAGCTCTAGAATCTTTTCTAGATAATGTCGGAGGAGCTCTCAAAGGTGGTGGTAGAGTATCACTAGTAGGATTTGGGTCATGGTCAGTCTCAAAAAGAGCTGCTAGAGATGGGAGAAATCCAAGAACTGGAGCTACTATTAAAATTGCTGCCAAGAATGTTGTTAAATTTAAAGCAGGTGCTGAATTATCAAGTTCAGTAAACTAAGAAATTAAATTAAATTTATAAAAATCTCCCTCGGGAGATTTTTTTTTTTAAATATTTCGTTTTGTTTTGTAAAGGACACCTTCTTATTTCTGATGTATCTCTAGCTGAAGATTATATTTTCAGAAGATCGGTTATTTTAATTTGTGATAAAGAAAATCCAATGGGTTTTATTTTAAATAAACCACTAGGTATTCATCTGTCAAATATTCTTTCTAGTGTAAACAAGGAATTCAAGGTATATTTTGGAGGGCCTGTCTCTAAAGACATGCTCTTTTGTGTTCACAAGTCTGAATTGAAATTAAAATTAAGTAAACAAGTAACTAAAGATTTAAGCTATGGGCTTGACCTTAACGAAATTATTTTAAAAACCGAGAGTGGTGAGTTAAATGAAGGAAATATTATGTTTTTTTTGGGTTACTCAGGTTGGAGTGATAAACAGCTTCTAAAGGAAATAAAAGATGATTTTTGGAAAATAAATAAAAATTATTCAAAAAATATTTTCGCAAAATCAAGAGAAAATCTTTGGAAAAAACTAACAGAAAGAACAGGTGGTGATTCTTATCTTTGGTCTAATGCACCGGAAAATTTACAGGATAACTAAACTTTTTAAATTTAAAAACTATACGGCTCCAAGAACCTGTTTTAAATCACCAACTAAATTTGTCCACAGCATTTTTGATTCTTCCAATTCGTCATCATCTGAAAAGTCGGTAACAGTAAGTGAAACGTCTTTTGTTATTTCGTCGACAGTGATCAAAAATTCAAAAAAATATTTTTTATAATCTTCTTCATCGTTTACCCACATAAATTTAACTAATTCATTATTTTTTTTTGTCAGAAGTTTCGCATACTCTTCACTATCTTCCCAAATAAAGGTAAAATCTTCACCTCTTGAATTTACATCATCAGCAAACCATTCAGATAAACCTGAGGGAGTTGATAAGTATTGAAATAATAATTGCGGAGAGCAATGAAAATTAAACTCTATACTAAATAATTTTTTGTTGGTCATTGTAATTACTTTCATCAGCAATATATCGAAAAAATATTTACGTGGTAAATTTTAAATTGATTTTTTTAATGCTTTTTTTTTCGAGCATTTTTATATATTGCATGCGTTTTGGCGAGGTAGCTCAGGTGGTCAGAGCGTCGGATTCATAACCCGGAGGTCGGGAGTTCAAGTCTCCCCCTCGCTACTATATTTGTTATTCTTAATCTAAAATTTCAGAATGAAATCACTTTTCAATTATGAATAAAAAATAAAAATCCCAATCTAATGGGATTTCATTTTTTGTGCGGAGAGACCGAGACTCGAACTCGGGGAACACATATGCGTTCACAGATTAGCAATCTGCTGCATTACCACTCTGCCACCTCTCCTTATTAAAAGCGCAAGTTAAAGAATTAGAAATTTGAAATCAAAATATGAGATTAATATTTTAAATAGGATATTCAATTCTTAATTGATAAATATTGACTAGTTTTTTTATGAGAACTTTTTTAACGGTCTCTATTTCCGAAAATGTAATGTTTGAGTTTATAAATTGTCCTTCATCCATTTGTTGATTGATAATTCTATGGACGAATTCCTCTAATATTTCAAATGAAGGTTCTTTTAAACTCTTTGAAGCCGCCTCAATCGAATCTGCCATCATGACTATTGAAGTTTCTTTGGAAAAAGGTTTGGGTCCGGGATAAATAAATTTTTTGATATCTGAATTAGGATTTAATTCAATCTGTTTTTTATAAAAGAAATAGACCTTTGATGTGCCATGATGGGTTCTAATAAAGTCAACCACCCTATCTGGAAGTTTATTTTTTTTCCCTAAACTTATGCCATCAATTACATGAGCTATAATAATTTTTGCACTATCTTCTGGGTTTAGTTCATCATGAGGAGAAATGCTTCCTTTTTGATTTTCAGAAAAGAAATTTGGTTTTTTTATTTTACCAATATCATGATAAAGTGCTCCAACTCTAGTTAACAATGCATTTGCATTAATTTCATTAGCACAAGCTTCAGACAAATTTGCTACTTGTAAGGAATGATGAAAAGTACCAGGTGCTTTATCAGATAATTCTTTTAAAAGAGGAGAATTAGTATCAGATAATTCTAAAAGGGATATATCGGAAACAAGAAAGAAAATCTTTTCATAAAAATAAATTAGTGGAAGAACAAAAAGAGTAAGCATTCCATTTGCGAGAAAAAAGCCAAATTGAAATAAATCAATTCTTTCTATATTTCCAGAACTTAAAAGATAAAAAATGATGTATCCTAAAAAGTACACAAACGTTATTTGTGCAACTGAAATAAAAAGATTTGCTCTTTTGTAAATTTTAGACGTACTAAGAATTGAAATAATTCCAGCTAAAATTTGAATAAAAATAAACTCAAATCCATTGAAAACAGTAAAACTTATAATAATTACTGAAATAATATGAATAAAAAAAGCTAATCTAGAGTCGAAAAATGTCTTTGTTAACAAAGGAAAAATACATATTGGTGCAACATAAATAAATCTTGGATTTAAATCCGCCAAAATCAATGACATAATTACTGAAAGGGAAATATTTAAAAATATAAAAGTTATCTTATTATCATCTTCAAAGACCTTATATCTAAATTTGTATATATACATCAAAGAAATAACAAGTAAGGTTGAAACCAACAAAAAATACCCTATCAGAACTGATCGATTTATTTCTTTATTGTCACTTTTAGAGGAAAACTGATAATTCAAAGATTTTAACTTATTAAATTTTTCTCCTTCTACAATTTGATTTGTTTCAATTATAACTTCACCTTTTAAAACTAAATCTCTGGTTAAGGATATTGATGAATTGAGTTCATTCATGTATTCCTCAGTTAAATCCTTATTGTACGATAAGTTGGGTTGTAAAATCTCAAAAAATAAATTATAAAATTTTCTTTTTTTTAGCTTTTGAGCATCATTTAAATTTTTTTTAAGTTCCTCTGAGAGGTTTTCTAATTTAAACAATGAATCTAGTTCAGTGAGACGCTCTGTATTGTTTGAAATTAATGCAATCCTTTTTGTTGTCGTTTTATTAAAATCTAATGGGAGAATTCCTCTTTTTAGAAAAGAATTTAAAATAATTAAACCGTTTTTATAACTAACAGAGTCATTTTTATTTTCAAGAAAATTATTAAAATTATTAGCGTAATTATTTAAAATTATTTCAGATACATCTTTATTAACATTTAGATATAAAATTGATTTTGATTCAATCGATTTTTTTTCCTGTTGTAATTCTTCGGTTGATTTAATAATTGGAAAATCAAAGGGGGCAAATAAAGTATTACCAGTCCATCTCTTTCCCTCGGAAAACTGGAGAGAATATTGAGTGTTTAAAGGTAAAAAATAAACAATTACAGAAGCTGAAGTTATTAAAATGAAAGTTTTGTACAGGAAAGGACTTATCTCCAAAAACTTTTTTAACATTGTTAAATAATTTATTAGTATAAAAAAAATCTAGATAAGGAAACAAATTATAATGGTAAATAACATTATTTAGATTCAATTTCCTCTAAAAGTACTTTCATTTCTGTGAAACCATCATTATCACCGACTGTAGCGTAGATATTTTTTAGGGTCTCGATTGCCTCTATGTTACTTTTTGAGTCAATTTCAATAAGTTTTAGTAAAATAGGAATGCAATCCGTATAAATTGACTCACGCATTTGTTTAAGTTCATCGTACTTTTTATTTTCAGCTCTTGATGTCCCCAAAGAATTCATTTCTTCTACAATGGCATTTTCTTGTTCTAAAATTAATGATACTAAATTTAAGTATGCATTTTGCATTTTAGGATCAAGTTCGATGGCTTTATTATAATAATTCTCAGCATCTTTTTTTTCTCCTAATTCTGAACTAACAACACCTAAATTATAATATAGTGTAGCATTACCTGGATCTTGTTTCAGCGCTTCCGAGACTAACTCAGAATACCTTTCATTATTCCCTAAACGGAAATTTATATTCGCTTCTGTTAATATTAAGTCAACATCAGTGGGATTTTCAGTTCTTGCCTCTTCAACAGCCTGAATAGCTTTATCCTGCATTCCTAAGTTATCATAAAGTAAAGCAATTGATTTTATAATATTTGGATAAACAGATTTGGTATCTTCTTGTCTAACATTTTCGTAATCATCTGATTTTTTAAATAAAGAGTATTCAACTTCTGAAATTTCTTTTTCAGTGCCAGTTTCTAATGGGGTCGCGTAGTATTTAGTTATAATCCCTGTATACTTCAAATCTTTTAATTTCTCGTATGATGTTAAAGCATTTTCATAATCATTCCCATTAATTGAGCTAACTGCAGCATAATAAAGTAAATCTGTTTTATCTGGTGACATTTTAAATGCTAAATTGTAATTGAAAGCAGCATCCTTATATTTGCCTGAATTATAAATTTCGTTAGCATAAGTTTGAATCTCGTATAACAAAAATTCACGTTCGTTTTCTAAAATATCTTTTATTGAGTTATTACCTTCTGCTAATTTGAAATTTTCAAAAGCTTTTGAAAATTCCTTTTCACTTTTAGCAATTTGTCCTACTAATAAATGATATTGTGTGATTAACTTTGGATCATTTGAATTAAGTATTAAATCACTGTTAGAAAGGAGGGTTTCTTTAGATTCTGATGCCTTGTTTTGCTTAAATAATTTTTGAGCTAATCTGAGTTCTTTTTTTTGAGAGTACAAAGAAGAAAAGCAAAGTAGAAATATTAGTGTAAATAATTTGTTCATTTTTTTAAATTATGAGAACAAATTTAAGTAATTTATAGACTCAAATCCTCATTTTCAAGCAAGTTTTCTTGTGTATCTTCATTGCTTTCTTCTTCCTTAATTACTTTAGCTACAGCGGCTATGGTATCTTCACCTTTTAAATTAATTAATTTTACCCCTTGAGTAGCTCTTCCCATTACTCTTAGTTTCTCAACACTCATTCTTATAGCAATTCCGGATTTATTAATAATCATTAAATCGTTTTCATCACTGACATTTTTAATAGCTACTAACGAACCAGTCTTATCTGTAATTGATATGGTTTTTACCCCTTTACCCCCTCTATTAGTTATTCTATAATCCTCCAAACTCGATCTTTTGCCATATCCATTTTTGGAAACTACAAGAATGTCAGTTGAAACATCATTAACCGAAACCATTCCAATTACTTTATCGGTATCATCTTTTAATTTAATTCCTCTAACACCAGATGCACTCCTCCCCATAGGTCGTGTTTTACTCTCTTCAAACCTAATAGCCTTACCTGACTTAACTGCCATTAAGATTTCACTGTTACCGTTGGTTAGTTTAGCCTCCAGTAACTCATCATTTTCTTTAATTGTAATGGCGTTGATTCCGTTAATTCTTGGTCGAGAATATTTTTCTAAGGATGTCTTTTTTATTTGTCCCTTTTTGGTCGCCATTACAACATAATGATTATTTACATAATCAGTATCCTTTAAATCTTGAGTATTTATAAAAGCTTTTACTTTGTCGTCTTGTTCAATATTAATTAAATTTTGAATTGCTCTTCCTTTAGAAGTTTTTGAACCCTCCGGTATTTCAAAAATTCTCATCCAAAAGCATCTTCCTTTTTGTGTAAAAAATAACATATACTGATGATTTGTTCCTACAAACATATGTTCTAAAAAATCTTCGTTTCTCGTTGTAGAACCCTTTTGACCTACACCACCTCTATTTTGTATTTTATATTCTATCAGTGGTGTTCTTTTAATATACCCAGCGTGAGAAATTGTTACAACAACTTTATCATCTGGTATCATATCTTCTTCACTAAAATTTCCACCTGCATACTGAATTTCAGATCGTCTTTCGTCACCATATTTTTCTTTTACTTCTAATAGCTCTGTTTTAATAATTTCCATTCTACGGTCCTTATTACCTAAAATATCTTTTAAGTCTAAAATTATTTTTTTAAGTTCATCAAACTCCTCTCTTAACTTGCTTTGCTCAAGACCGGTAAGTTGTCTAAGCCTCATCTCTACAATAGCTTTAGACTGTATTTCAGTAAGTTTGTATTTTGAAGATAGATTTTTTCTTGCTTCTTCGGGAGTTTTTGATTTTCTTATTAAACTTATAACCTCATCTATATTATCCGATGCAATTATCAATCCTTCTAAAATGTGAGCTCTATCTTCGGCCTTTTTTAATTCAAATTCTGTTCTTTTGACTACAACTTCATGTCTGTGTTCAACGAAGTAATGTATTAATTCTTTTAAATTTAATAATCTTGGCCTACCACTAACCAACGCAATATTATTAACACTAAAGGATGATTGCAGTTGTGTAAATTTGTATAACTTATTTAAAACTATATTTGGTATAGCATCTCGTTTTAAAATGTAAACTATTCTAAGGCCTTTTCTGTCAGATTCATCTCTTATATTTGATATTCCTTCAATTTTCTTTTCATTTACCAATTCAGCTGTTTTTTTAATCATTTCAGATTTATTAACTTGATAAGGAATTTCTGTAACAACAATACATTCTCTTGAATCAATCTCTTCAATAACAGCCCTACCCCTAATTACAACTCTTCCTCTACCAGTATGAAAGGCTTCTTTGACCCCTTCATAACCGTATATAACGCCACCTGTAGGGAAATCTGGGGCCTTAACATGTTTAATTAACTCGTCGATATCGTTTTTTAATTGCTTTTCAACGATTAGTTTTTCTTTTCTGTTAAAAATTTCAATATTAGTTGGGGAGTAATCAAGATCTTCTTCTGAAAACTCATTATTTAAAGATTCTATTGCCTCTTCATCTGTTATTGAAACCTTTTCTGATAAACCAACTTTTTCAATAAATACTTTATTAATAAATTTAACTATTCCATCTACCACCTCGACCAAGTTGTGAGGAGGCATGTTAGTTGCCATTCCAACTGCAATTCCTGAACCACCATTTATCAAAAGATTAGGAATTTTAGTTGGTAAAACCACTGGTTCTTCTAGGGTATCATCAAAATTTAGTTGTTTATCAACTGTATTTTTATCAATATCAGCTAACAAATCTTCAGAAATTTTTTGCATTCTTGCTTCAGTGTATCTCATAGCAGCTGGACTGTCACCATCAATGGATCCGTAATTTCCCTGACCATCAACTAACATATATCTTAAGCTCCATTCCTGAGCCATTCTAACCATGGTATCGTAAACTGAAGAATCTCCGTGGGGATGATATTTCCCTAAAACTTCACCAACAATACGAGCAGATTTTCTATACGAAGAAGATGCCCTTATACCCATTTCATGCATTCCATATAAAACTCTTCTATGCACTGGTTTGAGCCCATCTCGCACGTCGGGTAGAGCACGTGACACAATGACAGACATGGAGTAATCGATATATGAAGACTCCATTTCCTTTATAATATTAATAGGTATAAGTTTTTCCCCCTCAGTCATTTTAAAAAATGTTTAATAAACAAATTTATCTATTTATGTAGTGTTTATTGGGTTTGAGAAAATTATTTCTTATCTATTTATTAACATTTTATTTTTGAAAAATCATCGTCTAAATGAGTTATTTCTTCTTTGATTTTAATTTTTTTTTTTGTCTATTAGCCTAATATTTAATTATGGTACAATCTTTGGAATTGTAATTTAAAATATTTTTTATGGATGATAATTTTTCTCCAAGAGTTAAAGATGTTATTTCTTTCAGCAAAGAAGAAGCACTGAGGTTAGGTCATGATCATATTGGTACTGAACATTTATTGTTGGGTATATTACGAGACGGAGGTGGTAAAGCAATCACAATTCTTAACGCCATCGATATCGATTTAGACAGTCTTAGAAAAAAAGTAGAAATTTTAAATCCAGCTTTATTAAACAATGATAGGATTGAAAATACAAAAAGGAACCTCCACTTAACAAGACAAGCCGAAAGAGCTCTTAAAACAACTTTCTTAGAGGCTAAATTATTTCAAAGCAATTTGATTGATACCGCCCATCTCTTATTATGTATCCTAAGAAACGAGAATGATCCAACTACAAAACTTTTGAGTAAATTCAATATTAACTATGATTTGGTAAAAGAGCAGTTTAAAATATTGTTAACAAATGACTCGGATTACCTAGAAATTTCTGATTCATCTTTCCCAGAAGAAAAGGATGATTCTGAAAGCAGCGAAAAACAAAATCCGTTTGTTCCCACCCCTGAATCTAGCAAGTCTAGGAAATCCAAAACTCCGGTTCTTGACAATTTTGGCAAGGATATAACTGGACTCGCTGAAATGGATAAATTAGATCCAGTTGTTGGACGAGAAAAAGAAATTGAAAGGGTTTCTCAAATTTTAAGTAGGAGGAAAAAGAATAACCCTCTGTTGATTGGTGAGCCCGGAGTCGGAAAATCAGCCATTGCCGAGGGTCTAGCCCTAAGAATAATACAAAAAAAGGTATCTAGAGTGCTTTATGGGAAAAGAATAATAACTCTTGATCTTGCCAGTCTTGTAGCTGGTACTAAATATAGAGGTCAATTTGAGGAAAGAATGAAAGCAGTTGTTAATGAACTTGAAAAAAATGATGATATCATTCTCTTTATAGACGAAATACATACAATTGTTGGTGCTGGTGGTGCAACAGGTAGCTTAGATGCTTCAAATATGTTTAAACCTGCTTTAGCGAGAGGTGAAATACAATGTATAGGGGCTACAACTCTTGATGAATACAGACAAAATATTGAAAAAGATGGTGCTTTAGAAAGAAGATTTCAAAAAGTACTAATTGAACAAACTTCAGAAAAAGAAACAATCGAAATTCTAAATAATGTAAAGGAAAAATATGAAAATCATCATAATGTAACTTACACGAAGTCTGCAATAGATGCTTGCGTGGAACTGACAAGTAGATATTTAACTGACCGCTATTTACCTGATAAGGCAATAGATGCCCTTGACGAAGCTGGTTCTAGGGTACATATTAAAAACATGAAAGTTCCAAAAGAAGTTATAGAATTAGAAGAAGAGCTTGAAATTGTAAGAAATAATAAAAACAGTGTTGTAAAAAAGCAAAAATATGAGGAAGCTGCAAAACTTCGTGATGATGAAAAAAGAGTTGAAAGAAATTTGATTTTAGCTCAAGAAAAATGGGAAGAAGAATCAAAGTTAAATAGAATTGAAGTTACAGATGAACACATATCAGAAGTTGTTTCTATGATGACAGGAATTCCAGTTAGTAAAATACTTTCCACTGAAAAAAGTAAGCTCTCTGGGATGTGCGAAAAAATAAATTCAAATCTAATAGGTCAAGAACAAGCTGTAGAGAAAGTAGTAAAAGCAATCCAGAGAAATAGAGCTGGTCTTAAGGATCCACAAAAACCCATAGGTTCTTTTATTTTTTTGGGTCAAACTGGAGTAGGTAAAACCCAATTAGCTAAAATATTAGCAAGAGAAATATTTGATTCAGAAGATAATTTAATTAGGATTGACATGAGTGAATACATGGAGAAATTCGCTATATCAAGACTAATTGGTGCTCCTCCAGGTTATGTTGGTTATGAAGAAGGGGGACAGCTAAGTGAAAAAGTTAGAACCAAGCCGTATTCTGTAATTCTACTTGATGAAGTAGAAAAGGCCCACCCAGATGTTTTTAATATGCTTCTTCAAGTTTTGGATGATGGCTATTTAACAGACAGCTTAGGTAGAAAAGTTAATTTCCAAAATACAATTATAATTATGACCTCTAATTTAGGAGCTCGACAGATTAAAGATTTTGGAATCGGTGTAGGTTTTGAAACCTCATCTCAAAAAGCACAAACTGATGAATATGAAAAAAGTGTAATTAAAAATGCTCTTAAAAGAACCTTTTCTCCAGAGTTTTTAAATCGTATAGATGACACAGTTGTTTTCAACAATCTTGAGAAAAAACATATGTTAAAAATTATTGATATTGAGCTTCATCAAGTTATTAAAAGAATTAAGAAGCTCGGTTTTGGAATAAAAATTTCCAGAAAAGCAAAAGAATTTCTTGTGGATAAAGGTTATGATAAAAAATACGGTGCTAGACCTCTTAAAAGGGCTATTCAAAAATATCTTGAGGATCTAATTGCGCAAGAGATTGTATCAGACTCCATTAAAGAAAACGACCTCATCAAGGTCGATGTTGATGATAAAAATTCGAAATTATCCCTAAATATAGGCAGCTGATTCTTTTTTTTTAAAAAACAAAACAATTAAAGTACTTTTGCATCAAAGTTTCTAATTTGTTTAGGTCTAATTATATAAAGTTTTGATATGTAATTTTGTTGTTAATTATAGATAGAATATAAACTTTAAAATTTCTATTTAATGAAAATTCTAAAATTCGGTGGTACTTCAATAGCGAATGACTTTTGCATAAACAATGTAATTGATATTGTTAAAAATGAAACTAAATGTGTAGTGGTAGTGTCTGCTCTGTCTGGAGTGACAAACTTACTTAACAATTGCATGTCGAGGGCTAAAGAAGGTGACTTAAAAATTAAATCAGAAATTGATGAGATTTTAAAACTACATATTGATATCGTAAATCTATTTATTTCAAAAAAAAGTCAAGAAGAATTAATTGCTTTTATTGAAAATGAGGTTAATAAAGCCGAAAAACTTCTTAGAGGAATATCCTTAGTAAAGGAAATCACTCCAAATATATATTCTAAAATAATTGTTACAGGAGAAATACTTTCTAGTAAATTAATAAATGAAATTTTTATTGAAAAAAAATTAAACTCAAGATTAGTGGATGGGGATGATTTAATCTATATAAATGGAGACAACCAAAACCATTTAATAGACTGGAAAAAAACAGGTAAAAAAATTAAACAACATTTTAATCAAAACTCTTTTCGTATAAATGTAATCCCTGGTTTTATATGTAAGAATGAAAATGGAAATTTATCCACGTTGGGAAGAGGTGGGTCTGACTTATCAGCTTCTATAATTGCTAATATATTAAATGCTAGTTCTCTTGAAATCTGGACAGATGTGAGTGGTGTTTATACAGCAAATCCCAAAATTGTTTCACAAGCAAGGCCAATCAAAAAAATTTCTTACCAAGAGGCAATGGAATTGTCACATTTTGGAGCAAAAGTGATTTATCCTCCAACCATCCAGCCACTTATAGATAAAAAAATAGAGTTGAAAATAAAAAATACTTTTTTTCCTTCAAACAAAGGAACTTTAGTAAGTAGCTCGTTAAAGAAAAATAATGGCCATATAGTTAAAGGTATTACTTTCATAGATAAGGTTTCCATTTTGTGCATCGAAGGAAGTGGTATGATTGGTATTCCAGGTTACTCTAAAAGATTTTTTGAGGTAATTTCTAATAATTATATTAACATTATAATGATTACTCAAGCTTCTTCTGAGCACTCAATTTGTATTGCACTAAGAAAAGAAGACGCTAGAAAGGGGAAAAAATTAATTGAAGAAGAATTTTTATCTGAAATTCAATTAAAAAAAATTGATCCTATTAAACTTGAAGAAAACTTAGCTAATATCGCAATAGTTGGCGATAAGATGAAAGATCACCAAGGAATAAGTGGAAAGATGTTTAGTTCACTAGGGTTAAATAATGTAAACATTCGTGCAATAGCTCAAGGCTCATCGGAAAGAAATATTTCGATAATAATAAATGAAAATGACACAAAAAAAGCTTTAAATACTCTACATGAAGTATTTTTTGAAAAGTATATTAAAACATTAAATTTATTTATTGTTGGAGTTGGAAATGTTGGTTCAAAACTCATTGAGCAAATACGAAAGCAAAAAAAATATTTAGAAGATTATTTACGTTTAAAAATAAAAGTTATTGCAATAGCAAACTCCAAAAAAACACTTATTGATATTAATGGTATTGATGGAAAAAGTTGGAGAAAAAAACTGGATAACTCTGAAAAAACTGATCTCAATAATTTGTTTATAAAAGTTAAAAAGTTGAACCTTAGAAACAGTATTTTTATTGACAACACTGCTGACGAAAAAGTTTCACAAGAATATAAAAGATATTTAGAAAATAATATAGGGGTTGTTACATGTAATAAAATAGCTTGTGCGGATAGTTATAAGAACTTTAAAACACTTAAAACTGTATCACGGAAATTTAATAGTCCTTTCCTATTTGAAACAAATGTTGGAGCCGGATTACCTGTAATTGATACACTTTCAAACTTAATTGCATCCGGAGATCAGATAATAAAGATTGAAGCAATTTTATCAGGTAGTTTAAACTATATTTTTAATAATTTTAAGACTTACGATTCATTCCATCAGATCGTTAAAGATGCAATGAACAAAGGTCTAACTGAACCAGATCCAAGAGTAGATTTAAGCGGAATAGATGTGGCACGGAAAATTTTAATTCTTGCAAGAGAAAGTGGATTAAAAATTGAACTTAATGATGTTAAAATTAATTCATTTCTTCCTAAAGAGGTTTGTGATATAGATGATAAAAATTTGTTTTTAGAGTCTCTTAAAAAATATCAATCACATTTTAATTCATATCTAAAAAGTGCCAAGTCTAATAAATCTTCTCTAAAGTATGTAGCAAGACTCAATGAGGGTAAAGCTGAAGTTGGTTTAAAAGAAATTCCACCTGGAAATGATTTTTTTAATATAGACGGAAGTGACAATATTATCCTTTTTTATACAGCAAGATATAAAGATAATCCTCTAATTATAAAGGGAGCTGGAGCTGGTGCTGAAGTAACTGCTTCAGGTATTTTCGGAGATATAATTAGAATTGGGAAGAGATGAATAAAATAACTATAAATGTTCCTTCATCTGTTGCTAATGTCTCTTGCGGATTTGATGTTTTAGGATTCTGTTTAGAAAATCCATGTGATGAGATGACAGTAGAAATAAAAAAGACCGAAGGAGTAGATATACAAATTATTAATGAAAAATCAATTCCAACTAATCCAAAATATAATGTTTGTGGACCTGTTGCAATGGCGATGATAAGAAAATTAAATTTTAAATATGGTTTTAGAATAAAAATTATGAAAAACATAAAACCTGGAAGCGGAATAGGTAGTAGCGCGGCTAGTGCAGCAGGTACAGCTTTCGCAATTAATTGTTTGACAGGAAGTACATTTTCAAAATTAGAGCTTGTAAATTTTGCAATGTTAGGTGAGCAAATTGCAAGTGGAGAAAAACACGCAGACAATTTATCACCAGTAATTTTTGGTGGTTTTACATTAGTACGTTCATTAAAACCTATAGATATAATTTCCCTACCATCATTAAAAGAATTGTATGTAGTAATAACTCACCCATTAATTGAATTAAAAACTAAAGACGCAAGACTATTGATTAATAAAAAAATAAACTTAGAAAAAGCAGTCGTGCAGTGGGCAAATCTAGGTGGATTTGTAGCATCATTATATACTAAAAATTATGAATTATTGTCTAAGACAATTCAGGATGTAATTATAGAGCCACAAAGGTTAAAGCTCATACCCTACTTTAAGGATATAGTAGGTGCTGCTTCAAAATACGCACTTGGTACAGGAATCTCTGGTGCGGGACCTTCAATTTTTTCAATTTGTAAAGGAAAAAAAAATGCGGAATTGACTTTGAGTTCAATACGTAATATTACAGATAAAAAAAGTATTGAATATAATTTAATCTTATCCCAGATTAACACTGATGGGATCAAAATAATAAATTAATAATGTACTTAAGCCTAGGAAATAAAAAAGATGTAGTAAGCTTTAAAAAGGCTTTATTTAGAGGGCTAGCTCCTGACAAAAGCCTATACTATCCAATTGAAGTTAAAAAATTGAGTGATAATTTTTGGAAAAATTTTAATAATATGGATAACTTTTCGTTATCATATAATGTACTAAAAGGTTTCATAAATAACGAAATACCAAAAGAAAGCTTATTTCACATTATTAAAAAAACTTTAGATTTTAATTTTCCCACAGTCTTAGTTGATAATAATATTTATTGTTTAGAATTATTCCATGGCCCAACTATGGCATTTAAGGATGTTGGATCAAAATTCATGTCAGCTTGTATGGATTATTTTATTAAAAATGAAAATTTAAATCAAAAAATAACAGTGATTGTAGCAACATCCGGAGATACGGGAGGAGCAGTTGGAAATGGATTTTTAGGAGTTGATGGAGTGGACGTGGTAATCCTTTATCCTAAGGGAAAGGTTAGTGAGATTCAAGAATTACAACTTACAACACTTGGAAATAATGTTTCAGCAATTGAAGTAGACGGTTATTTTGATAAATGCCAAAAAATGGTCAAAAAAACTTTTGTTGACAAAGACTTAAATGAAAAGTTTTTGACATCCGCAAATTCAATCAATATAGGAAGGTGGATACCACAGATGCTTTATTATTTTATAGCATATAAGAATTTAAAAAACAAAGATTCGAATTTAGTTGTGTCTGTTCCAAGTGGAAATTTTGGAAATCTATGTGCTGGAATGCTCGCAAAAAAAATGGGATTGCCTATTAATCATTTTATTGCTTCAACAAATGAAAATGATACTATTCCAAAATTTATGAAAACCGGGAAATATAAAAAACAAAAATCCATTTCTACAATCACAAATGCAATGGATGTTGGTGATCCGAGTAATTTTGTTAGAATTCTTGAAATATATAATAATAATTTTAAAAGTTTAAAAAAAGAATTAACAGCCTACAAGTTTTCTGATGAAGAAACTATATTGGGAATAAAAGAATTATTCCATAAATCAAAATATTTGTTAGATCCCCATGGTGCAACCGCATATTTAGGATTGAAAAAATACTTAGAAAACAATCCCAAGGGGATTGGTATTTTTTTGGAAACAGCTCATCCAATTAAATTTTTAGATACGGTCGAGAATGCATTAAAAGTGAAAATAAATATCCCTAAACATCTGTTAAAACTTAAAAAAAAGAAAAAAAATAAAATTGGAATAAAGAATTATGGACAGTTAAAAAGTTTTTTATTGTCAAGATGATAAAAGTTATAAATAAAAAAATCAAAATATAATTTGAAAAAAACTCTAAAATGAAAAAAACCAAGCTTTATGAAACTCATAAATCTTTAGGAGCTAATATTGCAAATTTTGCCGGATACGAAATGCCAATTTCTTATGGAAGCATAATGAATGAACACAACTGTGTAAGAAATAGTTTAGGAATATTTGATGTTTCACATATGGGTGAGTTTTTAGTTGAAGGTGAAAATGCTGAAAGTTTTTTACAATACTGTTGCAGTAATGATGTTAAAAAATTATACGTGGGTAGGGCACAGTATAATTATTTTCCTAACTTAAATGGAGGAATTATTGATGATTTAATAGTTTATAAATTAGAAGAAAATAAATACTTATTGGTTGTAAATGCATCTAATATTCAAAAAGACTGGGAACACCTCAGTCTATTAAATAAAGAATTTAATGCAAACTTAAATAACATATCAGACAATATTTCACTTTTATCAATTCAAGGCCCAAATTCAACTAAACTTTTAAATAAAATTTCTGATTTTAATTTTGGGACTTTAAAAAATTACATGAACTGTATTACTAATATAGATGGTATCAAAAATGTAATTGTTGCCTCAACAGGTTACACTGGTGCTGGAGGTTATGAAATTTATTGTGATAATAAAAATGTTAAACAGATATGGGATGCTCTATTCAATGAGGGAAAAGAATTTAATATTTTACCGATTGGCCTTGCAGCAAGAGATTCACTTAGAATCGAAATGGGCTATTGCTTATATGGGAATGAAATTGATGAAAATACATCTCCTTTTGAAGCTGGCTTAAGTTGGATTACTAAAACTGAAACAAATTTTTATGGAAGTAATCAAATTAAAAAAGATATTCAAAACGGATGTAGATATATGATTATGGGAATTAAATCTGAGGAACGAATTATTCCTAGGAAGGGAAATATTATTCTTAATTCCAGTAAAAAAAAAGTAGGAGTGGTTACATCAGGAACTTTTTCGCCAACTCTAAAAAAACCAATTGGAATCGGTTTTATTTTAAAGGAAAACTTAAATTACGATGAAGAAATTTTTATCGATAACAAAAGAAAAACATCTAAAGCTAGAATTTCTTCTTTACCTTTTATTAAATCTTAAATGAATAACATTTTAATTCTTGGTGGAAGCGGGTTTATAGGTTACTCATTGTATAAGGAGTTAAGCCCATTTTTCAAAACATTCGGAACCTTTTACTCAAATATTAGTTTCAAAAAAAACAAACATTTTTTTAAATATAATCTTGAAAAGATGATCTAGAAAAACTTTTAATTAAAATAAAACCAAGCATTATAATTTCGTCATTAAGAGGACCTTTTGAAAATCAAATAATTTTGCATAATTTATTAATCAATTATTCAAAAAAATTCAATTTTAAGTTAATTTTTTTATCCTCATCAAATGTTTTTGATTCATTCCATAATTATCCCTCTTATGAATATGATAAGACATTATCAGAAAGCAAATATGGAATCTTTAAAATCAAAATTGAAAATGCTATTCTGAGAATGGAAACTAAAAATTTTGTAATTGCAAGACTCCCAATGATATTTGGTGTAAACTGCCCAAGAATCAAAGAGATGAAGAATAAGATGCTAGAGAAAAAACCTTTTGAAGTTTTTCCAAATTCAATTATCAATGTTAATAGTATTTTAAAATTGTGTCAGCAAATTCATTATATAATCAATCAAGGATTAAATGGAATTTTTCATTTAGGAAGTACTGATTTAATAAGTCATCATGAGTTTTTTAATAAGTTAGCAATTCACAGAAACTTTGAAAAAATAGTTTTTAAACAAGTATTTACAATAAACGAGTTACGATATATCGCAGTTTTACCAAAAGAAAACAAGCTACCAAGTCATTTAACTATTACATGTGATGAAGTTCTATCAGATTCACATACCGATAAACTTAAAAATGGGAAGAGCATTTGAATTTAGAAAAAGTAGAAAAATTAAAAGATGGTCATCAATGTCAAAAGTTTTCACAAAGATTGTAAAAGAAATTACTATTTGTGCTAAAGAAAGTGGAGTTGATCCCAAAACGAATTCAAAATTAAGAGCATTAATTCAAAATGCAAAAAGTGTTAATATGCCAAAAGAAAATATTGAAAGAGCACTTAAAAAAGTAAGTGAATCTTCCATATCTGGGTACAAAAAAATCTTATTTGAAGGATATGCACCTCATGGAATCGCAATATTAATTGAAACTGCAACTGATAATAATAATAGAACAGTAGCTAACATAAGAAGTTATTTCAATAAATGCGGAGGTTCGCTCGGAGTTTCAGGATCTGTAGAATATATGTTTGAACATAAGTGTAGCTTTAAATTTAATCCAAAAGACTTAGATTTAGAAGAACTTGAATTAGAATTAATTGATTGCGGCATAGACGAACTTTTCACCATTGATGAGGAAGTATATATTTATGCACCTTTTGATAACTTTGGTTCAATTCAACAAAAATTAGAAAATAAATCTATAGATATTTTGTTGTCTGAATTTGAAAGAATTCCAATAAACACCTTAGAATTGGATAAACTTAACAAGGAAGAAGTGAATAAACTAATTGATTTAATTGATGAAGATAGTGATGTTTTGGGAGTGTTTAGTAACCTTAAATAATAACTAAAGCCTGCTGTTTTCTGGGACTTTACCCTGAACTCCTTTGAACAAAGACTTTAGAAATTTTAAATCATTAGCTAAGCTTAAGGTAGGAGAAAAAAGTTTAAATATTTTCACCTCACGCTTTTTCCAATCAAAGGCAACTGGCAATATTTTGCAACCAGTAGTCACAGCAACATGATAAAAACCAGTTTTCCAATCAACTGCTATTTTCCTTGTTCCCTCTGGAGCTATAGCAATTCTAAAAACGTCACTTTTTTCAAACATTTTTGAAATTTTTTCAACTGAATTCATTTTCCCACTTCTATCGATAGGTCTACCCCCAAGACTATTGAAAAAATTAGTAGTTAAAAAATTATAGTATTCTTTTTTAATTACAAAGTTAATTTCTTCTCGAAGAAATGTTCTTATACCAATTGCAATAATAAAATCCCAGTTGCTAGTATGTGGAAAAATCAATAAAATAAGTTTTTTATTGACTGGAAAATCACCTTTGATCTTGAATTTAAATATTTTAAAAGTAATAATCTTACATATATAGCTAAACATCTTAAATAGAGTCTAAATATTTTTTTGCTTCTATTAAATCATTTGGAGTGTCAATTCCTATAGTTGGTTTCTCAGTTTGAATCATTTTCATTTTTTGTCCATTTTCAATAAATCTAATGCATTCTAGCATTTCTATCTTTTCAAGCTTACTTGGCTTCAAACTTGAAAATTGAATAATAGATTTACTTAAAAATCCATAAACTCCAACGTGAATGTAGAAATTATGATTTTTATCAAGATTTCTTAAAAAGGGTATTTTACTTCTAGAAAAATACATTGCGAAATTATTTTTATCTATTACAACTTTTACACAATTTTCGTCATCAATTATTGCTGTTTTATTTGTTTTATACATAAGTGAAACAACTGGAATATTTTTATTTATTTTATCTCTGAAAAAATTAATTATTTTTTTAATACTTTCTGGATTTACAAATGGTTCATCTCCTTGTACGTTAATTACGATGTCAGATTTGAAGTTATTAGAAGCTTCAGACACCCTATCACTTCCACAAAAATGCTTTTTTTTACTTATAAAAACTTCTCCCCCATTTTTTTTAATAGTATTTGAAATTTCCGAGCTATCTGTAGCGACAACAATTTTATCAAAAATATTCATAGCTAATAAATTTTGATAAGTCAATGCAATCAAGGGTATTCCATTAATTTTTTTCATTAATTTTCTGGGGAAGCGTTTGGAGTTTAATCTCGCAGGAATTATAGCAATCACTCTCATTTAATCAAATATAGCCTATTTTAAAATTGTAATTGAACAAACATTGAAGAATAAAAAAAAATTGTAGATTTGTCCAATAGGTCAAATAAATTTGTCATGAAAAAAGGTGTTTTAGCTTTTCTTTGGTTATTAATTATTTTTTTTAGTTATAAAATTTATGACTCAATAAATGGTCCCATAGAGTTTAATGAAGTTAAAAATAGAAGATATGCTCAGGTCATCAATAGATTAAAAATAATAAGAAAAGCTCAAATTGCCCATAAAGACGTAAACGGCGTTTTCTCTAATAATTTTGACAGCCTAGTTAAATTTATTGATGAGGGTATTTTTACATTAATTGAAAAAAAAGATTCATCATACCTAGAATATGATCGCGTATACAGAATAGATATGTTGAAAGAAGTTATTGTTGTTGATACACTAGGAACTGTAAACGTAAAAGATTCTTTGTTTAAAGAAAGTTTAGAGTACAAAAAAATGGCTTTCATCCCCGTAGATGGCGTAGAAGATAGTGTTTTTAAAATCAAATCAATGATAATTGACAAAAATGGCTACAAAGTTCCTGTATTTGAGGTTAAAGTTGCCAAAAATATTGTTTTGTTTGATCAAAACAAAGATCTATTAAAACAAGAAAATGAAACGATTTCAGTTGACGGGGTAAATGGGCCAGATATTATTTTGGGTTCTCTCTCAAATGTGAGTACCAATGGAAATTGGCCAACAATTTTTGATGCTACAAATTGAAAATAAAATAACTTCAGATGATCTATCTATATTAATTTTTAAAGATAGAGCAGCATTTTGTACTTTAAATCAATCACTCTATTTCGATTTAGAAAAAAAAAATATTAGTTCAGAGTCACTTGGTACCTGGTTAAAATACCATCATATTAAAAAAAAAAACAACAAGTGCGTTTTGTTTGACCATACAGGAGTAATAGTACCTCATAAACTCTTTGATGAAACAAATAAATATCTATACTTGTCTTTATCTGAAGATGAATTAAAAAATAAAGTAATTGAAACTAAATTTATTAAATCCGACAATCAAATATTTATTTTTTCACAAACTAGGGATTGGAGATTACTTTTAAATGATTTAGTAGTCAACCTAGAAATAACTCATTTTGCAGCTGAATTAATTCCTTTTTTATCAAAAATATCTAATGAGAATTTGAAAAAAAATGTTTTTATCCATCTTAGAAAAGACTATTTTGATTTATTTATTTATCAGGGTTCCCAATTGATGCTTTACAATTCATTCCCTCACAAAGATGAAGAGGAATTTTTATACTATTTATTTTTTGTTTTGGAACAATTCTATCTTAAACAAAATCAATTTACAGCTATTTTTTTGGGTAAATTTCAAAATTATCAAAAGTATTATGAAGCCTTCAAAGAATTTCATACCCTAACGAAATTTACTTATCCAGATAATTTAGAAATAGATGCTCATCACCCCGCTCCTTTTTTCAATTATTTTTATAACTATGAGAATAATTTCAGGGAAATTTAAAGGGAGAAAAATCAACTGCAATAATCTTCAACATGTAAGACCTACTACTGATAGGACAAAGGAGTCACTATTTAATATTTTGAATCAACATTTCACCTTTGAAGAAATAAATGCTCTTGATCTTTTCTCTGGAAGCGGTAACTTAAGCTATGAGCTAGCTTCAAGGGGGGTAACAAAAATTACTTCGGTTGATAAAAACATTAAGTGTACAAAATTTATATATAATTTTTCAAAAACCCTTAATGTTGAATTAAATATAGTTAATTCCTCAGTACTCAAATTTTTAAATGTCACAAAATTAAAATTTGATCTTATTATTGCTGATCCTCCCTACTCACATTCAAAAGAAGAAATACAAGATTTAATTGATTTAATCTTTAGAAAAAATATTTTAAATAAAAATGGAATTCTAATTGTTGAGCATCATAAAAAAAATATAATCAGCGATCATACCCTTTTATTTGACACTAGAACATACGGATCAAATTCATTAAGTTTTTTTAAATAAAAAAGCAGGTCATAAGCCGGATTCTGTCATGTCTTATCATTTATCTAGATTTTTGATTACTCAAAAACTCAAACCGCCTACCCCTCTACAAAGAACGAGCAATCCTTAAATGCAGATATATTTGGCGTTTCACCGTATAGAGTTTGCATGATTTCACTACAGCTTTCCTGTACATTCTTTCTGTTGCACTAGTCCTAATTATCACAATGATAATCGACGGGTGTTACCCGCTATACTGCTCTTTGGTGTCCGGACTTTCCTCTCTAAAATTAGAGCGATAAGATGACCTGCAATACAAATTTATAATTTTTGTTAATAATTTATATCGAATTTTAAATTTTGATAAACAAATTAAACAAGCTTTTTATATTTTTGATATGATGAGTGTATATAAAATTTCTGCAACTAAATATCGACCAAACACATTTATGGATGTTGTTGGTCAAGATGCTGTTACAAGTACCTTACAAAATGCTATCAAACAAAACAAACTTGGTCAAGCATTGTTATTTTGCGGTCCAAGAGGAGTAGGAAAAACTACTTGTGCCCGTATATTAGCAAAGAAAATTAATTTAAATGAAGGTAAAAATATTGATGATTTTTCGTTTAATATTTTCGAGTTAGATGCTGCATCGAATAGGTCTGTTGATGATATAAGGAGCTTAAATGAACAAGTAAGGGTACCTCCAAGAATTGGAAATTTTAAGGTCTACATAATTGATGAGGTTCACATGCTCACAACTGAAGCATTCAATGCATTTTTAAAAACATTAGAAGAACCCCCAGAACATGTTATTTTTATTTTAGCTACTACAGAAAAATCAAAAATATTACCTACAATTTTATCCCGCTGTCAAATTTATGATTTTAGAAGAATAAGTGTTTTAGATATTAAGAAGAGAATCGAAGCCATCTTAATTGAAGAAAAAATAAAATTTGATGATGAATCACTGTATCTAATAGCTGAGTGTTCGGACGGGTCATTAAGAGATGGATTACAAATATTAGATCGATTAATAAATTTTTGCGAAAACGACATCAGTATTAAAAAAGTTTCTAAAAATCTAAATATTATTGGTCCTGAACAATATATACAAATTTGTGATTATATAATTAAAAAAAATATTTCAGAGGCCTTAGTAAAATTTGATAAAATCATTTCAAATGGTTTTAGCGAAATAAATTTTATCATTGGTTTGTCAAATCACTTCAGAAATCTTTTTTTATCTAAAAATAATAACACAATAAATTTGTTAGAAACTAGTGAAAAGTTAAAGAGTTTTCATCTTGAGCAATCAAAAAAAGTAAATCTAGATTGGATAAGAAAAGCTTTAAAAATCACAAATTCATTCGAAATAAATTTTAAAAATGTTGATAATAAGAGAATTCACACCGAATTATGTTTAATGCAGGTAGCTTCTATAGAAATAGAAGAAAAAAATATTTCTGAAAAAAAAAATATTTATATAAATGATGATAAACCAATCATTATAGAAAAAAATAAAAATAATGACATCAATAAAAAAGTTTTAGAAAATTCGATTCCAAAAGTCATTTCTACTTCAGAAGATATAAATGAAGACAATTCTAAAAAAAAAACTACAAACTTAAACATAGGAGTTAAAGAAATATCTTCTTTTTCGCTATCAAGTGTTGAAAAAAAGAGGACATTTAAAAGCAGAATGGTAAATAATGATATTTCAAAATCAAAAATTTTAGGGAATGAAAGTAATTTTACACAAGGGGATTTGGAAAAATGCTGGAATATTTACTATAACATTAAAATACAAAATAAAGAATTTAATATGGCCTCGTTGTTAAAGTTAAATAAACCAATAAAAAATAATAATGATATAAAATATACAGTTATGTCAGATATTAATAAAAAAGAGTTGGAGGATGAGCTTCCAAAATTATTAAAGTATATAAGAAATTCACTGAAAAATGATTTTATTGAAGTCAAAATTGATTCAAACAATTCAATTAAGAAAAATGTTTTATTTACACCATCAGAAAAGTTTGAAAAATTAATTGAGTTAAATCCATTACTCGAAATATTAAGAAAAAAACTTGATCTAGATTATTAAAACGTAATGCCTCAAATTAAATTTTTTGGTAATATGGAATTTATCGCTGGCTGACATCTTTCTTGTATAAAAACCTTACCATGCCATCTGCAAGACCAACTTTAGGAACATAGATTTCCGAAGATCCCGACCACTCAAGTGCTTTTAAAAATATTTCTGCTGCTGGAATAATTACATCAGATCTATCTGGGTTTAAATCAAAATTAATTATTCTTTCTTCATAGCTCATTTTTATCAAACTTTTATAAATAGAATTAAGCTTTATAAGAGTTAATGGTCTAGAATCTAATACTCCTGCAATTTTGAATATTTTATTTATATTTCCACCTGAGCCTATTAGAGCAATTTTGCTATGTTGACGAATATTAGTTTTAATCCAAATACGTATTTGATTCCAAACATCTTCACTAGTTATCTTATTAATCATTCTTATAGTTCCGATTTTAAAGGATTTGGAATTCTTCCTTTTCCCATTTTCTATAATTGAAAACTCAGTACTCCCTCCCCCGACGTCAACATATATAAATATTCTATTTTTATTTAAAAATTCAAAAAAGTTATTTAAGGATATTATTTTGGCCTCTTTTCTGCCGTCAATAACTTCAATTTCTAATTTGGTTTTCTTTTTTACCTCCTTAATAATTTCCTTTGAATTATTTGCTTCTCTTAATGCAGAAGTTGCAAAAGCAAGAGAGCTCTTAACGTCATTCACTTTAATAATATGCTTAAATGCCTTAATAGTTTGAACTATTTTGCTAACGTTTTTAGAGGATATTTCACCAATTGTAAATGACTCTTGGCCAAGTCTTACAGGAACTCTCACTATTGAGCTTTTTATAAATTTTGTTGGAAATCCTTTTTTTATTATAATGTTAGTAATAAGAAGCCTTATCGCATTTGAACCTATATCAATCGCAGCAAACTTTTCAATTTTCATTTATGGGACTGATTTTTAAAATATCTGTATGTCTCAAACTGAGATCTCGTATTTATGGTATTTTTTATTCTTTTATTCTTTCCTTTCAATTTATTTATAAATCTACTTTTCACATTATCCCTCCAGCTGATATCAAAGGTATCTAAAATTTGATTTTGAAGATCAGTATCGTATATAGGACAAGTCACCTCTATCCTATTTTCAAAATTTCTAGTCATCCAATCAGCAGATGATATGTATATTTTTGGCTTACCAGCATTTTCAAAAATATAAATTCTTGGATGTTCTAAATATTTATCAACTACACTAATGACTTTTATATTTTCACTCATATCTTTTACACCTGGAATAAGGCAACATACACCTCTTACAATCATTTCAATTTTAACTCCTGCGTTGCTAGCTTCATAAAGCTTCGATATTATTTTATAATTCGTGATGCTATTTAATTTTAGTTTAATTTTTGATTTTTTACCAATATTTTTATTTTGTATTTCATTATCAATTAACTCTACTAATCTATGATATGTGTAGTGTGGAGAAACAATTAAATGCTTATATCTCTTAAATTCATAATTAACTTCTAAAAAATTAAAAACCTTGGATACGTCCTTCAAAAGTTTTTGATTTGAAGTAAACAATGTATAATCAGTGTATATTTTTGCTGTATGCTCATTGAAATTACCTGTACTTATAAAACCATATTTTTTGAGCTTATTTTTTTCATCCCGCAAAACCAAACAAATCTTTGAGTGAACTTTCAATCCTCTTACACCCATAATTATGTGGACTCCTGATTTTTCAAGTCTATCTGCAATATTTATATTATTTTCTTCATCAAATCTTGCTTGCAATTCAACATAAACAACAACTTTTTTTCCATTTTTTACCGCGTTAATAAGGGAACTTACTACTTGAGAATATTTAGCAAGTCTATATAGGGTTATTTTAATTGTTTTTACAGTTGGGTCTAGGGCAGCCTCCCTCAAAAACTTTATCAAATAAGAAAAGCTATGATAAGGAGTGTAGATCAAATAATCCTTTTCGGAAACAGCTTGAATAATATTTTCTTCTAATCTCAGGTTTTTAACAGGTAAAGGAAGAGTTTTTTGATACATCATATCACTTCTATTCAAACTCGGAAATTTCATATAATCAGCACGTCTATGGTAGCGGCCACCGGGAATCAAACTTTCTTTTGATTTTACTCCAAGCTTGGTCATGACTTTTTCTAGAGTTATGGGATCAATATTTTTATCGTGAACCAGTCTAACTGGATCAGCAAAAATTCTATCCCTTACACTATTCATTATTTTTTCTGCATAACTTTTGCCAAAATTCTCCTCAATATCTAATTCACCATCTCTAGTTATTTTAAACATATGTGCATCAATTTTCTTATAATCGAACATGCTAAAAATCAAGTGAAAGTGAAATCTAATAAGATCATCCAGCATCATTATAAACTGAATACCGTCTTTTTCTATTGGCAAAACAATAAAACGGTCTAGTTTTTTTGGGAGTTCAATGAAAGCATAAATTTTATTTTCAGAAAAATCATTGTTTACAATTGAATTCAATTCCATTTTAATAGCTAAAAAAGTTTTATTATCTGTAAAATCTTGAAATTCTTCCTTTAAAATAACAGTTACTAAAGAAGGGTTAATTTTTTCTAAAAAGTAATCGGTCAAATATTGAACTTGACAAGGTTTAACTTGATTTTCATTAATAAAAAAAATTTTTTCTTTCCTCAATTCATTTTCAATGTCATTTAGAATTGTATTACTTTTTTGTTGAAGTTCTATTACTTTATTAGTGATCGATTTTAATAAATCTTTAGCTTCAATACCTCCCAAAACTTTTTTACCAGACTTACCTGACTGAGCAATTCTCTTGACAGACGCAAATCTTACTTGAAAAAATTCATCTAAATTATTGGAAAAAATACCTAAAAATCTGAGTCTCTCAATTAGTGGGACAGTTTTATCTGATGCTTCTTCCAAAACTCTTTCATTAAAATTAAGCCAACTCATCTCCCTGTTGACAAAATTGAATTTTTTATTTTCAGTTTTTTTTTGATCCATAAGTAAAAGTTCCATTTTTGATCTTTGACCATTTTTTTTGCTTAAATTCTAACATTATCCAATCTGATGTTTTTAATTCAGGTGTTTTTTTATCTGAAAAGTATTCTGCTACACCTGAAAATGCAGGGTTGTGCCCAATTAAAGCAAAACTTGAAAATGCATTATCTAATTTATAAACGTAATCAACTACATTTTTGTAATCAAATGTGTATAATTCATTGACAACTCTTAGTTTTTCAAATTTAATAAATACATTTCGAGTAAATATAGTTGAAGTATGAAAAGCCCTATTTGCTGGGCTAGTCATGACCATCTGAAATTTTTTAAAAAAACTAATATTTTTCAATGATACTTTATTAATATCATTTATACCTTTTTCAGATAAAGGTCTGTCATAATCTTCAACACTATATTCCCATGAAGATTTGGCGTGACGCAAAAGAAGTAATTTTTTCATGATTACGGAGACAATCTATTTGAATTCCAAACATTACCTTCATAAATGAATTCTAAACGATCATGTAACCTATTTTTTCTTCCTTGCCAAAATTCAAATAATACTGGCTTCACTATATAACCTCCCCAATCTTTCGGTTTTTTGGGCATAATTTTACTGTATAATTCATTTGCTTCTTTAAACTTAATTTCCAGAAACTCTCTATTCTCAATAACTTCACTTTGATTTGAAACAATAGCTCCAATTTTACTACCTAAGGGTCTAGAATTAAAATAATCTTCAGATTCTTTTTCAGATATTTTTTTAGCATTTCCTTTTATAATAATTTGTTTTTCCAAAGAAGGCCAATAAAAATTAAGACACACACTACTGTTGTTTGAAATTGACTTACCCTTATTACTTTCATAGTTAGTAAAAAAAGTAAAGCCATTTGAGTTAAATTTTTTAAGTAAAACAATTCTAGATTTGGGAGACTGATCTAAACCAACAGTTGACAAAGTCATTGCGTTAGGCTCAAAAATACTTTTATCCAGTTTTGCTTCCTGAAACCAGTTTTCGAAAATAAAAAATGGATTTAATTTTTTAAAATTGTCTGATATTAATCCTTTTTCATATGATTTTCTAAAATTGCTTAAATCTCCCGTATCATTCATAATTGTAACTAAAATTAATAATAAACATATAATTCTCAATAAATATTAAATATCAAATTCAGTACCTTCAATTGCTAACTCAACATTTTTAAAATGAGTTCTAGCTTCACTTAGGAATTTTTCTTGATTTTTATATCTGTTAGAAAAATGCCCCAGAATTAATTTACCAACACTAGCCGCACTAGCTATTTTCGCAGCATCAGAGGCTGTACTGTGTTTTGTTTTTTTTGCAAGATCAGAATGTGAATCAAGAAATGTTGATTCATGATAAAGACAATTAACTGAGGAAATTAATTTAATTATATCTGTATGATAGGCTGTATCACTGCAAAACGCATAACTTTTAGTCTTCTTTGGACTTTTTATAAAGATTGAGTTTTTTAGTTTTTTTCCATCATGAAGCAAAATATCATCACCGTTTTTAATTTTTTTTATATCATCTATTTTTAAGTTGTATTCTTCAATTTTAGATTTATAAATATTTCTTTCATGGAATTTTTCTTCAAATAAAAAACCATTTGTATATATTCTATGATTTAGTGGTATTGTTTTAACTGCAAAATCTTGATTGTTAAAAATAATTTTTTGATTTTTGCTATTTAGGGTATGATAAAAGACTTTATAGTTTAACCATGAAGAAGACAGTTTTAACTGCATATTAATTAATTCTTGCAAACCTTCCGGTGCATAAATATTTAAGTCTGAATCTCTTCCTAAAAGACGAAAAGTTGAAATAAGACCGATTAATCCAAAATAATGATCTCCATGTAAATGGGAAATAAAAATATGATTGATTTTTGAAAAATTAATTTTCAATTTTCTAAGTTGCATCTGTATACCTTCTCCACAATCAATTAAAATATGGTTATTTTTGATTCTTAAGAGTTGAGAAGTTGTATAATTATTTATTTTAGGCGTAGAAGCACTTGAACCTAGAATGGTTAATTTCATTGTTAATTTATTTTTTTAAATAAAAAGTTTAAGCTATCAACTAATTATTAATTAGAATTAATAATAGCATATTTCTTTGAGGCTAGAAGATACAAAACTGCCATTCTTATTGCAACTCCATTTTCAACTTGGTCAAGAACAATTGTTTTCTGATTATCTAATACTTCAGATGTAATTTCAACTCCTCTATTGATGGGTCCAGGATGCAGTATTAAAATTTCTTTTCTTAAATTTTTTATTGATGATAATTTGATTCCATATAAATTATGATACTCCCTCAAAGAAGGAAAGTAGGTTTCGTTCATTCTTTCATGTTGAACTCTCAAAATATTTACTGCATCACACCAATATAGTCCTTTCTCTAAGTTTGGTTCATACTTTATATCAAAATTTTCAATAAATTTTGGAATCAAACTTTTAGGGCCACAGACTTTTATTTTGGCACCTAAAAGTTTTAAAGCAAAAATATTTGACATTGCAACTCTAGAATGCAAAACATCACCTAAAATAAGAACTCTTTTGTTATCTACTGATCCAAGTTTCTCATTTATAGAATATGTGTCCAATAAACCTTGAGTAGGATGTTCATGTGTTCCGTCTCCTGCATTGATAATACAAGAATTAGTTCTCCTTGTTAAAAATTCAGCAGCTCCAGGACTAGGGTGTCTTATAATTATCATATCTACTTTCATAGCTAGGATATTATTAACAGTATCTATTAGTGTCTCCCCTTTTGAAATTGAAGATCCAGTTTTTGAAAAATTTATAATGTCAGCACTTAATCTTTTTTCCGCTAACTCAAAGGACAATTTAGTTCTAGTTGAACTTTCAAAGAATAGATTAGCAATAGTAATACCCTTTAAAGTTGGAACCTTTTTTATTTTTCTTTTTAAAATTTCTTTAAAACTATTAGCCGTTTCAAAAATTAAATTGATATCATCTTTGGAAAGGTATTTTATGCCCAAAAGATTATTAATTGAAATTTGTTTAGTTGTCATCTTTTAATATGTAAACTGCATCTTCAATATTTGAATCTTGTAAATTAACATTAACTCTGTCATTTTGCAGAGTATCTACATTTAGACCAACATAATCAGGTTGAATTGGAAGATGTCTTGTAAACCTTCTATTAATCAATGTTAACAATTCAATATTTATCGGTCTTCCATATGACTCAATTGCAATTAATGCAGCTCTTATACTCCTCCCAGTATACAAAACGTCGTCAACTAAAACTACACGTTTGTCTTCAATATCGAAATTTATATTAGAAAAACTAGCTAAAGGTTGTTCCTTTTTACTTCTAAAATCATCACGAAAAAAAGTGGTATCTAATTTTCCATATTTTAAATCGGATATTAAATATTTTTCTTTTAATTTTTTTACCAACCTTTTGAGGACAAAGGTTCCTCTTGGTTGCAATCCAATTAATATTGAATCTTGAAAATCGAAATGATTTTCAATTAATTCACAGCTTAATCTATTTAATAATACATCTAAAGTAAATTTATCAAGAAGTTTTTTTTGTTTCACGGATATATATCAAATACAATTTTAACATTTCAAATTCAAAGTTATTTAAATAATTACTTTTTATCCATTTTTTCTTTAAGATCCGCTAAAGCGTCGATATCTCCTAGAGTTGCTTTTTCATTAGATTCGGTATTACTTTGATTTCTAATTTTGATTTTACTTCTTCTGTCATCATTTCTAAAAGTTGAGGTATGAGAGGCAACTACTCTTTTAAAGTCCTTATTAAACTCAATTATTTTAAATTTAACTTTCTCATTAAGACCTAATTTACTACCATCGTCTTTTTCCATATGTCTTGAAGGAACAAAAGCTGTTATGTTTTCATTAAAATTTATTGTAGCTCCCTTATCTACAATTTCAGTCAACTCAACGTCATGTAAAGTTCCCTCAGAAAATTCCTTTTCATACTTATCCCATGGGTTTTCTTGAGTTTGTTTATGTCCAAGACTTAACTTCCTTCCATCAACGTCTAATTCCATAACAATTACATCTATATTATCACCAACTGTCAGTATTTCAGACGGATGTTTAACTTTTTTTGTCCAAGACAAATCAGATATATAAACCAAACCGTCAATTCCTTCTTCAAGCTCAATGAAAACTCCAAAGTTTGTAAAGTTCCTAACTATACCCTTATGTTTAGATCCAACAGGATATTTGGAGGTTATATCAGTCCAAGGATCTTGTGTTAATTGCTTAATCCCAAGTGACATTTTTCTTGATTCTCTATCCATTGTGAGAATTTGGGCTTCAACCTCATCCCCAACATTCACAAAATCTTGAGCAGATCTAAGATGAGTTGACCATGACATTTCTGAGACATGAACAAGTCCTTCAACACCGTCTTCAATTTCTATAAAAGCCCCATAATCTGCAATTACTACTACTTTTCCCTTCACATTTGAGCCTTCTTTGACATCATCTCCTAATTTATCCCAGGGATGATCACTAAGTTGTTTTAGCCCAAGTTGAATCCTAGATTTATTGTCATCAAAATCTAAAATAACAACATTAAGTTTTTGATCTAGCTCTAAAATTTCACTTGGGTGAGTGATTCTGCTCCAAGAAAGATCGGTTATATGTACTAAACCGTCAACTCCTCCTAGGTCGATAAAAACTCCATATGAAGTAATATTTTTGACAGTTCCTTCAAGAACTTGACCTTTCTCTAATTGGCCAATAATCTCCTTCTTTTGTTCTTCAATATCAGCTTCTATAAGTGCTTTGTGAGAAACTACTACATTTTTAAATTCATGATTAATTTTAACAACTTTAAATTCCATTGTTTTGTCTACGAATTGGTCATAATCCCTTATTGGTTTAACATCAATTTGAGAACCTGGTAGAAAAGCCTCTATCCCAAACACGTCTACGATCATTCCACCTTTTGTTCTACATTTAACATAACCATTTACTATTTCGCCACTATCGTGAGCATTATTTACTCTTTCCCATGCTTTTATAGTCCTAGCCTTTCTGTGTGATAAAATTAATTGACCCGTCTTATCTTCCCTCATGTCAACTATTACCTCAACTTTATCACCTATTTTTAAATTAGGATTGTATCTGAATTCATTTAAGGAGATAACTCCTTCTGATTTAGCATTGATATCTATAATAGCTTCCCTATCGGTCATATGTACAACAGATCCTTCAATTACGTCCTCATCTGTAGTATCTACAAAGTTTTTTGAAACTAATTTTTCGAACTCCTCTATTTTTTTTGTGTCAATTTCATCAAGACCTTCTTCATAAAGATGCCAATCGAAATCTGCCAACTTTTCTTCAATTTTTTCTTTTGCTTTTTTAGATTTTTTATCAGAGGGTTTCAATAATCTTTTTGCTGTAACTTCATTATCATTTTTAGATGGAATTATCTGTTTTTTAAGTTTCGAGACCGATTCAGTCTTAGGGGTTGATTTTAATTTATCCTCTTCAGAGTCTCTAACTTTTTTAGTATTTATGCTTTTTGACTTAATTTTCGTCAATTTCTTTTTATCCGCAACAGATTTAGCTTTTTCTACTTTAGTTTCTTTTTTTGTTGCAGAAACTAATTTTTTATTAGAAGAGACCTTCTTTTGAGTTTCTTTTTTGACAGTTGACTTTGATGATTTTGATGAACCTTTCTTTTTTACCTCAACCTTTTTAGGCTTTTCGTTTTTTTCTGATTCTTTCTTAGCCATAATTTTAAAATTTGTATCCTGTTAATAGTTTGTGAAATTTTAATCGAAATTAACAGAAGGGTTAATAATACTCCATTTCACTTAATCAAAGAGTGTGCAAATATATGTTTAAATGAATTATCAACAATTATTATTTTGAAATAATTCTAAAGACTATTTATAAAATCACATTGCGATAATTAAAATTAGTAATCTTCCATCCAACTTATAATTGTTTTTTGTACATTAAAAAAATTTTTTAAAAATTGGGAAAACAAAATTCCAACAAAAACGACTATTGGAAATCTAATATAAAATATGTTTCAATTCTCCTTATAGTTTGGTTTACCGTTTCTTATGGCTTTGGAATACTGCTTGTTGAACAATTGAATCAATTTCAAATTGGTGGATTCCCTCTTGGATTCTGGTTTTCACAACAGGGTTCGATCTACGTGTTTGTGATTTTAATTTTTATATACATCTACCTAATGAATAAATTGGATGAAAAATTTAAATAAATGAATCTTCAAACATGGATTTGGCTGTTAGTTGGATTATCATTCGCTCTATACATAGCGATCGCAATATGGTCTAGAGCAGGTGATACTAAAGAATTTTATATAGCCGGAAGAGGTGTGCCTCCTATAGCAAATGGAATGGCTACTGCTGCTGATTGGATGTCTGCTGCTTCCTTTATTTCAATGGCAGGAATAATTTCATTTATTGGCTATGATGGGTCAGTCTACCTTATGGGATGGACAGGTGGATATGTATTATTAGCTTTATTGTTAGCACCATATCTAAGAAAGTTTGGAAAGTTTACTGTACCTGACTTTATTGGAGAAAGATACTATTCATCATCAGCAAGACTGGTGGCTGTTTTTTGTGCTTTGATAGTATCTTTCACATACGTTGCTGGGCAAATGAGAGGTGTAGGCGTGGTTTTTTCAAGATATCTTGAAGTTGACATTAACACTGGAGTATTCATTGGGATGGCTATAGTTTTATTTTATGCAGTCTTAGGAGGAATGAAAGGAATTACTTATACACAAGTAGCTCAATATTGTGTTTTAATTTTTGCTTTTCTTATTCCAGCAATTTTCATCTCATTTCTTAGTACAGGTTGGGTTATTCCACAAATTGGATTTGGTTCATCAGATCAAAATGATATTTATCTTCTTGATAAATTAAATTCTCTACACAAAGAATTAGGTTTTAATAATTATACCAGTGGAAGTAAATCAATTTTAGATATGCTTTTAATTACTCTTGCCCTGATGGTTGGGACCGCTGGTTTACCTCACGTCATTGTTCGTTTTTTTACAGTGAAAAGGGTGAGTGATGCAAGAAAATCCGCTGGTTGGGCTCTTCTGTTTATAGCCATATTATATACTACTGCACCAGCTATTGCTGTTTTTGCTAGAATAAATCTTATAGAAACAACTAACAATAAGACTTACGCAAACATGCCTACATGGTTTAAAAAATGGGAGGAAACTGGTCTTATAAAATTTATCGATAAAAATAATGACCAAATAATTCAGTACAACGCTGATAACAACAAAAATGAATTAATTATCGATAGAGATATTATGGTTTTAGCTAACCCAGAAATTGCACAACTACCCAACTGGGTAATTGCCCTACTTGCTGCGGGTGCTCTTGCAGCTGCATTGTCAACTGCAGCTGGCTTATTGCTAGTTATTTCCTCATCAATTTCCCACGACTTAATTAAGGGGATTATTTATCCTAGAGTCGACGAAAAACAAGAATTATTGGCGGCTAGAATTTCTTCTTTTGTGGCAGTAATGCTTGCTGGATATTTTGGGATTAACCCCCCTGGTTTTGTTGCGGCTACAGTGGCACTTGCATTCGGACTTGCAGCTGCATCTTTTTTCCCAGCTATTGTAATGGGAATATTTAGTTTAAGGATGAACAAAGAAGGTGCTGTTTGTGGAATGATCGCTGGAATGTCATTGATGCTTGTGTATATGTTAAAATTCAAATTTGGATGGTTTGGAGGAGGAGATTCATCCCATTGGTGGTTTGGAATCTCTCCAGAGGGATTTGGAAGTATAGCTATGTTATTTAATTTTTTAATTTCAATACTAATTTCAAAATTCACAAAAAAAATTCCAGAAGAAGTTCAGAAATTAGTTCTAGAAATAAGAAAACCTTAATAATTAATAAGTAATTTATATTTAATAGAAGTTGTTAATTAAAAATAATTTCTATTTTTAGTGGCCATGTATAAGAATATATTAAAATTTGACTTTACAAACTTCAAAGGTGATTTTTTTGGAGGCATAACAGCTGGTATAGTTGCTCTCCCGCTTGCACTAGCTTTCGGGTTAAGTTCTGGGTTAGGACCTAGCGCCGGTTTATATGGTGCTATTTTTATCAGTTTTTTCGCAGCTTTTTTTGGAGGTACTCCGACCCAGATATCAGGTCCTACTGCTCCTATGACTGCCGTAAGTATGGTCTTTATTGCAGATATTTTATCCAACTTTGATGGATCTATAAGCAAGGCATTACCCATTATTCTTGCAGTATTTTTGCTATCTGGTCTTTTACAAATTGTATTGGGCTTTGTTGGAGTTGGAAAATATATAAGATATATACCTTATCCTGTGGTATCTGGTTTTATGACAGCTATAGGTGTTATCATTCTAGTAACCCAAATTGCGCCAACGGTGGGCTATTACGTCAAAGAAGACAATAAATTTGTTGAAAATTTTAAAGAAAAGGCAGAAAGTAATCTTCTTCAAAAATTTCTAAATGATGAAATAAGTAATGAGATATTAGTTTTAGATGATCTTGAGTCTGCAATAAAAAATTCTAATAAAATAACTCAGACTGATATAATGACAGAAGCTAAAACTTTGGCTAGTAAGGAAGCTTCTGGAGTCCTAGGAACTTTTACTGTTTTGCCAAGAATCATAAAAAATATTGATATAACCGAACTCTTATTAGCTCTTTTTACAATAGCTATTATTTATGGATTTAAAAAAATAACAACCGCTGTCCCTAGTACTCTTGTGGCTTTATTTGTAGTCTCTGGAGTTGCGTACGGATTTGGAATTAATTATAGGCCAATATCGGCCATACCCTCAGGGCTTCCAGAAATACAGTATGGTGTATTTAAGGTTCTTGATATCACACTGGTTGCAAAATATATTTTTACTGCAATTACCCTCGCTCTTTTAGGGGCGATTGATTCACTTCTAACCTCTATTGTAGCTGATAACATGACTAAAACAATTCATGAACCCAACAAAGAGCTTATTGGTCAAGGAATTGGTAATTCAATTGGAGCCCTCTTTGGTGGCATTCCTGGAGCAGGAGCTACGATAAGAACAGTAGTAAATATAAATTCAGGAGGTAAAACAAGACTATCTGGGATGATTGCTGGACTCTTACTTCTCTTTATTCTTCTTGCAGTGGGTCCCATTGCTTCAAAAATTCCTGCTGCGGTGCTTGCTGGCATCTTAATTACTGTTGGTATAGGAGTTATGGATTACAAAGGTTTAAAAGCTATTCCATATATGCCTAGACCAGAGGTTTTTGTTTTGTTAGTAGTATTAATATTATCATCTATTTGGAATTTAGTCTATGCCGTCGGGATAGGTTTAGTAATTGCTTGTCTGATTTTTATGAAAAAAGTTGGGGATTTAACTGGCGAAAGTTTAAATATTTTTCCTATTAAAGAAGGGAAAGATAAACTTCCGTCAAATTTAAAAGGAGAGGTCTTTATAAAAGATATTGAGGGTCCACTTTTCTTTGGAAGTAGTTCAAAATTTAATGAAACAGCCAAACAAATACCATCAACAATAATGACACTAGTCATAAGACTCAATAAAGTGCCTTACATGGATCAATCTGGATTGTACGCTTTGGAGTCTGTAATTACTGATCTCATTTCAAAAAATAAAAAGATTTTGCTTGTTGGGCTTAATAATCAACCAAAGGAATTAATGGAAAAGGTTAATATTATTCCTAATTTAATCCCAGAAAAGCAAATTTTTCAAGACTTTGAATCTTCTTTAGCTTCGATTAAAAAATTGCAATAGAGGTTATTTTAAAATTTAAAATTTAAAATTTGAGTCAATATAACTTATAGCAATATCAAATACTTCGAGTTGTGATTTTTTTGAGGTATCAATTTCATATGCATCTTTAGCTTTCTTAAGAGGTGCTATTTTTCTTTCAGAATCAGTTTTATCCCTCTTAATTAAATTTTCTTCTACTTTCATGGTGTCAAATGAGATATTGTTTTCCTCTATTTGTTTGTTTCTCCTTATAGTTCTTATATCTAAATCTGCAGTTAAAAAAAATTTTACCTTAGCTTCAGGAAATACAACAGTCCCAATATCTCTTCCTTCAACAACAATCGATTTTTCAATTGCTAAATTTTTTTGTTGCGTAAATAAAATTTTTCTGACGGACTCTAATTTTGCTACAGAGCTAACAACATCTGATATCTCAAAACTAAACACCTCTTCACCAAAAATTTTTCCATCAAATGATAAATACTTATTACCTTTATTATCAATCATCCAGTCAAAATTTAAATTATCAAGTTTATTTATTAATTGAAATTCTTTGATTTTATCTTTTAATATAAAACCATTATTTAATGCAAAATAGCTAATGATTCTGTACATTAATCCAGAGTTTAAATAATAGAAATTGTAGTGTTCAGCAAGTTTACTTGCAAGTGTACTTTTACCTGTTGAGGAAAATCCATCAACCGAAATTATATTTCCAGGCATAGAGAATAAAGACTTTTTATTTTAAATTTAAATTATAAATTAAAAAATTACCATAAATCAAAAAAATTAAATGTTTTTTGGATTTGATACAGTTTCATCTGTAACAGATAATTTAATTACATCTGTCATTTCGCTTACGTAATGGAAATTTAGGTTGTTTAAATAATTTTTTGGGATTAATTCAACATCCTTTTTATTTTCTTCACTAAGTATAATCTCTTTAATCTTTGATCTTTTGGCGGCCAAAATTTTTTCCTTTATTCCGCCCACAGGAAGAACTTTGCCTCTCAATGTAATCTCGCCTGTCATTGATAAATACTTTTTTACTTTTTTTTGGCTGAAAAGTGAAACAAGTGAGGTCAACATTGTTATCCCTGCGCTTGGCCCATCTTTTGGTGTAGCACCCTCAGGAATGTGGATATGAACATTGTATTTGTCAAATTCTATTTTACTTAAATCAAATAAATCTGCATTTGACTTTATATACTCAAGCGCAATGGTTGCTGATTCTTTCATTATCTTTCCAAGATTTCCAGTTATTGTAAGTTGACCCTTTCCAGGAGACAGGGCAGATTCAATAAATAAGATTTCTCCGCCTGCAGAAGTCCACGCAAGACCAACAACAACCCCTGCTTTACTATTGCTTTTAAAAACCTCTCTTTTAATTAATTCAGGACCCAAAATTCCTTTAATTTCTTGTTTAGATGGATTTAATGAATATTTTTCGCCCATTGCAACTGATTTAGCCGCGTATCTTATTGATTTAGCAATTTGCTTTTCTAAACCTCTTACACCTGATTCTCTAGTGTATTTATCAATTATAACTTCTATAATTGATTTAGAAAGGGTGAAATCTTTTTTATTTAAACCATGTTCTTTTAATTGCTTAGGAACCAAATATTTTTTTGCAATTATTGCTTTTTCCTCAAGAGTGTAACCACTTATATTAATAAATTCCATTCTATCTCTAAGTGCCGTATTTATAGATGATATATTATTGGCAGTTGCAATGAACATAACCTTTGATAAGTCATAACCCAACTCAAGGAAATTATCATAAAAGTCACTATTTTGCTCTGGATCTAAAACTTCAAGAAGTGCAGAAGAGGGATCTCCTTGGGAACCAAAACCAACTTTATCAATTTCGTCTAAAACAAAAACAGGGTTTGAAGTACCGGCTTTTTTAAGATTTTGAATAATTCGACCAGGCATAGCCCCTATGTAGGTCTTACGATGACCTCTAATCTCAGATTCATCTTTCAGACCCCCAAGTGAAACTCTTACATATTCTCTTCCAATTGCCTCTGCAATAGATTTACCTAACGATGTTTTACCTACTCCAGGTGGACCATGGAGACAAATAATTGGTGATTTCATGTCATTTCTTAACTTTAGAACTGCTAAGTATTCTAAGATTCTTTTTTTTACCTCATCTAAACCAAAATGATCTCTGTTTAAAACTTTTTCCGATCTTTTAAGATCAAAGTTGTCGTTTGAAACGTGATTCCATGGAAGGTCAATAATTAAATCTATATAGTTCCTTTGCACAGAAAATTCAGCAACTTGTGGATTCATTCTTTGAAGTTTAGAAATTTCCTTTTCAAAAGTGTCTTGAACTTTATCACTCCATAGCTTTTTAGAAGCTCTTTTTCTTAATTCTTCAATTTCCTCCTCCTGAGAGTGTCCTCCTAGTTCTTCTTGAATAGTTTTCATCTGTTGATGAAGATAGTATTCCCTTTGCTGTTGATCTAAATCATTCCTAACTCTGGATTGAATATCATTTTTCAATTCCAACTTTTGATATTCTAAATTGATATATTTAAGACATATTAAAGCTCTTTCACTAATATTCTTTGAACTAAGTATTTTTTGTTTATCATTTACAGATAAATTCATATTTGAGGAAACGAAATTTATCAAAAATGAATCACTTTGAATATTTTTAATTGCAAAAGACGCTTCACTTGGAATATTTGGATTTTCATTAATTATCTTAATAGCTGTTTCTTTTATAGATTCTACAGTTAATTTAAATTCAGATTCTTTCTTTTCTTTATTATTTTCGAAAATAGAGCTTATTTTCACCTTGAGATAAGGGAGGTCTGATATCAAATCACCAATCTTGAATCTTTTTTTTCCTTGAATTATAATGGTCGTACTTCCATCTGGCATTTTTAATACTCTAAGTATTTGTGCTACGGTTCCCATATCATAAAGGTCTTTAATTGAAGGATCTTCAACTTTTTTATCTTTTTGAGCCACAACACCAATTGGGTTTTTGGATTTGTTTGCATCCTTAATTAAATGTATAGATTTGTCCCTTCCAACTGTTATAGGAATAACAACACCCGGAAATAAAACAGTATTTTTTATAGGAAGTAAGGGAACTACTTTAGGTAATTCTTCTTTTTCAAGTGCCTCTTCGTCTTCGGACGTCATGAGGGGTATTAATTCAGCTTCAGAGCCTACATTATCTAGAGAAAAGTCGTCAAGAGATGAAAATATTGCTTTTGTCATAACAAGTACATGACATAATGTCATTAAAAGATAAATGTTAATACTAATTATATGCTTTTAAAGTACATTATGTATATGTACATAATATGGTCAATATTTATGCCAGTTGTTTATTATTTTTAAATTTTCCTTTTTTGGTATGAATACTCAAAATTAAAAAACCACCTAATAGAAAAAATAACATAAAGAATATAACTGATAACCTCATGCTGCCAGTTATTTGATCCACTAGTCCGAAAAGTGTCATACCAAAAACAACAGCTATTTTTTCAGTGACTCCATAAAAACTAAAGTAAGAGGCCGTATCTTTTGTGTTTGGCAAATATTTAGAATACGTAGCTCTAGAAGTTGACTGCAATCCTCCCATAACCATTCCAACTAATCCTGCAACCAAATAAAACTGAAAAGGTGTATATATGTAATAAGCGTAAATACAAATAAGTCCCCAAAGGATATTAGCAACAAATAAAGTAGGTATATTACCAAATTTAATGGACGCTCTTGCAGCAATTATAGCACCAAAAATGGCAATTATCTGTATAAGTAAGATGCTAACAATTAGTCCTATTGTTTTTTCCTGATCGGAAGACCAAATGATTTCCTCCTCTCCAAAATAAGCAGCAACAAGCATAATTGTTTGTAGTGCTAAAGAGTAAACAAAAAAAGCTAATAAAAAACGTTTTAACGAAAAGTCTATTTTTATCAAATCGTATACACTTTTAAGCTCCCTATACCCATGGAAAATAATATTTTTTTTCTGGATAATTTTCTTTTCTCCTTTAGGTAAGTATAAAAATGAAATTTGACTAAATATTAACCACCACAAACCAACACATACAAATGATATTTTCATTGCATATAATCTTGCTTCCTCTGGGGTTCCTGATATACCGTAAAAATCAGGTAGCATAATTAGTGATAAATTGAATAAAAGCAGAATTACACTTCCAATATAACCTAATGAGTAACCCCTGGCACTAGCTTTGTCTTGTTGTTCTGGATAAGCTACATCTGGAAGGTAAGAATTATAAAAAATTAGACTGGCCCAAAATCCAATTAATGCTAAAAAATAAAGAAAGAGTCCGGTAAAAATGTTATTAAGATTAAACCAAAACAATCCTATACAAGAAAAGGAACCTAGATAAACAAAAAATTGCATAAAGCGTTTTTTATTTCCTAAAAAATCAGCAATGCCAGCTAAAATTGGGGAAATAAATGAAATTATTACGAAAGCAAAAGCTGTTAAAAAACTTATCATAGCTGTGTTTTTAATTTGGTAACCCATAAAAAATATTTGGTTATTTTCCACAAATAAAGCTGCGTAATATAGAGGAAAAATCGCAGTAGTAATAACTAAGGAGTAGACCGAATTAGCCCAATCATAAAAAGCCCATGCATTAATAAGTTTTTTACTACCTTTTAATGGTTTTTTGTTTGAAATCATATTGAACTAAAAGTACGAAGTTTTTTGTTATCATAGCTTTAAATTATAATGTGTAAATATCTTTCAATATGATAAATATTCATTTTTAAAAAACTATAAAGTAAATTTGTGTGTGAAATTTTTAAATCTAGTTGTTATCATTATTCCTCTTTTTTTGTCCTGCCAAGAGACAAAGGAAATAAAAATATATAACGTTTCTAAGTCAGATTCTGAGTGGAAAAACATTTTACCTCAGCTATCATATAATGTTTTAAGGAAATCCTATACGGAACAAGCCTTTTCAAGCAATCTTAACTTTAACAAAAAGTCTGGCTACTATGCCTGTATGGGATGTAAAAACCCTCTGTACAGTTCAGAAAACAAATATGACTCTGGTTCTGGGTGGCCTTCTTTTGACCGAGAAATTAGAAATACTATTGAATATGATGTAGATTATAAAATAGGATATCCAAGAACAGAGCTTAAATGTTCAAATTGTGGTGGGCATTTAGGTCACATGTTTAACGACGGCCCCAGTGAAACAACCGGAAAAAGACATTGTATTAACGGAGCGGCATTAATTTTTATAGAAAAATAATTGAATTTTAGAAAAGAAAATAAAACGGAAAAATATTGGGAAAAAAACCTCTCGAAAAAGGAATATCAAATCTTAAGAGAGGGTGGTACTGAACAACCATATACAGGAAAATATAATAATCATTTTGAAGATGGAGTTTATGTTTGCAAAGGTTGTGGAAAACCCTTGTATAAGTCAAAGTCCAAATTCGATAGTGGATGTGGATGGCCCTCATTTGATGAGTGTATTAAAAATTCAATAGAATACAAAAAAGACTTTAAAATTGGGGTGTTGAGAATTGAAATTTTGTGTTCAAACTGTGGAGGACATCAAGGACATGTATTTAATGACGGTCCAACTAAAACAAACCAAAGGTATTGCGTAAACTCTGCTAGTATAGATTTTATTCCAAATAAAAATAAGTAAACGATTTCGTAAATTTGAAAAAAAACACAATGGAAAACTATGATGTAATTATTATTGGAAGTGGTCCAGGGGGTTATGTGGCTGCTATTAGGGCATCACAGCTTGGATTAAAAACAGCAATCATCGAAAAGGAAAGTTTGGGTGGAATATGTTTAAACTGGGGATGTATTCCAACAAAAGCACTTTTGAAATCTGCACAGGTATTTGAATACATAAAACACGCAAAAGATTATGGAATAAACGTTAAAAACTACGAAAAAGATTTTAATGCTGTTATTAACAGAAGTCGAGACGTTGCTCAAAATATGAACAAGGGAGTAGATTTTCTTATGAAAAAAAATAAAATAGATGTTTACATAGGGGAAGGATTAATTGGAAAAAGTAAGAAAGTAAAAATTAATAACAACAATGAAGAAAAAGAAATTCAGGGAAAACATATAATAATTGCAACTGGTGCTCGATCAAGGGAAATAAAATCAATCCCATTAGATGGAGAAAAAATAATCGGGTATCGTGAAGCCATGACATTAAAAAAACAACCTAAAAAATTATGTATCATAGGTTCTGGAGCAATAGGAATCGAATTTGCCTACTTTTACAGTTCAATGGGAACCGACGTGACAATTGTCGAATTCCAAAACAGAATAGTACCATTAGAAGATGAAGAGATTTCAGTTCAACTAGAAAAATCATTCAAGAAAATGGGAATTAATGTAATGACCAACTCAGAAGTAATTGGAATTGATAATTCAGGTAAAGGTCCAATATTAAATATTAAAAATAAAGAAAAGGATGTCAAATTAGATTCTGAAATAGTACTATCTGCAATTGGTGTTAAAAGCAATATTGAAAATTTGGGTTTAGAAGAAGTGGGAATAGCAATTGATAATGATAAAATTTTGGTTAATGACTTTTATGAAACAAATATTCCTGGTTATTATGCAATTGGAGACATTACCAAAGGACAAGCCCTTGCACATGTTGCCTCAGCAGAAGGAATCCTATGTGTTGAAAAAATTTCGGGCATTCAAGTTGAACCTATCAATTACAACAATATCCCTGGTTGTACCTACTGTTATCCCGAAATTGCTTCGGTTGGATATACAGAAAAACAGGCTGCTGAAAAAGGTTTTGATTTAAAAGTTGGGAAATTTCCCTTTTCTGCTTCTGGTAAAGCAAAAGCTAGCGGCTCTTCCGATGGATTTGTAAAAGTAATATTCGATGCAAAATATGGAGAATGGCTTGGTTGCCACATGATAGGCAGTGGTGTAACAGAGATGATTGCAGAAGCTGTTATAGGAAGAAAATTAGAAACAACAGGAAATGAAATTCTTAAATCAGTTCATCCACACCCAACAATGAGTGAGGCGGTCATGGAAGCTGTTGCTAATGCCTATGATGAAACCATTCATTTATAGTTATTCAAGAACAAAACTATTTACAGCCAAATAATAAGAATCTAGTCCAAAACCTGTTATAAGGCCTTTTGCGTGTGGAGTTATAAACGAGTTGTGTCTAAAATCTTCTCTAGAAAAAGTATTTGAAATATGTACTTCAATAACTTTTGTTTTTATAGCTTTAACAGCGTCTCCTATACCAACAGATGTGTGAGTATAAGCAGCTGCATTTAAAATTATACCATCTGATTTAAAACCCACATGATGTAATCTATCAATAATTTCGCCCTCAATATTAGATTGAAAATAGTCAAAATTAATTTTAGGAAAACTTTTTTTTATATTTTTGAAATAATCATCAAAAGTGGAAAATCCGTAAACATCAGGTTCTCTAATCCCTAACAAATTTAAATTTGGCCCGTTTATTATACTAATATTCATAAGACAAAATTACCTAAAATGATTCATAAATTATATTTTTAGTAACTAAATACTTTTCGATGAAAATGTTTGCCAAAAATACACTTTTGCTATTCTTTTTATTTTTATGCTATAAAACTCAAGCTCAAAATAACTTAATAAGTTTAGTGATTTTAGGTATTGCCCAAGACGGAGGTTCACCACAAATAGGTTGTGATAAGTCTTGTTGTATGGCATTATGGAAAAATAACCATTTTGAAAATGTGACCTCCATTGGATTAGTTGATAATATTGCAAATAATTTTTTTTTGATTGATGCATCTCCAGATATCACTAAACAATATCAAATGCTTAAGTCCTTAATTTCGAAGCCTAGTTTAGGAGGAATTTTATTAACTCATGCTCATATAGGACATTATTCTGGTCTTTTATATTTGGGAAAAGAATCTTTAGGAGCAAAAAATATTAATATTTACAGTATGCCCAAAATGGCTTTTTTTTTAAAAAATAACGGCCCATGGTCACAACTAGTTAAAGAAAAAAATATTAAAATAAATAAATTGAAAAATGATTCTATACAGAGTCTAGGTAAAAATTTATCAATAAAACCAATTCTTGTACCCCATAGAGATGAGTTTTCGGAAACAGTTGGATATTTGATTAAGGGGGGGCTTAAGTCGGCTCTATTCCTTCCGGATATTGATAAATGGGAAAAATGGGATAAAAAAATTGAGGATTTCATAAGAAATGTCGATTATGCATTTATTGACGGAACCTTTTATGATGGTAATGAAATACCTCATAGAAACATGAATGAAATTCCTCACCCATTCGTAGTGGAAACTATTGAAAGATTTAAAAATCTCAAAAAAAAGGATAAGAAAAAAGTTTATTTTATCCATTTGAATCATACAAATCCGCTACTCAAGGCAAATAACAAAACAACTAAAGAAATAATTAAAAGAGGATATAATATTGCAAGAACAGGAATGAAATTTGATTTATGAAGACTTGGGAAAATTTATTTAATGATTATTTAATGTACTTAAAAATCGAAAGAGGTCTTTCGGATAACTCTATTAAAAGTTATTCATATGATATTAGGAATTTTTTAAGTTACATTAATAAACATAATCGCAAGCTGAGCCTAAAACAGTGTGACAAACAATTTATGCAAGAATTTGTATACAAAATGTCAAAAAATATGAATTCTAGATCACAGGCAAGACTTTTGTCATCTTTAAAAAGTTTTTTTAACTATTTGATTTTTGAGGGCTACAATAAAATATCACCAATGGAGTTAATTGAATCGCCAAAAATTGTATCCAAACTCCCAGACGTATTGTCGATTGAAGAAATAAAACTATTAATACAAAATGCTGAAGTAAATAAAAATCATGGTGTTAGAAATTCAGCTATTTTAGAAACTCTGTATGGAAGTGGATTGAGAGTAAGTGAGTTAATTAGTTTAAAACTTTCAGATATACATTATGACGAAAAACTAGTTTTGATACATGGTAAAGGGAATAAACAAAGATTAGTTCCTTTAGGTTCAATTTGTGAATCAAAAATTAACAACTATGTATATAATTATAGAATTTCAAAAAAAATTAAAAAAAACTCAAACGACATAATTTTCTTGAATAGAAATGGAAGTAAACTTTCACGGGCAATGATTTTCAATATAGTTAGAGAAGCTCAGGTGAAATCAAACATTAAAAAAACTGTTAGCCCACACACTTTCAGACACTCATTTGCTACTCATTTACTGGAGAACGGTGCTGATTTGAGATCAATTCAAATTATGATGGGACACGAAAATATAACAACAACAGAAATTTATACTCACTTGGACACCAAACACTTGTCCAAAACTTTAAATAGATTTCATCCTAGAAAATAAACTATTTGTTGACTACCATTCGAAATCCTTTCCCATGTATATTGATAATTTCAACCCTATTATCTTTCTTTAAATATTTTCTAAGCTTTGCTATGTAAACATCCATTGATCTTGAAGTAAAATAATTATCGTCTCTCCATATTTTACTTAAGGCTTGATCTCTGGGAAGGAGGTCATTGATGTGAATAGTTAAAAGTCTAAGAAGTTGGTTTTCCTTTGGTGATAGTTTTATTGGTTTTTCATCTAAGTAAATTAATAATCTAAGCTTTGTGTCAAGGCTAAAATTACCAATTTTAAATTTTGTTTCAACAGTGTCAGCAACTTCCTTTATCATTCTTCTGCCTAAAATAGACTTAATTTTAGCAAGTAAAACCTCAGAATCAAAAGGCTTGGTCAGATAATCATCTGCCCCCAATTTGAAACCTTTTAAAACATCTTCTTTTAAAGTTTTTGCAGTCAAAAAAATTAGTGGAACTAGATCATCAATTTCTCTAATCTCTTTAGCAAGCGTAAAGCCGTCTTTGTAGGGCATCATAATGTCAAGAAGACATAATGAAAATTTTTCCTTCTTAAATTTTTCAAATCCCTCAATTCCGTTTTTAGCCAAAGTGACATGATATCCATTTATTTTGAGATATTCTTTTAATATACTACCAAAGTTAGGATCATCCTCAACTAGTAAAATTTTTTTCTTGTTATTGTTCATTTTATTTGCTTATATCAACAAAGGGAATTGGATTTTAAATTTAGTACCGCAGCCTTCAACACTTTCGACTGAAATTTTGCCATTATGAAGAGAAATAATTTTCTTAACATATGCTAATCCAAGCCCGTGCCCCTTAATGTTATGAACATCTCCATTTTGCTCTCTGAAAAATTTTTCAAAAATCATTTTTAAAGTGTCATCATTCATTCCTATTCCTTTGTCTTCAATTTCTATATATGTATTTTTATCATCATTTAAAGTTTCTATGTTAATAATCGGATTTTCTTTTGAATATTTTATTGCATTATCTAAGATATTTGTAAAAACATTAACTAAATGATTTCTATTTCCAAATACTTTTGTTTTTTGTGATTTAAAAGAAGTCTTGATTTCAACACTTTTGTTTTGAACCAATAAGGCAATATGGCCAAGAGAATCTTTAATTGTTTTGTGAATATCAATGTCAGTTTTGTCAATCAACGTGTTACTTTTATCAAGTTGAGAAATTGTTAATATCGTTTCTACCTGGTCATGCATTCTTCTGTTTTCTTCTCTCATTATCTTCAGATACTGTTGTTTTTTCTTGCTATTCTGAATTTCTAATTGACTTTCAATAGCATCGATTGCTAGATTAATTGTTGCAATTGGTGTTTTAAATTCATGCGACATATTATTAATAAAATCTGATTTTATTTCCGAAATTTTTTTCTGTTTTATAATCTGGAATAAAGAAATAGCACAAAGAAGAATTATCAAAACAGTTAAAATAAGTGATAGACTAGCAACACCCATCACAGAGGACATTAAATATTTTTCTTTTTTTGGGAATGTCACTACGAGGTCGTATAAACTGCTGCCTTGCTCATCAACAAAAATTGGAATAGAGTACTTTGGTCCAGAAAGAGATCCTTCATAATTTTTTGAGATGATTTTTGTTGCTAGTCCATTACTGAAAACTCCAAACTCGAATTCTGTTTGAATATTTCTAGAATTAAATTCTCTTTGAAGTAGTGAAGCAATTTCAAATGAGTTAATTCTTTTATGAATTGGGAAAGAATTTGCCATTTTTGAAAAAATAGAAGAATAAGTAGCTTGATCAATCGCACTAATTCTTTCCATTTTTTGAAAGGTTGCACTTGAAATTTTTCTTTGGTTTTCACGATCGAATGCTTGTTTAAAAATTCTAGTTGTTTCAAATCCCTTAATGTCATTGACACTTGAAACTTCAATATCATCAATTTCTTCATTTGGTATAGTTATATTGAATTTTTCCTCTACTAGTCCAAATGTAAACAAAGAAGATAGGTTTGATTCATCGTCACTATCGTAAAAAAGGAAAAAATTTCTTAATTGAACACTATCTGGTTTCCCAATTGAGTCTTTCAATTTTTCAAAAGTTCGTATGTAGTGTCTTAATTCATTTTCCTGAACATCACTTGCAACAGAATTTAATGATTGTTTCACAGCTAAAGAAAACTCTTGATCTCTATTTTGAATAGTAGTGTTTATAAAATACCACTGAACTAAAATTATTCCAGTGACACATAATATCATAAAACAAACTAAAAGAAAGAAATAACTTTTTTTCATTATAATTCTAAAATGCAAATTTCATAATTAAATTGTATTTATTTTACTAAAACAATGTTAATGAAATGTTTATAATAAGTTGATTTTAAATTGACGAAAAGACTTTTATCAACTCCTTAACCTTTTTTATAGTATCTAACTTATTACGGTTTTCAATAAAGAAGTCACATAGGTGAAGTTTTTTCTTATCATCCCATTGATTTTCAACTATTTTTTCAATTTGTTTATGAGAGATACTGTCTCTTTCAATTATTCTTTTAATTCTAATATTTACTGGTGCTATTACTAGTATTGAAACATCAACATCTAAATGATAATTGTGCTCGAACAAAATAGCTGTTTCTTTAAGTATATATCTTGAAGTTTGCAAACTTAACCATTTTTGAAAATTAATCCCAACTTCTTCGTGGACTAAATCGTTTATCAATTTCAATTTATTTTGAGAGCTGAAAATTTTATTTCTTAAAAATTCTGAGTTTAACTTATTGTTTATATAAGATTCAGGACCTAGTATTGAAACTATTTCTTTCTTTATATGAATATTTTCATTCATTATTTTTTTTGCCTCAAGATCTGAGTAAAAGCATTGAATACCAGCTAGTTTATGAAAAATAGAAGCAACATAAGTTTTTCCACTTCCTATACCTCCTGTAAGAGCAATAACTTTAGACATTTTATTCTCTAATTAAAAAAAAAACATCTTGGGGATCCAATCTCACATTATCTGCACTTAGTGGTGATTTTAATAATTTGATTTTTGCAGTATTTTTTTCTTTGTCAATACTATCATAATTAAATCCTACCTTAAAATCTGATGGTTTTATATTTTTTAAATTAATTATAGATGATGAAAATACTAATTCAACTTGAGAAGGAAATAATTTTAGGACCCTATTTTTTGGGAAATTTGAAACTGAAATCGGAATATTTAAAATTTTTTCTGAAAAAAGGTCTACTAATACCTCAACATTTACTTTAGTGAAATTATAGCTCAATTCATTTTCTTTCAGTTTAATGGGTATTTTTTGAGAAAAATTTGAATTTATAGATGACTCATTATTGTAATTTAAATTCACATGAGTGATCTTAGCTAGAGTATTCTTTGGTCCAGTTACAATGATGCTGTCAGGATCTAAATTAATCTTTGTTATGGAATAACCAACATCTAAATTAAATTTTGGAAATACTATTGGAACCTTTTTAGAAAACTTGGGCTGATAGGTTATTTCAATTTTACTAGGGAAAAAACTTAAAATTTGTGTGTCACCTAGTAATTGATCTTGAACTTTATTGAATTCAGAAGCGATTTCTAATTGTCCTATATTATTTGAATAGACAGCTTTTTGAAAACTTATTTCAATTGTATTATCTAGAAAGTAATAATACAGTAATTGAAACCCTGTGGCTTTTAAATTGAGATTTAAAATCGAATCTGAAACTGATGAAATTATAAATGATTTAGGAATATCTACTAATTCAATTTTCAATTTAATTTCTTCTTGGTATTCTTTTGAAAATTTTTTAAAAAACCAAATTATAAATGATATAGCCACAAACGAAAATAACATTTTAATTCTTCCTTTGTAACCGAGGGCTTTCTGTAAGGAATTGAGAAAGGGTTCTTCTTGCGACACTTAGATTAAAAATCCTCTATTATTTCCTGACCAACTCCAGTTGTAGAAAAGCCTCCATCATGAAATAAGTTTTGCATAGTAACTTTTCTAGTAAAATCAGAAAAAAGTGATACTACATATTGAGCACATTCAAATGCTGACGCATTACCTAGAGGAGATGTCTTTTCGGAAAAATTTAAAAAATTCTCTAACCCCTCAACACCTTGACCTGCAGTAGTTCTGGTAGGAGATTGAGATATTGTGTTTACCCTTACTTTTTTATTTTTTCCAAAAAAATAACCAAAACTCCTCGCTATTGATTCAAGATAAGCTTTATTATCAGCCATATCATTATAATTTGGAAATGTTCTCTGAGCTGCAATATAAGTTAATGCGACAATGCTGCCCCATTGATTTAATGCATCTTTTTCATACAAAACCTGTAAAAGTTTATGAAATGAAAGGGCTGAAATATCCCAACCTTTTTTAGTCCAATCATGATTTTGATTTGTGTAATGTCTTTTCTTTCTAACATTTAGGGACATTCCAATTGAATGTAATACAAAGTCAAATTTACCTTTAAAATGCTCAAGTGCTTCTTGAGTAAGGATTTCTAATTCAGAAACATTTGTCGCATCAGCAGAAATTATTGGTGAATCTAACTGATCTCCTAGTTTACTGATTTCTCCCATCCTTATTGCAACCGGAGCATTTGTCAATATTATTTCTCCACCTTCAGCTTTTACAAGTTCAGCTACCTTCCATGCTATTGATTTATTATCTAAAGCTCCAAAGATTATACCCTTTTTGTTTTTTAATAGATTATGTGGCATAAAGATTGTTTTTACAAATATAAGTTAATTAAGTAACTCCCTTGCCAAATCATAAGCACTCACAGCAGATTCATCTCCAGATAGCATTTCAGCAATTTCTGACACTCTTTCCTTAAAAGTTAAATTTTTAAGTTCAGTAGATGTTTTTTCATTTTTTACTGTCTTGAAAACTTTAAAATGATTATTTGCTTTTGCAGCTACCTGAGGTAAGTGTGTAATTGAAATCACCTGCATATTCATTGCCATATTTTTCATAATTCTTCCTATGCTGTTTGCCACTTCACCTGAAACACCAGTGTCAATTTCGTCAAAAATAATTGTTGGAAGATTTTTATAATTTGATAAAATAGACTTTAGCGCAAGCATAATTCTTGATAATTCACCTCCAGACGCTGTTTTATTCAGAGGACCAAGGGGTGCACCTTTATTTGCTGAAAAATTGAATACCAGCCTGTCTTTTCCTTTTTTTAGAAAGGTTTCAGAATCTTGCAGTTCAATTTTAAAGATAGTATTTAACATTCCCATATCTTTAAGTAATTTTTCCATTTTATTTTTTAAGACAGGTATGACTTTTTTTCTGTTTTGACTAATTTCATTTGATAATTTATTAAGTGTTAATTTTATTTCAACTAACTTTTTTTTTTCATCATTTATAGAAATATCAATATTTTCGGTTTCTGAAACTTTTCTTTCCAATCCTTCTTTAATTAAAATTAAGTCATCCAATTTACTTACCTTATGCTTTCTGAATAGAGAATATATTTTTTCCAGCTTTTGACTCAAAATTTCTTTCATGTCGGGATTAAATTCAATGACATCTTTTTCATTCCTTATATCCTTAATTATGTCATCTAACTCAATAATAATACTGTCAATTCTTTCAAATATTATTTTATATTCAATAGAAACATTATTTAATTTTTTTAATGAGGATCTAACTTCATTTAATTTTATACTGATGCCATTTTCTTCATTTTGTAAAATATTTAAAATTTGATTAAAAGTTATATTTATTTCTTCTGAATTAGCAAGTTTGTTGAACTTTTGCTCAATTGAATCTATAGAATCATTAAAATCGATAGTCTTAAATTCATTTAATAAATGAATGTTATAGTCTTTTTCTTGATTAATATTAAATCGTGATGCCTCGAGTTTATCTATTTTATTTTTAACATCTTTAAATGAAGAAAAATTTAAAGTATAGTTCTCGATTAAGTTTTGATTTTTTGCTAATAAATCTAAAATATCAATTTGATATTCTTCTTTGATAATAAAATGGTTTTGAAATTGTGAATGAATATCAATAAGTTCAAATGAGATTTTTTGTAAAACCTCCAAATTAACTGGGGTATCATTTATAAAAGCTCTTGATTTTCCAGAAGGAATAATTTCTCTTCTTATGATTGTTAAGGGATCGTAGTCTAGATCTAATGAATGAAAAAAACTTTTAACATCAAGATTATTTATTTTGAATAGTAAGTCAACAAAACATTTTTTGGTTTTATCTTTTACTAGATTTAGATCTGCTCTTTTCCCCAATGCTAAAGACAAACCTCCTAAAAGTATTGATTTACCAGCTCCAGTTTCTCCGGTGATTGTGGTAAATCCTTGGGATAAGTCAACCCTCAAATAATCAATCAAAGCATAGTTTGAAATAGTCAGCTCTTTTAACAAATCACTATTGTTTATTTAAATATCGTTAAAATTAAATCAATGTTTACTATTACTTTTTATTTTTTTTATCTAATTTTTTTCCATTTTGGACCAAAGTACGGAGCAATCTTATTTAGTGTATTTAAAGTCTGTTTTATATCAATTTCAGGCCCTTGAGAAAAAATATCAACTATTTCGTCTGATTTTGCATCAAAAAAAGTTTGAATTAAAAAAGCATTTGGTCTGCGTTTATAAAGTGATAAAAATTTTTCTAAAGAAAATAAAACTCCATTTTTTCCCTTTTGTAAATTAGTCGTCATTAAGTCCAGTCCCCTTCTGTGATACTCATATTGAACAGTCCTATATTCTCTAAAAGTATTAGATAATAATGTATCAACTAACCAAAATCTATTTCTCGTTCCATCACTTTGGTTCCAACCCCTTATATTATTCTGTTGTGCAAGTGAAACAATTTTTTGAGCTTCTTTAAAAAAAACAGTACCACTATTAATCTTAAACGTATCTGCTTCCATTCCCATCGCTATGTAAACATAAAAACTGAGAATTGAAATTAAATTTGATTCAAAACTAACTGGATTGTAAAACAATGGCTGATATTCGTCATATTGAAAAGAAATATCTTTATCCAAAAAATTAAAAATTGGAGTTAGGTAGGTAGACTCATATATGGGTCTCTCTACTTGAACTTGTAATGTACCAGTGAAATTTGATCCAACGTAAGAATTTAAATTTAGAACTAAATTGAATCTAACTCTCTGATGCACCTCTAAAGATTTGTTATTCCACAGATTATTGTTTATAAACTCATTTACAGACTTTTCTAAAGTTGAAAAAACTTGTTGATTTGTTTGATCTACAAAGTCTGAGTTGAGTACAAAATTACAATTTACAGTTTGACTGAATAGTTGAGAGTTAAGTAATAAAAGAAAAAATAAAAACTGTCTCACGAATCTTTAATTATTTGTTTTAATATTTTGTATGATAAATCCAATTTTGTGGCTAACTCAAATGATATAGATTTTTTTCTAGTTATATATTTTCCTTGATTATAGTCTGAATCAAAAATATTTTGATTATCGCTTAAAATATTAAGAAAAATAGCATCTAAATCTTTATTTATTAATTTGTTGTAAGCATTTTCATCTCCATCATTCGTCTCTAGTGCAAAACCTACTATGTATTGATTTGTTTTAATTTTGCCTAATTCGTAGAGTATATCAATATTTTTTTTGAGTGAAATTTTATTTAATTTTTGGTTTTTTTTAATTTTTAAATGATGTACCTCCTTCGGAATAAAATCAGATACGGCAGCAGCAGATATAAAAACATCTATATTAAAAAAATACTTTAAAATTTCATTATACATTTCTTCAGCTGAGACAACATTTATCAAATTAATAGAATTATTTAAAATTTGTGATGAGGAGGGACCAGATATTAAAGTTACTTTTGCACCAAGATTTGCCGCAGCCTCGGCTAAAGCAAAGCCCATTTTTCCTGAGGAAAAATTACCAATAAATCTAACTGGATCTATTCTTTCATAGGTTGGGCCAGCAGATATAAGTATTTTCTTTTCCTTAAGTGGGAGTTCGTTTTTTAAGTTTCTAATTAAATATTTGATTATATTTTCGGGTTCCATCATTCTTCCCTTCCCTTTCAAACCGCTAGCTAAATCACCTGTTTCAGATTCTAAAATTATATTTCCAAAACGTTTTAATTTGATTAAATTTTCCTGATTACCTGGATGCTTATACATATCTAAGTCCATAGATGGAGCAACAAAAACAGGACATTTAGCTGACAAATAACAGGCTAATAGCAAGTTATCACATCGTGCGGTTGCCATCGATGAAATGGTATTTGATGTTGCTGGTGCTATAATCATCAAATCAGCCCATAAGGATAACTCGATATGATTATTCCATTCGGGATTGTCATGTTCATCTTTTATTTCTGTGAAAGATGAGTTAACCGGATTCTTCGATAAAGTTGAGAGCGTAGTTGGAGTTACAAAATCCATTGCACTAGGAGTTAAGACTACCTTGACTTCGGCTCCATTTTTAATTAGTAATCTAAGTAAAAGGGGAGATTTATAAGCAGCAATACTTCCAGAAATACCTAGAAGTATTTTTTTACCTCCAAGTGTAAGCATTAAACTTCTTCATCAGTATTCCTGTGATAAACTTTGTTTTTAAACCACTCCTCTACGGCTAAAGCGTGGGGTTTAGGAAGACTCTCGTAAAATTTTGAGACTTCGATTTGCTCTTTGTTTTCGAAAATTTCTTCTAAGCTATCATTATGGGTGGCAAATTCTTCCAACTTTTCGTGTAATTCTTTTCTAATATCAATGTTAATTTGGTTTGATCTTTTGGAAATTATTGAAATTGCTTCATAAATATTGTCAACTCCTTTTTCAATTTCACTTCGATTATAGGTAGATGTTGAAGCCGGTGCCTTTGATTCTCTGTATTTAGTCATTTTAAAAAATTTATGTGTTAGTTTTATTAATTGTTTTTATTTGTTTTTGTATTTCATCAAGCTTCTTTGAGATATCATCCATAAAAAGTGTTTCGGGATAGTATCTTAAAATTGCATTATGAGTTTCTATAGCTCCTTCAAGACGTTCAAGTTTTTTATTTGGGATACTATTAGTAGCAATTTCATACTGAGATAAAAATTTATAATATAGTGCATTTTCTCTATATGGGGTACCAGGGAAATTTGAAATAAAATAATCTAAAGAACTTATTGCTGCTTTATAGTCTCGAATAGTATAATATTGTTTAGAAATTTCAAAGTCTTTTTTTTCAAGTTTCACTTGTAATTCTTTAATATAACTGTTTGCCTCTGACAAATAATTTGACTTGGGATAATTATCAATAAAAATTTGTAATTTTTCCATTGCTTCGTTAGTGTTTTCCTGATCTAGACTATATATTGGAGATAACATATAGTAACATTTTGCAATCATAAAATTTGCCTCATCTGATTTTTCGCTTTTAGGAAAAGATTTTACAAAACTTTCGAATTGGTATGCAGCTAAATAGTAATTACCTAGCTGGTAATGTGAATTAGCGAAAAAATAAATCAGTCTTTGAGCTTGAGGTTTTCCTCTATATGATGGGATAATTTGCTCATAAAGACGATTAGCCCTTCTATATTCACCATTATCATAATAGTCTTGTGCCGCTTTTAACTTAGGCGCAGTTTCCTTACTATTAAGCATCTTTTGGTAACTATTACATGATAATACTAATAAACTCAGAAAATATAATTTAACTCTTTTATTGGAAAAAAACATTTTACAAATTTAATTAATTATAATAAGAAATTAAAAACAGTAAATAATATCTGATTTTTTTATGACAATTTTTTACTGAAAATTTTAATTTTTTCTTTAATATCATCATATAAGTTTTTATCTACTGGGGTTAGTGGGAGTCTTAAAATATTTTCACAATATCCCTTTATTGAGAGAAAAGCCTTAATTCCTGCGGGGTTTCCCTCTTTAAATAAAAGACCAATAATATTTTTAATTTTATTAAATCGTTCTTTGGCCTCTTTTGTTTTATTTTTTTTTGCTAATGTTATGATTTTAGAAAATTCCATTGGAAAAGCACCTGCTACGACACTAATAACACCAGAACCACCATTTAGAACCAAATCCACGGCAGTAAGGTCATCACCAGAAATCACATGAAAACTTCTTGAAGTATTTTTTATTAAATCTATCCCTTTTTTTATATCACCAGTAGCGTCTTTTATCCCAACGATGTTTTTACAATTTTTCAATAATTTTAAAATAGTTTTGTTGGAAATTGATACACCTGTCCTCGAGGGAACATCATATAAAATAATTGGAATTTTTGAAGCTTTAGAGACATGATAAAAATGCTCATATAATCCAATTTGTGTTGGTTTATTGTAATAAGGGCAAACTGATAAAATAGCATTAAAATTTTTCAAATCATAATTCGAAATTTGACTGACTAGATTTTGGGTATCGTTCCCACCAAGACCTATAATTAGTGGTACCCTTCCACTATTAAATTTAACTACATTTTCAAAAATTTTATTTTTTTCCTCAAAACTAATAGTATTTGATTCCCCAGTAGTTCCAAGAATTACTAGATAATTTATGTTATTATTAATATAATAATCAATCAATAATTGATATGCATTAAAATCAATTTCACCATTATTTTTAAATGGTGTAATTATTGCTACTCCTGTACCTTTTAAAAAGTTCAATCTATATAGTTTTTAATACTCTAATATATTTTCGGAATTCATTTTTAAAAATGTCCGTTTGAAGTGGGAGAAAGTCAAAAATTATATCATTAACCCTAATATCGGTTTTTCTAAATCCAAAACTTAATTTATTCTCACCTTTTATCGCTATCCATTTTAAATATAAATTGTCATTGCCAAAAAAATTAATTTGTAAGTCAACTTTTCTCTTACATGCTTTTGCAAGTTTATCTTTAAAATTCCCAAAGAAACTTATGTGATTTGCATCATAACAGTCTTTTTCGCTTGATATATCATCTTTTGAGTGAGAAAATTTTATAAAGGTGAAATAAATTTTTGAATCCGTTATTTCACCTAAAAGATCTCTAAAATAATTTTCGTCAACAGGTAGGTTTTTGTCCATAACGACTCTAACGCTTTTGATTTTGAAATCAGAGGAGACAATGTTTTTAGAAATCATTTTATGAAAATCATTTCTATATTTAATTGAATGTAATAGTTTTTTTATCACTGATTCTAAATTTACAAAACCTTAAATTTTAATTAAAGATATAGTATAAATTATTTCAAAACTCATTTAGTATGTTATGTATCTAACATTTCTAAGAAATCATTTTCACTAATAATTGGTATTTTTAAAAATTCGGCTTTTTGCTTTTTCGATGGCCCAATCGATCGACCTCCAATCATAATTTTTGTCTTAGAATTAACAGTTGATGACAAGTTTCCACCATTTTCAATGACTAATTGTTTAATTTTTTCTCTTGTCAAGGTTTCAAAAGTACCTGATATCACAATAGTTTTACCATCTAAAATATTGGATTTATTATTTTTTTCATAAGTCTTGAAATTAAGACCAACTTGCAAAAGCTTTTCTACAATTAATATGTTTTGAGGATTATTAAAATAATTGCTGATGCTATTGACAATTTTTTCTCCTATTTCATTAACTGACATTAATTCATCATAATTAGAATTAATTATATTTTCAATTGAACCAAAGTGATTAGTTAATTTTAATGCAACTGTTTCCCCAACATGCCTAATCCCTAATGAAAATAAAACTTTTTGGAAGGGTTGGTTTTTAGATTGTTTAATTGATTCTATTAATTTTATAGCAGATTTTTCAGCCATACCCTCAAGATTTACTAGGTTTTCTACACCAATTTTATATATATCAGCTATATTATTAATTAGACCCCTATTGAATAATAATACCACTCTTTCGCTTCCAAAACTTTCAATGTTCATAGCTTTCCGGGATACAAAGTGCTGAATTTTTCCAATTATTTGAGTTTTACAATTATTTTCATCTTTACAATAATGTTGAGCTTCACCTTCTATTTTTTCAAGTTTTGAATCACAATCAGGGCAATTCTCTATAAATTTTACAAGATCGTGCAAGCTTCCTCTTCTTTTTTTGTCAAATCCTACGATTTTTGGAATTATTTCCCCGCCTTTTTCAACGTAAACATAATCACCTATTCTAAGACCAAGTTTTTCGATCTGATCTGAATTGTGTAAAGATGCTCTTTTGACAACTGTGCCCGAAAGATTAATAGGATCAAAGTTTGCAACAGGTGTTACAGCGCCAGTTCTTCCAACTTGATATACAACAGATACTAATCTTGTACTTTGTCTTTCTGCTTTATATTTGTACGAAATAGCCCATCTAGGAACTTTTGCGGTGAATTCTAATTCATTTTGAACCTTAATAGAATTTACTTTGATGACAATACCATCTATTTCATAGGGCAATTCAGCCTTCTTTTTTCCCCAATAATCAATAAAGTTAAAAATTTCGTCTATTGAATTTACTCTTTTCATACTTTCAGGTATAAAGAATCCCCATTGTCTTGATTTTTCTAGCAACTCTGAATGAAAGTGACTTGAATTTTCTCCTACTACAGAATAAAAAAAACACTTTAGTTTTCTTGATGCAACTTCTTTGCTATCCTGAAGTTTTAATGATCCTGAAGCTGTATTTCTTGGATTTCTAAAGAGAGGAAGGCCTTTTTCTTTTCTTTCATTGTTTAGATTATTAAAACTATCGATAGGTAAAATTACTTCTCCTCTAATCTCAAATTTTTCAGGGTATGTATCATTTAATATTAGAGGAATATTTTTGATCGTTTTGATATTTGATGTTACATCGTCACCTTTAGTTCCATCTCCTCTGGTTAATGCTCTTATTAACTTACCATTTTCATAAAATAAGTTGATAGAAGCACCATCAAATTTTAATTCGCAATTAAAATCATTTATATCATGACCACATTTTTTCTCAATTCTTTCAATCCATTGTTTAATTTCATCTTTAGAATAAGTATTTGCTAAAGAATACATTGGATAGTTATGATTAAAAGTTTGAAATTTTTTATTAACCTCTCCTCCTACTCTAGATGTTGGCGAATTTTCATCATAAAACTGAGGATATCTTTTTTCTAAATCCTCTAGTTGTTTCAAAAGCATATCAAATTCAAAGTCAGAAATTAGACTTTCATCTTTACTATAATATGAGTTATTATAAAAATGTAGTTTATTTCTTAAAATTTTAATATGTTTTTCTGGGTTCATTTTTGAAACTTTATATATCTATTTCTTTTAAAAATATCTTTTTTTAATTCGTAATTAGAAAACTGATATTTCATTGAGAGGGATATCAACGGATTCTTAAATTTAGGGTTTATTTCAAAATATATAAATCCTCCTGTTTTCAATTTTGTTTTTGAAATATCAAATATCCTCTTATAAAATATTAAGGGATTTTCATCCGAAACGAAAATTGAATTTTCTGGTTCAAAGTTTAAGACATTTGATTTCATAGATTTTCTTTGACTTTCAACCACATATGGAGGGTTAGATATTATTATGTCAATTTCATCATATTCGTTACTTGAAAAAATATCAGCATGTATATAATTAATTTTTGCCGAATGCCTTGATGAATTAAGCTTAGCCAATTCGATTGCTTTTTTACTTTTTTCCAAAGCAATAACATGCCATTTTTTTCGTTTTAACTTGATAGTCACAGCAATGCAACCACTTCCAGAACAAAAATCAATAACGGTTTTTTTTAACTGACTATTATCACTTAGAATCCAATCCACTAGACCTTCTGTCTCTATCCTGGGTATGAGAACATTACTATTAACGTGAAACTTATAACCAAAAAATTCTGTTTCCCCCTTAATATATTGAAAAGGTTTCCCCTTCTTTAACTCATTTGTAAAATTGTTTAATTTTTCTAATTCAATATTGGTCAATATATAATCAGGTTCTAGATAAAATTTAGTTATATCAAAAAAGAGTAAATCTTCTAAAACAATTTTAAACAATGAGGAAACTTCCACTGCTGAATACAATTGTGATAAATCGGAACGAAACTTGATGTTAAACTCACTTAATGTCATTTTAGATTTTTAATTAACCAAACATTGCATGAGGTATGGCCAGTATTTCCAATTGGACCTTCAATGTATGAAAATCCCTTTTTGATATATAATTTTTGTGCTTTTTTCATGTAAGGAAGAGTTTCAATATAACAATATTCAAATTTATTATCTAATGCAAAACTCAGACACTTTTCTATCATTTGATCACCTAACCCTTTACCTCTAATTGAAGGAAGAAAATACATTTTTTGTAATTCACAAATATTATGGTCGGCTTCATTTAAATGAGATATTCCAGCTCCTCCATAAATTTTTTCATCATACTCAACTACGTAGTAAATAGATCTTTTCTTATTATATGCTTCAAACATAAAATCAAGCTCCGGATCCGAATAGGCTGTCCCTTTTTTTGGGACTCCAATTTCAACTAAAACCTCTCTTATCACATTACTTAGATTTAAGTTATCATCTTTAGTAATTTCTCTTATTATAAACATAAATTATTTTAAAAAATTATCTTTGTTTTAAAGCTAAAAATAAGGTTTGAAAAATCATAAAAAACATGAAAAATATATGCAAAGATGCTTTCATTTAGCAATAAAAAGTATAGGATATACTTATCCAAACCCTCTTGTAGGTTGCGTTATAGTTAAAGATGGGAGAATAATTTCAGAGGGTTGGCACAAAAGAGCTGGTAAAGATCATGCAGAAGTTATTGCAATTAAAAAAACTAAAGAAAAAAAAGATTTGAAAAAATCAACTCTTTACGTAAACTTAGAACCTTGTAATCATATAGGTAAAACACCCCCTTGTACAGACCTAATAATCAAGAGTGGAATTCAAAATGTTGTTATTGGTTGTCTTGATCCAAATATACTTGTTAAAGGAAAAGGTGCTGAAAAACTAAAAAAAACTGGAATAAATGTAACTGTTGGGGTGTGTGAAAATCAAGCTAAAAAATTAAATAAAAGATTTTTTTGTTATCATGAAAAAAAAAGACCTTACGTTATTTTAAAATGGGCAGAATCAAAATATGGTTTCATTGGGCCTGAAAAAAAATATAATAATATAGGTAAGGTAAAATACTTAACTAAAATGAAAGATCGAATTTTAGTTCACAAGTGGAGAAAAGAAGAAGAGAGTATTCTAATAGGAGTTCAAACTTTAATTGATGATAATCCGAAACTAAATAATAGATATACTCAAGGAAGGAGTCCTTTAAAGATATTATTTGACCCAAATGATCGTGGAGATAGAAATTCTGATTTGTTTAAATCAAACGATTTCTTACATATGACAAATAAAAAATTGAAGGTTAAAAAAAATGACAAAAATCAGTTTTTAAAAACAGCGCTAAAATTTTTGTATAACTATAAGATATCATCAATTCTTGTTGAGGGTGGGAGTTTTACAATTCAAGAATTTATAAACCAAAAAATTTTTGATGAGATTAGAATATTTAAGACTAATAATAAATTAAATTCGGGAACAAGAGCACCTATACTGCCAAAAAATATTAATGAAAAAATAGTAAAAATTTATAACTGATATTTTTTTTTAAACTCAAAAATAAAATTTTCAGGAGCTCTAGTAGGTTTATGATTTTTTGAGTATAAAAATGCGAGATGGATATTTCCAATACATACCTTTTTATTTTCACTATTTTCAATTTTATAGTTCAATATTAATTTTGACCTTGGTATTTGATCAAGTCCAACTTTAACTATAAAAAATTCATCAAACTTTAATGGATACAAATATTTTATTTCAGAATAAACAACTGGTAATAAAATTCCGTTCTCTTCCATATTTTTGTACGATATGCCAAGATCAGTTAGCCATTCTAACCTTGCGACTTCAAAATATTTTAAATAATTACTATGATGTACAAATCCCATTTGGTCGGTTTCGCAATACCTAACTTTTAAGGCTGTCGATTTAAATTGAAAATTCAAAATAGTTAAAATTGTTGTTCTCTTAATTTCTAAAAAAAAAAATTATAAATCAATACCAAAACTTGTTTTTTTTTATTTTTTTTTTCAGCATATTTGATTAATCAAAATTGAAAAAATCAAAACGTTTTTAAGTAACAAAGCTATATAGTAATTTAAATGCATAAAACTGCTGAATCTTCATGGAAAAATTGTCTATCTTTTATAAAAGACAACATTCAGCCACAAGCATATAAAACATGGTTTGAACCCATTAAACCACTAAAATTAAATGAAAATGCTCTAAGTATTCAAGTCCCAAGTAAGTTTTTCTATGAATGGTTAGAAGAACACTATATCAAACTTTTAAAAATTGCTCTAACAAAAGAGTTAGGTGAATCTGCTCGTCTTGTTTACGTTATTAAAATGGAAAACACTTATGGGAATAAAAAACCGTTTACTGAAAGTATTCCTAGTAATCAACAAGAGAATTTTCAATCACAGCAGGTTGATGCTCCTTTAAATAGTCTCAATGGTCAGCTAAAAAATCCTTTTGTAATCCCTGGAATCAGAAATTTAAATATTGAATCTCAATTAAATCCTAATTACAATTTTCAAAATTTTTTGGAAGGCGATTCAAATAGACTTGCTAGATCTGCCGGAATTGCCGTTGCAAACAAACCTGGTGGCACTTCATTTAATCCATTATTAATTTTTGGAAATGTTGGTTTAGGAAAAACTCATTTAGCCCACGCAATAGGTGTTAAAATCAAGGAAAAATTTCCTGATAAAACTGTTCTATATATTTCCGCAGAGAAATTTACACAACAATATATAGAATCAGTTAAAAAAAATACACGAAATGACTTTATTCACTTCTACCAGATTATAGACATACTAATTATAGATGATGTTCAGTTTTTGTCTGGTAAATCAGGAACACAAGATGTTTTTTTTCATATTTTCAATCATCTTCACCAAAATGGAAAACAGGTAATTATTACATCTGACAAAGCTCCTGTAGATATGCAAGATATTGAACAGAGACTTCTTTCAAGATTTAAATGGGGGTTGTCCGCTGAATTACAGCAACCAAATTACGAGACAAGATTTTCAATTCTCAAAAATAAATTATACAGAGACGGTGTAGTTATTGATGATAATATCGTTGATTATGTAGCAAAAAATATTAAGAGCAATATTAGAGAATTAGAAGGTGCTATAATTTCCTTGATAGCTCAATCTTCATTTAATAAACTTGAAGTTACAATTGAATTAGCAAAAGAGATTGTAGATAAGTTTGTTAAAAACACAAAAAGGGAGGTTAGTATTGATTATATTCAGAAAGTAGTTTCTGAGTATTTCCAAATGGATGTTGAAACTCTTCAGTCAAAAACTAGAAAGAGACATATTGTGCAGGCAAGGCAGTTAGCTATGTATTTTGCAAAAAAATTCACTAAAGCCTCACTGGCAAGCATAGGCAGCCAGATTGGTAAAAGAGACCATGCAACTGTCTTACATGCATGTAAAACCGTGGATAATTTATCTTTTACAGATAAGCAATTCAGAAAATATGTCGAAGATTTAAACAAAAAACTAACTCTTTGATATGTACAAACCGGGAAATGTTCTTATGGTTTGTCTGGGAAATATATGTCGGTCACCTCTAGCTCAAGGTGTCTTTGAGAGCATGTCTAAAAAGTTGCATATTAAAGTTGATTCTGCCGGTGTTGCAAATTACCATTCTGGATATTGCCCTGATAAAAGAAGTATTTATGTCGCTAAGAAAAATGGAATTGATATTAGTGAGCAAAAAGCAAGACAGATTGAAACTAAAGATTTCAATAATTTTAAATATATTTTTGTGATGGACAAACAAAACTTAAGTGATGTTAATGAGCTTAACCCATATCACAAAACGAATTCAATAATCCAACTTTTAAATGACCCATTTGAAATAGAAGATCCTTATTATGGGGATGATAATAACTTTGAAGTAGTTTACAATAAGATCTACCAAGGTTGTAAAAGAGTATTGGATAATTGGAGATAAAAAAGCCAACTCTTTATATTATCCCAAGTTTTATTGGGGGAAATGAAAGTTTAGTACATATATCCACTTATAATCTAAAAATCATAAATGGAATTAAATACTTTATAGTAGAGAGCGAAAAAAAATCAAGAAGATTCATAAAAAAAATTACACCTGAAAGAAATCAAAACGACTTGTTTTTTTTTCAAATAAAAAATGATAAAAACTATTTAAATATTGAAAAATATTTGAACCCATTAAGAAAAGGGGAAAATATGGGGCTAATGTCAGATTCAGGAAATCCAGTCGTTGCAGATCCAGGTGCATCGATCATAAGTACAGCCCATACTTTGAAAATTAAAGTCAAACCTTTAGTTGGTCCGTCTTCTATTTTGCTTGGATTAATCTCATCTGGAATGAATGGCCAAAGATTTACATTTAATGGATATCTTCCGATAAATTCAAAAGACAGAATTAAAAAGTTAAAATATTTAGAGAAAAAATCATTAAAAAACGATGAGACTCAAATTTTTATTGAAACTCCATATAGAAATAATCAGCTATTAGCTTTATTAAAAAAAGTACTGTCTCTAAATACTCAACTTTCAGTAGCCTCATGCTTGGATTCAAAAGAAGAAAAAATTATTAGTCTATCAATTCATGAATGGAGGAAAGAAAAAATAGATCTCAATAAAAAACCAACTGTTTTTTTAATAGCTACTCAATAATTCTATATTTTTTTTTTAACCAATTTAAATATAATCTCCTATAATTATTATGTTCTATCAAGTTTTTTGAAAATGAATGATATCCTGGCTTATTTGGATTTGCAACAAAATATAAATAATTATGTTTTTTATAATTTAATACTGCGTCTATTGATGAAATGTCAGGCATACAGATTGGTCCTGGTGGTAAGCCAAAGTATTTGTATGTGTTATATTCAGAATCTAAACTTAGATCTCTAAAAAGCACTCTTTTGATAATCTTTTGAAAGTTTTTTTCTTTTTGTTTTATTGAATAAATGACAGTAGGGTCTGCTTGGAGTTTAATGTTTTTATATATTCGATTTAAATATACTCCTGCAATGACGGGTCTCTCTTCATTTATAGAAGACTCTTTATTAACTATTGAAGCTAAAATACTTACTTGTATCGGTGTTAAATTAATTTCCTTAGCTTTAGATAGTCTATCTTCATTCCAAAATTTTAAGTATTCCTTATACATTCTTTTTTGAAAGTTTGCAGAGCTTGTATTCCAAAATAATTCATACGAATTTGGAATGTACATTGAAAGTGCATTATTGGAATTGAAGCCATTATTCTTCAAAAACTCTCCATTTAGAAGTTGATTAATCAGATTTAAGCTGTCCACCTCTAATTGTTTGGATATAACTGACGCTAAATTTTCAATTCTTTCTAGGTTATTAAAAGTAAGTTTAATTGGAATGTTGTTGACTCTTAAATTATTTATGAGTTGATTGTTGCTCATTGATTTTTCAATTATATATCTTCCAGGCTTTATGTTTTTGTCGAATTTTTTGAGCTTAGATGCAAGTTTAAAACTTGTTTTTGATGTTAGATAAGGGTCAATATCTTGCATAAATTCACTAAAAGACGTATTCTTTTTAATATAAAATTCTAATTTCTTATGATCAACCGAGATATTAGGTAAATAGAAAAGCCAACAAAAAATGATAATTATAATTGATGAAAAAAGACATAAAAAGATAATCTTATTTTTATTACTCACTAATCAAAATTTTCTGAAATAATACTTCATCTCTATATTGACCACCAATATAATTCCAATCTTTCTTAATTCCAATCTCTATGTACCCTAGCTTATTAAACAAATCTAAACTAATTTTATTATCTATACCGACATTGACATATAACTGATGAATCTGTAGATCTTTTTTAGAAATATCTTCAATTAGTTTAATTGATTCTAAGGCATAACCCTTTTTTCTATATTTGCTCTCTATAACTATTCCAATCCCTGCACGGTGACTGATAGAATCAAAATCAAATAAATCTATTAATCCTATAGGATGTTTGTTTTCAAAACATATAACAAAACGAAACTGTTTTTCTGAAAAAATATCAAGATTTGATTCCTTAATATATTTTTCAAGATAATATTTTGAAAAAGGTAATATTGTGTTAGATATTTTCCACAACTCTCTATCGTTCTCTATTTCAAACAAAAAATCCAAATCATCAAGTTCAAGAGCTCGAAGATTAATTTTATTTATCATTGGTATTCTCCTTTAAAAACAAGTCTTGTTGGTCCTTCGAGACAAATATTCTTATAGCCTGTCTGGCTTTTTTCAAAAGAAATGATCAATTCACCTCCCTTAGTTTGAATTATTATTTCACTTTGTTTTGTTAAACCCATTGCATGAACAGCTATTGCAACGGCAGTGGCACCTGTTCCACATGAAAGGGTTTCGTCTTCAACTCCTCGTTCATAAGTTCTAATTTCAAATTTTTTATCGTTGATTTTTTTAAAAAAATTAACGTTGGTGCCATTAGGTGAATATCTCTTTGAGAAACGAATTGATGAACCCATATTTCTTACAGATATTTGATTTAAATCTTCAATCATTTCGACATGGTGAGGAGAACCGGAATTTAAATAGGCCTTATTATCAAATAAAAAAATACTATTTATATCTTTCATTTTCAAGGACACTAAATTTCTATTTGAAATTGTTGCTATATAGACTCCTTCAGATGTTTCAATTTTTGCTATTTTTTTTACAATCCCTAAACTTAAAGAAAAAGAAAAAAGACATCTAGTTCCGTTACCACATAATGTACTAGATTGGCCATCTGAATTGAAATAAATCATTTTAAAATCTGCAATTTTGGATTTTTTTAAAATAATTAATCCATCAGAACCTACTCCAAAATTTCTATTACAAATTTTTTTTATTTTATCTAAATCTAAGTCATGTATATTATTCCTATTATCTATAAGTACAAAATCATTTCCTCCTGATTCGTATTTCTCAAATTTTATTTTCATTGAAGTTTAATATTTTTATTGTTAAATTGGAGTTAAATGAAAAGTTGCAATCTTGATACGAAGGTATTATTTATAAAATTTGTACAAAAAAAATATTTGATGAAAACTTACTTTAAAATTTGGTTTGCTTTATTAACTTTCATTTCATGTGCAAATGAAAAGAATTCAAAAGATACTTTTATTGAATTAAATCCTCGTGAAGTAATTTATACTGCTCCCTTAAATAGAGTTTTTACTCAACCTGTTGATTTCGTTGATGCTGCTGAAAAAAGTATTGATGCTGTCGTTCATGTAAAAAACACCTCGATTGTTTCAGATGATTTTTCTTATTTGGATTATTTTTATGGCAGAAATAAAAAGCCTCAAAATAGAGTCGGGACAGGTTCAGGGGTAATTGTATCACCTGATGGTTTTATTATAACAAATAACCATGTTATTGAGGATGCAACTAAAATTGAAGTGACAACCAATGATAATGTTAGATATGAAGCAAAACTTGTTGGAACTGATCCTTATACTGACATAGCTGTATTAAAAATTCAAACTCAAAAACCTCTTCCCTACCTTTATTTTGGTAATTCAGATAATACAAAAATTGGTGAATGGGTTTTAGCTATTGGAAACCCATTCAACTTAAATTCTACGGTCACAGCGGGAATCATTAGTGCCAAATCAAGAGATTTAAATAAACTAGATAGAAGAAATCAGTCTTTTATTCAAACAGATGCAGCTGTAAACCAAGGTAACAGTGGAGGTGCATTAGTTAATTTGAACGGTGAATTAGTAGGGATTAATACGGCGATTACAACTATTTCTGGAGGTTTTGAGGGTTATTCTTTTGCAGTACCAAGCAACATAGCAAGAAAAGTCTTTGAAGATATTATCGAATTTGGAACTAACCAAAAAGGAATGCTAGGAGTTCAGGGATTTGCAATTTCCCCTGAATTTGAAAAATTCGTAAATGAAAATAATATAAAACAGACCGAAGGTTTTTATGTAAGTAATGTGTTAGAAAATATGGGTGCTTACAATGCCGGAATAAAGGAGGGGGATATTTTAATTTCTGTAGATAATATTCAAATAAAAAAGTTTTCTGATTTAACAGGATATCTAGAGAGTAAAAGACCAGGGGACAAGGTGAAATTAGGATTTTTTAGGAAAGAGGTTAAGAAATACTTGATGGTAAAATTAGAAAAAACGAAAACTGTTCAATTTTTGAATATGACTCTTTCTAACTTAACAAACAAAGAGAAAGAAAAATTAAAGATTAAGAGTGGTTTAAGGATTGTAGAATCGGGAGAGTTTTTAAAAGGTCAAATAGAAAATAATTCAATTTTAATTGATATTAATGGGAATTCAATTGACGCAGTTGACCAAGTTCTTCAAATTGAACCAGAAAGTGTCAGATGGTTAACATATATTGATCCTAATGGTGAAAAAATTAGATTGCGTTTTTAGATTTATAATTATATGAGAATTGATATATTATCACTTTTTCCCGAAATAATTAAAAGTTCATTAGAACATTCCATTATCAAAAAGGCTTTGAACAAAGATTTAATATCTATTAATTATCACAATATCAGAGACTACACAAAAAATAATCAAAAAAGAGTTGATGATTACCAATATGGAGGTGGAAGTGGTATGGTACTAATGATCCAACCTATTTATGATTGTATAAAAGAGTTAAAAGAAGAGCGTGACTATACAAATATTATTTATTTGACCCCTGACGGAGAAAAACTCAATCAAAGATCATGCAATATGTTTTCCTTATCTGAAAATATAATTTTAATTTGTGGGCATTATAAAGGTATAGATCAAAGAATTAGAGAATATTTAGTTACTCACGAAATATCCATTGGTGATTATGTATTATCTGGAGGAGAGCTAGCCGCAGCTGTTTTTTGTGATTCAATTATAAGGTTAATACCAGGGGTGTTGGGAGACGAGTCTTCGGCACTAACAGACAGTTTTCAGGACAATAGATTATCAGGACCAGTTTACACTCGTCCAGAAAATTACAAAGGATTAAAAGTTCCAAAGATTTTAATTTCTGGCAATAATAAAGAGATTGAAAGATGGAGAGATATGAAATCTATGGAAAGGACTAAGAAGTACCGGCCTGATTTACTTTAAAATAAAGCCTTATAAATCAATATATGGACGTAGAATATTGTTTTGACAAAAAAATAATTGTACTTTTGCACTCTTATCATTTTAAAAATGAATGGTATTGTAAAAAGAATACAAGAAGAACTAGTTCAAAATAAAAATTTTCCTTCATTCAAGGCTGGAGACACTGTAACTGCATACTACGAAATCCGTGAAGGTGAAAAAATAAGAATTCAATTTTTTAAAGGTGTTGTGATACAAATTAAAGGTCAAGGACTAAACAAAACATTTACTATTAGAAAAATGTCAGGAACTATTGGAGTTGAAAGAATATTCCCACTGAATATGCCTACACTTCAAAAGATTGATATCAATAAGAAAGGAAAAGTGAGGAAATCAAGAATTTTTTATTTTAGAAAATTAAGGGGTAAGAAAGCTAAGATTAAAGAACATCAATTGTAGATAAAAGTCGCTTAAGCGACTTTTTTTAATATTTTTACAAAAATGGTCAAAAAAATCAAAATAAAAAATCCTGTAGTAGAAATGGATGGAGATGAAATGACAAGAGTCATTTGGAGCTTCATAAAAGAAAAATTGATTCTTCCCTACTTGGATATTGAAATAAAGTATTTTGATTTAGGGATAAAAAATAGAGACTTCACTAATGACTTGGTAACCATTAAGGCTGCGGAAGCAGTCAAAAAGTTTAACGTAGGTATTAAGTGTGCAACCATTACGCCTGATGAACAAAGAGTTCAAGAATACACATTAAAGAAAATGTGGCGTTCTCCTAATGGAACAATTAGAAATATTGTTGGAGGAACTGTATTTAGAGAGCCTATCATAATGAAAAATATACCAAAATATGTTCAAGGGTGGGAGAAACCTATTTGCATTGGCAGACATGCATTCGGAGATCAATATAAAGCTACTGACATTGTAACACACGGCAAAGGTACTTTGAAAATGACTTTTATTCCCGAAAATGGTGATGAGCCCTTAACCTGGGAGGTATACAACTTTCAAGAAGATGGTGTTGCTATGGCAATGTACAATATTGAATCATCAATTTATGGGTTTGCAAGATCTTGTATGAATCAAGCTATTTCCAAAAAATGGCCCCTCTATCTTTCTACAAAAAATACAATATTAAAAGCATATGATGGAAGATTTAAAGATATTTTTCATGATGTCTATGAAAATGAATTTAAAGAAAGGTTTAGAAAAATTGGCATTTTTTATGAACATAGACTAATTGACGATATGGTAGCAGCAGCTATGAAATGGAAAGGTGGTTTTGTTTGGGCATGTAAAAACTACGATGGTGATGTTCAATCTGATACTGTCGCCCAAGGATTTGGATCTTTAGGTTTGATGACATCTACACTTGTAACACCAGATGGAAAAACAGTAGAAGCAGAAGCAGCTCACGGTACGGTTACCAGACACTACAGAGAGCACCAAAAAGGAAATCCAACTTCTACTAATCCAATAGCTTCAATTTTTGCATGGACTCGTGGACTCACTCATAGAGCAAAAATAGATAAAAATTCGAAGCTTAAAAGATTTTGTTTATTGTTAGAAGATGTTTGTATAAGTGTCGTTGAAGACGGTTTTATGACTAAGGATTTAGCACTTCTGCTTCATAAAGAAAATTTGAAATCAAATCATTATTTAAATACTCAAGATTTTCTAAATCTCATTAAAGACAATTTGGATAAAAAGTTAGGTTTTTTAAAAAAATAAATCTTAATTAAATAACAAATATGTCAATACAAAAAATTACAGAACAAGACTCCATATATGATAACTTAGAAAATTTCTCCACATCAGAGTTAATTAATTCAATTCATAATGAAGATAAAAAAATTTGTTCTTCGGTTCAAAAAGTTCTTCCTTTAATTTCCAAGCTTGTTGATGCGTTGGTTTCTAAACTTTCATCTGGAGGCAGATTGTTTTACCTTGGTGCTGGCACTAGTGGAAGGTTAGGTGTTTTAGACGCAACTGAATGTCCACCAACATTTGGAACACCTGACTGGAAAGTAAATGGAATAATTGCTGGAGGAATTGATGCTCTACACCAAAGTGTTGAACATGCAGAGGATTCACTGACACAGGCATGGAAAGATCTTTGCACCAAAAAAATAAATAAAAAAGATTTTGTAATTGGAATTGCTGCATCTGGAACAACCCCTTATGTTGTTGAAGGTATAAAACTATGCAATAAATACGGTATTCTAACTGGTTGTATTTGTTGTAATCACAACACCCCCTTAGCAAAATCTTCAAAATTTCCAGTAGAGGTTGTAGTCGGCCCTGAATTCATTACCGGGAGTACAAGAATGAAAGCTGGTACCGCTCAAAAAATGATTTTGAATATGATAACTACATCTGCAATGGTTAAATTAGGACATATTAAAGGAAATAAAATGATAGATATGCAAACCAATAATAATAAACTTAAGGATAGGGCGATCAGAATCATTGGAAGAACTTTAAGTTTATCTGAGCAGAGAGCTTCAGAATTGTTTAAACAATACGGTAGTATAAGAAAGGTAATAGAAAATCACCAAGTAAAATGAATATTACTCTTTTTAAAAAGTCATTAAGGAAAATTTTTTACTTTATTATTTTATGCTTTTTTTCACCCATTATAATCATGCAAGCCTTTAAAAATAAGGAAAATGTTCTTTTTTTTCCAGTTCTTTTGTTTGGAGTTTTTCTTTCTTCAACTGCAGTAGCAATTGGGTATATTGGTATAAATGAATTAGTCAAATCATTGATTGGAAAAGTAAAGAAAGATTAATCTATATTTACAATGCAAATCCATAAGTAAAATTATTGTATTCAAATATGATAGAAATAGTTCTTAAAGATGGTTCTACTAAAAAGTATGAAAAAGGAATTTCTGCTTTTAGCATTGCAGAAGACATAAGCCAAGGTTTAGCAAGAAATGTATTATCAGCTAACTTTAATGGATCAATAATAGAATTATCAACAAAAATTTATGAAAACGGAAAGTTAAACTTTTATACCTGGAACGATGATGAAGGAAAAGCTGCATTCTGGCATTCTTCAGCTCATATTCTTGCTCAAACAATTTTGAGTATTTATCCGAAAGTTAAACTTACTATTGGACCATCAATTGAAAACGGTTTTTATTATGATTTTGATTTAGGAGATGAAACTATTTCAGAAAATGATTTTTCAAAAATCGAAAAAAAATTCATGCTTTTCGCATCTCAAAAAAATGAGTTTAAATTAAGATTCTTGTCGAAAAAAGATGCAAAGGAATATTACAAAAAAGAAAAAAATCCATTCAAACTAGAATTAATTGAAAATCTAAAGGATGGAGAGATCACATTCTGTGACCACTCAAATTTTACTGATCTTTGTAAAGGAGGTCATATTCCCAATACTGGCTTGGTTAAAGCTATTAAATTAACAAACATTGCTGGCGCATATTGGAAGGGTGACGAAAAAAATAAGCAGCTGACTAGAATCTATGGTGTTTCATTTCCAAAGCAAAAACTTTTAAAAGAATATAATAATTTAATTGAAGAGGCTAATAAGAGAGACCATAGAAAAATAGGTAAAGAATTAAATTTATTTACTTTTAGTAGTCGTGTTGGTTTAGGCTTACCGCTATGGCTTCCAAAAGGAACTGATTTAAAAAATAGATTAGAAAATTTTTTAAAAAAAGCACAAGATAAAGCTGGATATGAGTTGGTCGAATCTCCTCACATAGGTAAAAAAGAATTATACGAAACCTCTGGTCATTATGAAAAATATGGGTTGGATAGCTTTCAACCAATTGAAACTCCTGGAAAAAAAGAAACTTTTCTTTTAAAGCCAATGAATTGTCCACATCATTGTGAAATTTATAACTCGCAAAGCTGGAGTTATAAAGATCTTCCAAAAAGATATGCAGAATTTGGGACTGTATATAGGTATGAACAAAGTGGCGAACTTCACGGATTAACCAGAGTTAGAGGATTCACTCAAGATGATGCACACATTTTTTGTACCTCTGATCAGTTAGAGGATGAATTCATAAAAGTAATAGATTTGGTTTCATATGTTTTTAAAGCAGTGAGTTTTAATAATTTTAATGTTCAAGTTTCATTGAGGGATCCAAAAACTCCGGAAAAGTACATTGGTTCAGAAAAAAATTGGGATTTGGCAGAAAAAGCTATTATAAAAACCGCTGATTTTAAAAAACTGGATTATAAGATTGAATATGGTGAAGCGGCTTTTTATGGGCCTAAATTAGATTTTATGGTGAAAGATGCTCTGGGGAGAAAATGGCAATTAGGTACTATTCAAGTTGATTATAATTTACCCGAGAGATTCGATTTAAAGTACAAATCTAAGGATAACAATCTTTTACGTCCGGTCATGATTCACAGAGCTCCTTTTGGAAGTTTAGAAAGGTTTGTTGCTATTTTACTAGAGCACACAGGTGGAAAACTTCCGTTATGGTTGGTTCCAGATCAAATAATAATTTTAACACTCTCTGAAAAGTATGAAAAATACGCAGAAAAAGTTTTAAATAAGTTGAAAATTAACGAAATTCGCGCACTAATTGATAATAGAAATGAAACTATAGGAAAAAAAATTAGAGACGCTCAGTTGAAAAAATACCCCTATATGTTGATAATTGGAGAAAAAGAGATGAAAGACGACGTTGTATCAGTAAGAAATATGAGTGATGGTGATTTAGGATCCTTAACAACTGAGACCTTTATTCAAAAGTTGTTGGCAGAGATAAAAAATAGTTATTCATTTGAAGTTTAATTTAAATTATTTGTCATAGCAATTCGAAGAAGAAGATCTAATAGGCCTGGAAGGATAATAAGAGAAAATCCTCATCTTATTAATGAAAAAATACTTGCCACAGAAGTTAGATTAGTTGGCGACAACATCCAAGCTGGAGTATATACTAAACAAAAAGCACTTCAAATGGCAAACAACTTAGATTTGGATTTAGTAGAAATTTCAGGAAAAGCTATTCCACCTGTTTGTAAAATACTAGAATATAAAAAGTTTCTATATGAACAAAAGAAAAGAGATAAGGTTTTAAAATCTAAAACAACAAAAGTTGTTATTAAAGAAATTAGATTTGGACCACAAACAGACGAACATGATTATTTATTTAAGAAAAAACATGCTGAGAAATTTTTGAAAGATGGCGCAAAATTAAAAGCTTTTGTATTCTTTAAGGGAAGATCGATTATATTTAAAGAACAGGGACAAATTTTACTTTTACGCTTAGCCCAAGATTTAGAAGACTTTGGAAAGGTAGAACAGTTGCCAAAATTAGAAGGAAAAAGAATGATTATGTTTATTAACCCAAAAAAAAATTAAATAATTTAGATTTAAAATTATGCCAAAAATGAAAACCAAATCAAGTGCGAAAAAAAGATTTAAATTAACAGGCACTGGTAAAATTAAAAGAAAAAATGCATTTAAAAATCATATTTTGACTAAGAAGTCAAAAAAAAGAAAGTTAAAGTTGACTCACTCTAGCCTTGTTCATAAAAGTGATCTTAAAAGCATAGAACTACAGTTAAGATTAAAATAATATTATTTTTAAAAATATATAAAAGATGCCAAGATCAAAAAATTCAGTCGCCTCAAGAAATAAAAGAAAGAAAATCCTTAAAAAAGCTAAAGGGTTCTACGGAAGAAGAAAGAATGTTTGGAAAGTAGCTAAAAACGCTGTTGAAAAAGGACTAATATATTCATACAGAGATCGAAAAAACAAAAAAAGATCTTTTAGATTATTATGGATAATAAGAATAAATGCAGCTGCTAGATTGCATGGTATATCTTATGGTAAATTAATTTCAAACTTAAAATCTGAAAAAGTCAATTTAGATAGGAAAGTTTTATCAGATATTGCTATGAATCATCCTGATACTTTCAGTAAAATCGTGAACAAAGTAAAATAAAGAATTAAAAAGGTGTTAAATCATCCTTATCTTCTATGCCGCCTTCGTGAGGATCCCTCCTTTTCTTAATCTCATTTATTTTTGAAGGATATTCAAATGGTGAGTCTCTGTCACTTAAATTTTCAAATTTACCAAGTTGTGGTGTAAATTTAAGTCTTATTGTATCCAAGCCTCCATTTCTATGTTTTGCCACTATAAATTCTGCTTGTCCTTCGGATGAAGACCTATCATCATCATCCCACTCATCTATTCCATAATATTCTGGTCTATAAATGAAAGAAACAATATCTGCGTCTTGTTCGATTGCACCTGAGTCTCTTAAATCTGATAGTATTGGTCTTTTAGTTCCACCTCTAGTTTCTACGGCTCTAGATAATTGAGATAAAGCTATGACAGGTACATTTAATTCTTTTGCTAATGCCTTTAAATTCCTTGAAATTGACGATATTTCCTGTTCCCTATTTCCTGTTTTACTAGCTGTTCCAGAAGTCATTAACTGTAAATAATCAACAATGATCAATTGGATTCCATGTTTGGAGGACAATCTTCTCGCTTTTGCCCTGAGATCAAAAATAGACAATGAGGGGCTATCGTCAATATAAAGGGGGGCCTTTTCTAAATCACCAACTTTAACGTTTAGTTGTTCCCATTCATGACTTTCAAGCTTTCCTGTTCTTAACTTTTCGGATGTCAGTCCAGTTTCAGCAGAAATTAATCTTGTAATTAATTGGACTGAAGACATTTCTAGAGAAAAAAAGGCAACTGGAGTTTTTTTTAGAACGGCTATATTTCTAGCCATTGACAAAGTAAGAGCAGTTTTACCCATCCCAGGCCTTGCCGCGATAATAACAAGATCACTTGGTTGCCATCCAGAGGTAAGTAAATCAAGTTTATCAAATCCGGTTGCAACACCACTCAACCCATCTTTATTTGAAATGTCTTCAATTCTTTTTTTTGCTTGAATCACCAGGCTCTGAGCTGTTTCTGAGGACCTTTTAATGTTGCCTTGAGTAATCTCATATAATTTTGATTCGGCCTCATCTAATAAATCAAAAACATCTACTGAATCTTTAAATGAATTTTCTATAATTTCATTTGATATTCTAATCAAAGACCTTTGTATAAACTTTTGAAGTATAATTCTGGCATGAAATTCAATATTTGCAGATGTTGAAACTTTTTTTGACAATTGTACGAGATAAAAATCACCTCCGACTTTTTCTAAAACACCCATCTTTCTTAGGTTAGCTGAAACCGTAAGAAGATCAACAGGCTCTGAGGACTGAAAAAGACTATAGATCGCTTCAAATATCTTTTGATGCGACTCTTTGTAAAAAGCGTCTTTTTGAAGTATATCAATTACTTCATCCACTCCTTTTTTATCAATTAACATCGCTCCAAGGACTGCTTCTTCAAGATCTAAAGCTTGAGGTGGAATTTTGCCGGAATCTAGGTTAAAAATTCCTTTGTTGAAACTTCCAGAAGATAATAATTGTTCTCTTTTTTCCACACTTAAATGTAAAAAAAAGAATGCTTAATTCTTTATGTAAAAAAATTAAAGTATTAGAAAAGAGTCAACACTAAGTGTTTATAATTATAATAAAATTGTTAATACTTATAAACGTGATTTATTAAGTCTTAAAAACTCCCATATTTTCAAATTTATTTCTCCTTAAATTAATCAAATCGTTAGGTGACAGTTTTTCAAGTTCTAAAAATGATTTAGTTATTTCATTTCCAACAATCGTAAACATTTTTTCTCTATTCTGGTGTGCCCCTCCAAGAGGTTCTTTTATTATCTTATCTATTAACTTCGATTTTTTCATATCCTGGGCGGTAAGTTTTAGCGACTCGGCTGCTCTTTCCTTGTACTCCCAACTTCTCCAGAGTATAGATGAACATGATTCTGGGGATATAACTGAATACCAGGTATTTTCTAACATTAAAATCCTATCACCTATTCCAATACCTAAAGCACCCCCAGAAGCTCCCTCACCAATAATTATGTTAATTATCGGAACTTTTATTGAAAGCATATTAAAAATATTTCTAGCTATTGCCTCTCCTTGGCCCCTTTCTTCAGCTTCTTGTCCTGGGTAAGCTCCAGGTGTATCTATTAAACAGACAATGGGAATATTAAATTTTTCAGCTGATTTCATCACCCTTAAAGCTTTTCTATAACCTTCAGGATTCGCCATTCCAAAATTTCTATATTTTCTGGTAACTGTATTGTATCCCTTTTGAGTTCCAACAAACATAAAAGTCTGATATTTAACTTTTCCCAAACCAGCAATCATAGCTTTGTCATCTTTGATGTTTCTGTCACCGTGAAGTTCCAAAAACGAGTTACCGCATATAGCTTTTATATAATCCAATGTATAAGGTCGAGATGGATGTCTGGATAATTGAACTCTCTGCCATGGGCTTAAATTCCCATATATCTTCTCTTTAGTTTTTTTAAGTTTCAACTCCAACTTAGCACAAGTATCGGTAACATCTATATCACTTTCACTGCCAATTATCTCGCATTTTGATAATTGTTCTTGAACTTCTTTTATCGGTAACTCAAAATCTAGATATTCCATTTTAATTAAATAATTATAAAAATATAATTTTTAAGATATTTTTTTATACTTGAACACAATATTTCCTATGACTCCTAAGAATATAATTCCTGCTCCAATGTAAAATTGAGTACCCATATATTCTTTTTCTCCAAAAATGATTAAAGAAAAAAAAATACCATAAACTGGTTCAAGATTTAATGACATCATCATAGTGTAAGGTGAAATAAATCTTAAAATATAGTTGGAAGCAACAAAAGCATAAGCAGTACATAATGATCCTAAAATAAAAATGTAAACCCAGTCAGAAACATTTACGGACATAAGCATTGAAAATTTAATATTTGAAAAAAAAATAATTAATGAAATTATAAACAAACCAAAAATAATTTCATAAAAAGAAATTTGAAAAGATGAATGATTTTTAATTAAATATCCGTTCAAAAGTGAAAACAAAACCGACAATAAAGTGCATATAAGTGATACAAAAATGGCAAAATAATTCTCAGATTCTATTCCAAAAATAAGAACAAGTCCAACCATTGCAATTAATCCAAATATAAGTTCATGAATTCTAAAAGGCCTTTTATAAAATAGAGGCTCAAGAAATGACGTCATTAAAGATGCTGTTGACAAAATGGATAAAGTTAACGAAATAGAAGAAATTTTTATTGAGTAAAAAAACAAATACCAGTGAATAGATATCAATAGCCCCCCTAAAAAGAAATTTAATAAACTTGAATTACTGAATTTAAAGGAATCTCTATAAAAATAAAATATAAAAATGAAGATTAAAATTGCTGCAATTAATAATCTAAACCAAACAATTAAAATTGGATCAAGATTAATTAATGCACCAAAAATTGAAGTGAAACCCCATAAAAAAATCAAAAAATGTAAATGAATTAGATTTTTGTAACTATTTTTTCGCATATCTCATAAGAAGGTATCCTAAGCCTCCAAAAAATATTATGGGAGACCAAGCAGCAATTGGAGCTGAAAAATTTGACTTATTTACTAAAACAACTAAAATTTTATCTATAAATATAAACGAAAACCCCATTAGAATTCCCATTGCAAGGTTCATTCCCATACCACCTCGTCTTCTTATAGATGAAACAGACACTGATATTAGAGTAAGGACAAATACGGATATTGGTAAGCTGTATCTCTTGTGCCTAATTAATAAATGTTGATTAATCAGTTTAGACCCTGATTTAATTTCAGAATCTATAAATTTATTTAAATCAAATAGAGTTAATGTCTCGGCTTTATATTTTAAAGGTGATAAATCTTGAATTTGAAATTTAAAAATAGTATCTATTGATTTCTTTTTTATTAAAATTTCCTCGTCTTCATTAATAATTCTCTTTTTAAAATTTATAAGACGAAATACAGAATCAGACTTGACCCATCTAATCGATTGTGCCATAATTTTAAATTTTAATTTTTCATTATCAAAGTATTCAAGGCTGAAATCCATAGCTCTTTCCCTTGTGGGATTATAACTACTTACGTAAACAAATTCATTTTTAGAAATTTGTTTAAAAACTCTGGATGTATTTCTAATCTCAAGTTTTTTGTTTAAATATTTATAATTAAATTCATTGAATCCTTTACTTGCCTCAGGTACAACAAACATTCCTATAAAGAAGGATACAATCGCTACAAATGAAGCAGATATAAGATATGGTCTTAGAAATCTTGAAAATGAGACACCTGAACTCAAAACAGAAATAATTTCTGTATTGTTTGCCAGTTTCGATGTGAACCAAATTATTGATAAAAATAATAGAATTGGAAAAAGTAAATTTCCAAAATACCACATAAAGTCAAAATAATAATCAACAATCTCATTAAATGGTATCTCATTTTCTTTAAACTTATCAATCCTTTCAGCAACATCAATCATAATACCTATCGGGATGAATAAAAAAAGAGCAACTAAAAAAGTAATTAAATATTTTTTGATTATGTATATGTCTAAAATTTTAATCATCTAAATCCTTTTATTTAATTTTTTAACTATTTTATTTTTCCAGGATGCAAATTTGTCTAGCATTATTTTCTCTCTTGCAATTTTTAATAGATTGCTGTAAAAGGTCAAATTATGAATAGTAGCTATTTGTCTTCCAAGAATTTCATTTACCATAAAAAGATGTCTAAGATACGCTTTAGAATACTGATTATCAGGTTCTTTATCCTCACTAGATTTAATTTTCGAATAGTCCTTTTCCCATTTTTTATTTTTAATGTTAATAATTCCATCAAAAGTATATAACATACCATTCCTACCATTTCTTGTAGGAATTACACAATCAAACATATCAACTCCATTTGAAATATTTTCTAACAAATTAACAGGCGTTCCAACTCCCATTAAATATCTTGCTTTATCAGGGGGTAAAATTGAACAAACCAAGTCTGAAATTTTGTACATTTCTTCATCTGGTTCACCTACAGACAAACCTCCAATTGCATATCCTTTAGCATATCTACTTGAAACAAATTCTGTTGATTCTTTTCTTAGATCTTTAAAAATCCCTCCTTGAATAATTGGAAATAAATATTGCTCTCTATCGTACAAAAAGGGAAAGTTGTTGTGTTTTTCTATGCACCTTTCTAACCATCTATGAGTTAATTTCATTGAACTCTTTACATATTCATATTTACACGGATATGGAGGACATTCATCAAAAGCCATTATTATATCTGCTCCAATTTCTCTTTGTATTTCAATTACAGATTCAGGAGTCAATAAATGTTTAGCTCCGTCTATATGTGACTGAAACAAAACACCTTTTTCTGAAATTTTTCTTTTATTGGATAGTGAATAGACTTGATATCCACCAGAATCGGTTAATATTATTCTGTCCCAATTCATAAATTTGTGAATTCCTCCTGCATTTTTAATTACTTCAGTACCAGGCCTTAAATATAAATGATACGTATTACTCAAAATAATTTTAGAATTAATTTGTTCTTTCAATATTTTCTGGTCAATACCCTTAACTGAAGCTTGGGTACCAACAGGCATAAAAATTGGTGTATTTATTTCTCCGATTGAAGACTTTAAAACACCTGCACGGGCATTTGAACGTAAATCCTTTTTGATTAATTTAAATTTCATTTTTTATGTGGAACTCTTAAAGATTAAAAAATTAATGAACAATAATTGTTCGTAATCTTTTCAAAATTGATGCACATTGATTCATTGAAATTAATCTAAAAAATTAAATTTACAATACAATGTAAAATTTATGTCAACAATTGATAACCTAGAAAAATTAACGCTCCAAGTTAGAAGAGATATTTTAAGGATGGTTCATTCTGTAAATTCTGGTCACCCAGGAGGATCACTTGGCTGTACCGAGTTATTCGTTGCCCTTTACAACGAGATATTAAATTTGAACGAAGGGTTTGATATGGATGGTAAAAACGAAGATTTATTTTTTTTGTCAAATGGTCATATTTCTCCTGTTTTTTACAGCGTATTAGCTAGGAAAGGATTTTTTCCTGTCAGTGAACTCAATACTTTTAGAAAAATAAATTCAAGATTACAAGGACACCCAGCGACTCACGAAAAACTACCAGGTATTAGAGTAGCTTCAGGATCTTTAGGCCAAGGAATATCTGTAGCAATTGGAAGCGCTTTGTGTAAAAAACTAAATAATGACGAAAATCTTGTATATGTTTTAGTTGGAGACGGCGAATTACAAGAGGGGCAAAATTGGGAAGCTATAATGTTTGCCTCTGCAAAAAACATAGACAATTTAATTTTGTGTGTTGACTTGAATGGCAAACAAATTGATGGTTCTACAAATGAAGTACTACCAATGGGAAATTTAAAAATTAAATTTGAAGCATTTGGATGGAAAGTTATAGAAATAGAAAATGGGAATAATCTTGAATCAATAATTAAAAAATTAAATTTTGCTAAGAAAGAAACCAAAAATAAAATACCCATCTGTATTCTTATAAAAACCGAAATGGGACATGGAGTTGATTTTATGATGGATACTCATGAGTGGCATGGAGTTGCTCCGAATGATGAACAGCTTGAGATCGCATTGTCTCAGAATCCAGAAACCATAGGCGACTATTAATAATAACAAATGGAAAGGTTCACATATACGGAATTAAAAGATACAAGATCTGGATTTGGTGATGGTCTTACTGAACTAGGAAGAAAAAATAAAAACGTAGTTGCATTATGTGCAGATTTAACGGGTTCATTAAAAATGAATCAATTTAAAAAAGAAAATCCAAAGAGGTTTTTTCAAGTTGGAATTGCTGAATCTAATATGATGGGTATTGCAGCTGGACTTACAATTGGTGGTAAAATCCCTTTTACAGGTACTTTTGCTAATTTTTCTACTGGACGAGTGTATGATCAGATTAGACAATCAATTGCGTATTCAGGAAAAAATGTGAAGATATGTGCTTCCCACGCGGGATTAACTCTTGGAGAAGATGGAGCTACTCACCAAATACTTGAAGATATTGGTTTAATGAAAATGCTACCAGGGATGACTGTAATCAATACATGTGACTACAATCAAACTAAACTTGCAACTATCAAAATTGCTGAGTATCTAGGCCCAGTTTATTTAAGATTTGGAAGACCTAAGGTTCCAAATTTTACAAGTTCAGACCAAAAATTTATAATTGGTAAAGGAATTATGTTAAACAAAGGAAAGGATGTAACTATAGCTGCTACAGGTCACTTAGTTTGGGAATCAATTTTGGCAAGTCAAAAGTTAGCTGATATGGGTATTTCAGTAGAAGTTATAAATATCCACACTATAAAACCAATTGATAAAGAGATAATTTTAAAATCTATAAAAAAAACTCGCTGCATAGTATCAGCAGAAGAACACAACTTTTTAGGTGGACTTGGTGAAAGTATTTCTAGAGTTGTAACAAAAAATGACCCTGTACCACAAGAATTTGTTGCTACAAATGATACTTTTGGTGAATCTGGACCCCCTTCTAAATTAATGGATAAGTATCGTCTAAATTCTAATGCAATCGTAAGTGCTGTTAAAAAAGTTCTTTCAAGAAAATGAAAAATAGTTATTTGCTAATTATTTCTATTTTTCTAATCATGAATCCGGTAAATAATAAATTATATGGTCAAATTAATTATGGAATAAAGATTGGACTAAATTTTGATAATATTGGAGATATAAAAAGTACTAGTTCTTTTAAAAATCAGGTTGAAACTGCATCAATTGCAAGTGCACATATAGGAATGTATGCCGAATTAAAAATAATCGACTTATACATAAGACCTGAAGTGCAGATAAGTCAAAATAAATCCAATATTTTATCTTCAGATCAAATTGAAATTAATAAAGTGGAAATTCCAATTTTAATTGGATATAATATTTTTGGACCTATCTCAGTATTTACTGGTCCAATTTTTCAAAACATAATTTCAATAAAAAGTAAATCATTAAATTTTGGAAATTATACTAACAACTTTACAATGGGCCTGCAAATAGGTTCAAGAATTAATTTTGGGAAATTTGGACTGGGCTTTAGATTTGAAAGGGGTTTTACTGACAATGAAATAGAAATTTTAGGAAATAATAATATAAACATCGAAGCTTATTCTGATATAAGACCCAAATTATGGTCCATAAGCCTCACTTACATGCTCAGTAAGAAAAAAGATTTAGAATACTAAGTGTTTTTGTCGAGATAATCCGGAATACCATCATTATTCGAATCGTCAGGTAAATTATCTGGATCATCTCCATCTAATTCATCTTTAGTTAAGATTCCGTCCCCATCATCATCTTCGTCATACATATTAATTATTCCATCTTCATCTGTGTCGTCATTGTAAGGATTTCCGTCTTTATTAGGATCCTCATCAATCGAAAAAACACCGTCATTATCATGATCAGCCTTATTTGTCGTAAACATAGAAATTTCAAAAATCAAAGGGGAATAAGTTGGAATATTAGTTTGAGGACTATTAAAATATCCTAATCCAGAAGGCATAAATATCAATCCTCTACCAAATTGATCAAAATCAATGGTTCCATCTTCTCTTTGAATAAAATTTCCAGGCGAAAAATACTGTAAACCATATCTAAATCCTCTAATTACAGTAGCATTATCAAACCAAACTGGATTTGATTTTTCATCAAATGTATTTCCATTTAACAACTTACCTTTATAAGAAAGGTACACTGAATCAGCTATACTGGGTTTATCATCTATTCTAATCCCATCTTTTACAACAACATGATACAATTTATGATCTATAATTTCCCCTTCGCTAGAAGCTAAAGGGATAGAAGTTTGAACTGCAAAATCAAACAAGGATTTCAAATTAGCATTTTCCGAAATAATTGTATCGATTAAAATTTCTTTATCCTGATTCGCAGTATCAATAAAATCTTGATAATTGAAATAATGAGATTTTAGATATTTAACCAACTGTTGGTCATCTTCTAATGATTGTTCTAGATAATCCCTTTGTGGCTCTTCCTCTACATCATCAGGGCTACATGTTGAATTAAATAGTGTAAATAAAACAAGCAAAACCAATTTAATACTATGATTAAAAGAACGTTCAATTTTTAGTTTAACCATTTATGTTTAATTTACACAAATTTAGTATTTATTTATATATGAGAATCGACTTTTACATCTGGAGTGTAAGATACTTTGGATCCAGAAATAAGGCAACAAAAGCATGTAAAAATGGTAGTGTGTCTGTGAATGAAAAAAAAGTTAAACCTTCATATGAAGTACTAGTTAAAGATGAAATATCTATTAAAAAACAAGATAATATATATAAGTTTATAGTTTTAGATTTCCCTAAATCTAGAGTTGGTAATAAATTAGTAGATATATATAGGACGAAAAAAGAGATAAATCCTAAAAATAAAGTTCATAATAAAATAAATTACTCTAGAAAAAAAGGTGATGGAAGACCTACAAAAAAAGAAAGAAGAAATCTTGATAAATTTTTAACCTAAAAAAATTAATATGCTAAAATTTGAAAATTTAATTTTTGATGAAAGAAAAATAGAATATTGTTCGAAAAGAATTGCCTATCAAATATTTGAATCTAATATTAATAGCAAAGAAATTTTTCTTGTAGGTATTTCAGATAATGGATATGTTTTTGCTAAGAAAGTTGAGAAAATCCTAGCTGATATATCACAGATAAAAATAAAAACTTTAAAATTGGAGATTGATAAAAAAAAACCTGGAAACAAAATATCACTTAACTTTGAAGTTAAAAATTTTGAAAATAAAAGTTTAGTGATTGTTGATGATGTCTTAAATACTGGTTTAGTTCTTGCACACGCATTAAAATATCTGTTAATTGTTCATATTAAACAGATAAAAATAGCCGTTTTGGTAAACAGAGAACACAACAAATTCCCAATTAAAGCCGATTTTAAAGGAATTTCTCTGTCTACTTCAGTTAATGAAACCATTAAAGTAAATTTAGTTGGGAAACAAAAAGGCATATATTTAATCTAAAGAAAGTAAAATTTCTCCTATTATTTCAGGAATTGATTTACTATCAACGTTTATTTTTATTTTAGCCTTTTCATAGAATGAGGATCTTTCAAAAAGATGCTTTGAAACAAATTCTTTTATATCATTTTTATTTTTTAAATGTGAAATTAGAGGTCTTTTTTCATTTTCATTATGTAATCTATTTACAAGATTATCGATGTTTGCCTTAAAGTATATGGATTGATGGATAGAATTTGCTATATCTGACATATTAGAAAAATAACAAGGTGTCCCCCCACCTAATGAAACAATTTTTGGAATTGACGAATTAATAAGTTTTAATAGAATTTTTCTTTCAACTTGACGAAAATATAATTCTCCTTTCAATTCAAAAATTTTCTCTAATGATTTGTTTTCATATTCTTCAATTTTTTTATCAAGATCAAGAAAAGAAATATTAACCTGAGAAGCTAAAGCTTTTCCAAGAACTGTTTTACCACATCCCATATAACCTAATAAAAAAACTGTATTCAAAATGAATTTATATTGATTATAAATTTAATGATTAAGTCGATGCTTTATAAATTTTTGCATGTATATTTGCGAGCTTAAATGTAAAAGATTTGGTAGCTCAGTTGGTAGAGCATCTCCCTTTTAAGGAGAGGGTCCTGGGTTCGAGCCCCAGCCAAATCACTTTTTTGTACTATTTTTAATGTAAATTAATGACTTGGTAGCTCAGTTGGTAGAGCATCTCCCTTTTAAGGAGAGGGTCCTGGGTTCGAGCCCCAGCCAAGTCACTTCTAAAACGCACGTGGCGGAATTGGTAGACGCGTTAGGTTGAGGGCCTAATGAGAATTATCTCGTGGAAGTTCGAGTCTTCTCGTGCGTACTTTATCTTTTTTAAATCTTTTTTTTTATATTTGGTTGCTTTTTAATGAGTTAGGAAGAATGAAGAAGGTAAAGAGTAGTTTTAGCATTAAAAATCTTGAACACATATCTGGGATTAAAGCCCATACTATACGAATTTGGGAAAAAAGATATAAACTTCTCTCGCCTGAAAGAACTAATACTAACATTAGAAAATACTCATTAGATAGCCTAAGAAAGTTACTTAATATAACATTACTCTACAAAAAGGGTTTTAAAATTTCTAAAATAGCAAATTTAGAACCTAAAAACATTCCTAGTTTAGTACGAGAAATTGCATTAGAAAATAACTCAGAAAATATTTCAATAAATGCATTAAAATTAGCAATGGTCAATTTCGATGTTGAAATGTTTGACGCTAAATACAGGATTTTAGCTCAAAACAATACTTTTGAATTTGTTTTCTTTAAAGTTTTCGTTCCACTTATGATCGAATTAGGTATTTTGTGGCAGACTGGAGCAATATGTCCTTCACATGAACATTTTATAACTAGTTTAATAAAACAAAAGGTTCATGTACAGACTGAAAAAATCCAAAATAAAATTGAAGGTGGTAATTCTTTTCCAAAATTTGCTATTTTTTTACCTGACAATGAAATACATGAATTAAGCATTTTATTCCTTAATTATCTTGTTTTAAGTAAGGGTTATCAAACAATATTCTTGGGACAATCAATGCCAATTAAAAGCTTAAAAACACTTCTTTCAAATACTGACTTAATACATTTTGTCACTTACATAACCCTTAAACCCTCGAAAGGAGATATTTCGAAGTTTGTACGCTTATTTAATGAAACGCTTATTAAAGGATCAAAAAATAAATTATCTGTTTTTGGGCCTCAAGTAAAGTATCTCGCAGCCAAACAAATACCTGATAATATATTTATTCATATTGATCATGAAGATTTTGTTGAACAATTTTTAACTGAACCCGTCTTTATATAGTTTTTTGTATTTTTAATATTGAAATTAAAGCATTTTAATAAATGAAAGAACTCTTCGATATTGTTTCAGAAAAATGTAGTGAAAAGGTTACTAAATCTTATAGTACGTCATTTTCTATAGCAACTAAAATGCTATCTTCTTCTATTCAACAAGATATTTATAACATCTATGGTTTTGTTAGGCTTTCTGATGAAATTGTAGACTCTCTTCACAATTATGATAAAGAGTTGTTGTTTAATCGTTTCGAAAATGATCTGAATAATTCAATAAAGGAGAAAATAAGTTTAAATCCAATCTTAAATTCATTTCAACATACATTTCATAAATATAACTTTGATATAGAACTGGTCAATTCCTTCATGAAAAGCATGAGGTGGGACTTACATAAAAAAAAATACTTAACTAGATCTGACTATAAAAAATATATTTATGGCTCTGCTGATGTAGTAGGTTTAATGTGTTTGAAAGTTTTTGTTAATGGTGATAAAGAAAAATATGATGAATTAAAAAAAAGTGCAATGTCATTAGGTTCTGCCTTTCAAAAAGTAAATTTTCTTAGAGATGTAAAAAATGATTTTGAACACCTAAAAAGATCATATTTTCCAAAAATCGATTTTTTTAATTTTTCTGAAAAAGATAAAAATGACATCATAATAGAGATTGAAAAAGATTTTGAAAATGGACTTAAAGGTATCTTGTTGCTTCCAAATAACTCTAGATTTGGAGTTTTTACGGCATACAAATATTATTTTAGTTTACTAAAAAAACTTAAGAGAACTCCTTCAAGATTTATAATTTCAACTAGGATTCGAATACCTAATTACGTGAAAATGGGTTTGCTTGCAGAATCTTATATAAATTATCATTTTAACACCTTTAAGTAATATGTGGAATTTAGTTTGGATATTGATTTTAATTTTCACTTTCCTTTTTATGGAATTTGTCGCATGGTTTTCTCATAAATACATAATGCACGGTTTCTTATGGTCTTGGCATAAAGATCATCACAAGAAAGAACACGATTCATGGTTTGAGAAAAATGATTTGTTTTTTTTAGTTTACGCAATCCCTAGTATTCTTTTTGTTGTATTATGGGGAGAGTTTTCCTTTTGGCCGGGCCTTCCGATAGGAATTGGAATTTTTTGCTATGGTTTTACTTATTTTGTCGTTCATGATATTTTTATACATAGAAGATTTAAAATATTTAGAAATATAGACAACAAATATGCTAAAGGAATTAGAAGAGCCCATAAAATGCATCACAAAAATATCAATAAAGAAAATGGAGTATGTTTTGGAATGTTATTTGTCCCAAAAAGATACTTTCAATAAACTATTTATTGTTTAGTCCAATTGTCAGAGAAACTACAATCTCGAAACAATTTATTTACATTCACAAAAGTTTCTTCTATTTTAACCCTTAACCATTTTTTAACGGCTTTTAACTGTTTATCTTTTAGCGCTAAATCTTTGATTTTAGTGAAATCTTTTGAAAAGTCTGCTACGTGCTCTTCAAATCTTTTTGAAACCATTAAAATTTTATATTTCTTCAATCCAGATCTATCAGTTTCTAATAAAGGAAGAGAAATCTCCCCTTGATCTAAATTTTTTACCTGATTATAAAGCTTGGGATCCATTTTTGTCAACTCAAAACGAGTATCTCCAGTTATAGGATTTATTAATTTTCCACCATTATTTCTAGTCTCCTTTTCATAGGAAAAATTAAATGCGGCATCTTTAAATTCAATTTCATTGTCAATAATTCTTTTTCTAATAGTATCTAATAACTTTTTAGACTCAACGAGTTTTGATTCATCCACATTAGGTGTAATTAGTATGTGTCTTATATCAACTTGTTGCCCTCTTATTTTTTCAACAGTCAAAATATGCCAACCAAATTCACTTTTAAATGGACTAGAAATTTCACCTTCCTCTAAGCTAAAGGCAATATCTCTAAATTCTTTAACCATTCTAGGTCTTTTTCTGTGTAGAGTATATTTTCCACCATTCGCCCTTGATCCCGGGTCTTGCGAATATAAAATCGCTTTGGAAGCAAAACTTAAACCCTTTTCTTCAACATCATTCTTAAATGAATTTAACAAATCTATAACTCTATTTTTTTCCTCATCGCTTACACTTGGTTCAACTACAATTTGTGAAATTTCTAATTCTGTACCAAAAATAGGTAAATCAACTAGAGGAATTGATTCATAAAATAACTTTACTTCCTCAGGCGTAACTTCAACATCGTCGACAATTTTTGATTGCATTAATTGAGAAAGCTTTTGAATTTTATTTAACTGGTAAAGTTCATCACGAAATGACAACTCATCATTTTTGTTGTAGAATTCTAATACTTTCTCCAAACTCCCAAGTTGTTCTGTAAAATATTCTATGCTTTGATCTACATATGAATATATTTCTGTATCACTTACCTCTAAGCTATCTTGAATTGCATGGTGAGCATATAGCTTATCTTCCATTAATTTTCCTAAAAGTTCGCATCTAGTAACATTTTTTGTTGAAATACCCTGCGATTCCATCTCTGAAAATGTTTTATCGATATCAGAGTCTAAAATAACATAATCACCTACAACTGATGCAACTCCGTCTAGCTTAAACCTTTTAGACTCTTGGCCAAATGTGTCATGTACATTTAAAAATAAAATAAATATTATTTTAAGGTACTTTAGTGAAAATTTCAAATTTTTTGGTTTGTATAGCATCATCTAAAATTTCTTTATCAAAATCTTTAAAAAAATTTAACTTTTTTCTGTTAATTAAAATTCGTTCAATATTACCTTCAACTATTTCATATGGGGCTGGTGTGTTATATTTTTTGTGATCAAATATTTTTAACAAATATACCTCTAACGAATCCTTGAAAACAAAAAAATCTCTTTTTTTTAAATCAAGAGTCAAAGTGTTTAGTGGGGGAATTTTTTTTATCAAATAATTTTTGTTTATCCAGACTGGTTTATCAAAAAGAAAGTCATTGAATTGATAGTTAAGAGAATCTAAAAAAAATAAATCGATATCTGAAAAATTTCTAAACCTTGACTTTATTAGCTTCAAATTATTATTACTTTTTGGCAAAATTATGTAAGCTACGTTATAAAAATCATCTTTTAATCTAAAATTAATTTTATTTTTTTTATAATACTCTATTTTTTTTATACTATCAATTTTGTTGTTAAAATTAGATTTAGATAAAAAATTTTTATATGTATTAGTCCATAATTCCAACTTGTAATTATCAACCATTTTTGTCAGTTTCTTTTGAATTGAGTCATGAAGATGCAAAAGGGATTTGTTATAAACAAGTTTCTTAATTGCCCATTTATTAATAATTGATTTTGATAGGATTATACTATCCTCATAAGACAATTCTGAGCCTATTTCATTCTCAAAATCAGAGAAATACAAAAAACTCGAATTTACTCTGGCAACTTTTTTCTTTTTTTCGTTTTGCTTAAAATCATCACAAGTGATAAACAAAACAAATAAAATTAATATTCGCATATTAGAATATTTATTCAAACTTAAAAAAATAAATAACAGCTTTTTTAAATTAAAATTAAATACTTGAATGAAACATGATTTTTTTTAATTTATAATATTGTCATAACTTGTAAATAATTAAAGGATATGAGACTTTTAATTATATTACTAGTATTTTTTAATTTTTTTAATCCTGAATACAATAATTTTTATTCAAGAAATAAAGAGAAGTTGCCAGGTAATGGATTTTTTGGTTTTGAAAAAAAGTCAAAAGCAAAGCTTTTTTACAAAAATGGATTTTTAATTATAGAAGGATTGGATGGCAAAGCCAATATAACGATATACAGTATAATTGGTAATAAAGTAGCATTTTTTCCAAATATAGGTTTAAGAAAATTTAAAGAGCCTGTCTCGTTACAAAGAGAAACTATGTATATTGCAAGAATTGAATTTTCAAATACAGTTTTTACCTATAAATTTTTCACAAGATAGATTATCGAGAATAATTCGGAGCTTCCTTTGTAATTTCAATATTGTGGGGATGGCTTTCTGTAATTCCTGCTGAAGTTATTCTAACAAATTCTCCTTTACTTTTCAATTTTTTAATAGTTTCTGTACCACAATAACCCATGCCTGCTCTAAGTCCTCCCATTAATTGTTGAATGCTTTCATAAATTTCTCCTTTATAAGGAACTCTTCCTTCAATTCCTTCGGGGACAAGTTTTTTTATATCATCCTCCACATCCTGAAAATAACGATCTTTACTTCCTTTTTTCATTGCCTCTACACTACCCATACCCCTATAGGACTTAAATTTTCTTCCCTCATATATAATAGTCTCGCCAGGTGATTCTTTTGTTCCAGCGAAAAGTGAACCAAGCATAACACAGTCAGCACCAGCAGCTATTGCTTTTGGTAAATCACCAGTATAACGAATTCCTCCATCAGCTATAATAGGTATCCCAGACCCTTTAATAGCTTTAGAAACTGACATAATCGCTGATAATTGTGGATATCCAACGCCAGCAATAATTCTAGTCGTACAAATTGAACCAGGTCCAATTCCAACTTTAATTGAATCTGCACCCAAATCAACTAAAAACTTTGCAGCTTCACCAGTTGCAATATTTCCAACTATGACGTCTAAATCTGAAAAGGAGTTTTTTATTTCTTTTAAAATTTCTGCTACTCTTTTTGAATGCGCGTGTGCTGTATCAATTACAATAGCATCAACGCTTGCATCAACTAAAGCTTGTGTTCTTTCGATAACATCGTTTGTAACTCCTACAGCAGCAGCTAAACGAAGTCTTCCATAAATGTCTTTATTTGAAATTGGTTTAACCGTTTGTTTTGTTATGTCTCTGTAGGTAATTAAACCAACTAATTTATATGAATCGTTAACCACGGGGAGTTTTTCAATTTTGTGTTTCTGTAAGATTTGCTCTGCATCTTTAAGAGAGGTGTTTGGGCTGACCGTTATAAGATTTTTAGACGTCATTATTTCTTTAATAGATCTTTCACCATCCCTTTCAAAACGCAAATCTCTGTTAGTAACTATTCCGCATAGCTTTTTAGTTTTACTTATAATTGGTATTCCTCCAATGTTATTTTTTTTCATAGATTCCTTGGCATCAGATACTTTTCCATCTAAAGAGAGTGTTACAGGATCTAATATCATACCTGATTCAGCTCTTTTAACAAATCTAACCTTGTTTGCTTGTTTTTCAATTGACATATTTTTATGTAAAACACCTATCCCTCCCTCTCTAGCAAGTGCAATTGCCATCTGACTTTCAGTAACAGTATCCATGGCGGCTGAAATAACTGGGATGTTTAATGGAATATTTTTAGAAAAGTTTGTTTTAATATCAACCTCTCTTGGTAAAACTTCGGAATACTTTGGGATTAATAATACATCGTCAAATGTGAGACCTTCTATAATTTCATTAAGCTTTTTGTTAATCATTGCAACTAGATTAAAATTAGTTGCAAGCAAATTTATTAAAAAAACATTGAAATACAGCCCTTTGTACAATCTTTCTTAAACATCTGTGTAATCAAAATTGTTAGTGATATTTATGATAATAATATATAAAAAGCCAAAGCAATTAAAATTAGCCCGTTGATTGGTTTTAAAAATTCTAACCTCAAAATATTTGATGCTCTAGATGAAAAGTATGCTGTAATAAAAAAAATAATAAAAACTTGAAAAATGAATATTGAGCATAAGATAATATACTGGAATGGTATTATAATTGTTTTGCTAAAGAGAAAATTTGGAAAAAATATCCAAAAAAATAGACCAACTTTAGGATTCGTTATATTCATTATTATTCCTTGTTTAATTAAATTTTTAGAACTGTTCAATTTATTTTTATTCTGACTTTGAATAACAAAAAGATAAAGTTCTACTATTCCCAAACACAAAAAATATGCAAATCCAATTATTTTAAGATAAAATAAGATTATTTCTGAATTTGAAAAAAAATTTGACCATCCTAAAATCAATATTAAAGAATGAATCAAAAGTCCAATTATTAGGCCCATTATGAATTTTATAGAAGACTTTACACCTTTCTGAAGACTGTATGAAATAACCATAAAGATATCAGGTCCAGGGGATAAAGTAATTATAATGGATGATAATATAAAAGTTGACAATTCTTGCATTGCTTTTCAATATAATTATAATTTTAGGATTTTGGGTTTTAAACTATATTTGCAGTGCATGGATAAAAATTCTGTTTTCTTTGACGAAGATTTAAATGATTTAAGGAAATCTTTAATAGAACACCCCTTATACAATTCTATGGATAGCCTAGACGACATAAGAAAATTTATGGAAATCCATGTTTTTGCTGTTTGGGATTTTATGTCGTTAGTGAAAAATCTTCAAATGAATCTTACATGTGTTAAAACCCCTTGGGTTCCATCTAAAAATAGTTTAACAGCTAGACTTATAAATGAGATTGTTTGGGGTGAAGAAACTGATATTGATAACAAAGGGATTGCTAAAAGTCACTTTGAAATGTACTTAGACTCAATGTTCGAGATCGGTGCAAATACCAAAAAAATAGAAATATTAATTGAGCTTATTAAAGAAGGAAAAGATATTTTTAAAATCATTGAGAGTCTAAATATTTCCAAAGAAATAAAAGATTTTTTAAAATTTACATTTTCAATAATAAAAGAAGATAAAACGCATGTAACTGCAGCGGTTTTTACTTTTGGAAGGGAGGATTTGATTCCCAACATGTTTATTGAAATTGTTAGAAAAATCAAATTGGAAAACAAATCAGTTGATAGTTTAATTTACTATCTTGAGAGACATATCGAGATGGATGGAGACCATCATGGTCCCATGGCAATGAATATGATTAACACACTGTGTGAAAATAATGAGGTCAAAACAAAAGAGGCATTAGATGCGTCCAAACTAGCCCTAGAAAAGAGAATTAAATTATGGGACCATATTTACGATTCAATAAAGTAGGTTTTTTAAAAATATATATACCATTATTATTTGCATTTTTTATTTTAAAATGTAGTTTTTCTCAAAATCTCAATCTTAATTCTTTTGCCAAAAGTATAAATGAGAATGAATTAAAAAGTTTGATTTATGTTTATGCCTCGGATTTTTTTAAAGGCAGAGAAACAGGAAAACTTGGACAAAAAAGAGCTGTAAAGTTTATTTCAGAATATTATGAATCGTTGAAAATTAAAGAGGCAATGGGGACCGAAAGCTATTTGCAACGAATGAAACTTAATATTTCCGGTGATATCGTTCAAACAGAAAATGTGGTTGCAGTCATTGAAGGATCAGAGAAACCTAATGAATATATAATTATTTCATCTCACTTAGATCACGAAGGAGAAAAAAATGGCGAAATTTATAATGGAGCTGATGATAATGCATCAGGTACTGTAGGTGTTCTTAAAATTGCTGAGGCTTTCCAAAATGCTGTACAATCAGGTCATAGGCCAAAAAGATCAGTTATTTTTTTACATCTCACCGGAGAAGAAAAAGGTCTATTGGGGTCAAAATTTTACACTGATAATCCATTGTATCCACTTGAGAATACTATAGTCAATTTAAATATAGATATGATAGGAAGAATTGACCCGAGACACAAAAATAACATCAAAAGGTACATATATTTAATTGGAACCGATCTACTTAGCTCAGAATTGCATAAAGTATCAGAGTCAACAAATAATAATACAACGAAATTATTTCTTGATTACAAATACAACGATATAGACCAGTCAGAATGCATTTATTACAGAAGTGACCATTTTCATTTTGTTAAAAATAATATTCCTGCAATATTTTACTTCAATGGTATACATGAAGACTATCATAAACCAACTGATACCGCTGAAAAAATTGAATACGGCCTTTTAAAAGACAGAATAAAATTAATATTTTTCACCGCTTGGGAGCTTGCGAATAGATATGACAAAATAGAAGTTGATCAAAATGTTGATTACTCAAATCTTATTAATTGTAAGAGATATATCAAGTTGTATAATTTATGAGGCAATTTTTTATAATATTTTTTCTTGTAATTATTATACCCACAATATCTTATACTCAAAAAATAGAAAAACTAGATTCTATTCAAATAGATACAGTTTTAAATTTAAAACGTTTTTCTTTTGGAATTAAGATGGGCTTGCCTAATATACTTGGTTTAACTACTGAAGCTGTTTTACCAATATTTAAAAATAGAGTTTCTCCCTATTTTGACTATAGCAGCTTTAAGTTGAATCCTGAAAAAACTAGTATTGATTTAAACTATACAGATTTTGGAGTAAACATCTATGTTAATTCAAAAGGTAACGGTTTATACGCATCTTTGGGGTCAGGAAATCTAAGTTCACTGATTTTGTTCGAACAAATAGAGCTAACCGATGAAAATGGAAATAAGGGACTAGGAAATGCTCAGTTAAAAGAGAATATCAACACTTTTAATATTAAATTGGGTATTAAGTCAAATTCAAAAATATTTTTTAGACTAGAAGTAGGATATGGAATTGGAAGAGTTCCAAATAATTTAGATTTAACAGGAATATTTAGTTATGAAAAAGACGGGATGTTGTATACTTCAAATGGATCGAGTATTGAAAGTTTTCCAACAGTACCGGGTTTAGGAAAAAACGGAATAATTATGGGTAACTTTGGATTTGGAATATCTTTATAAAAAAACCCCTCAATATGAGGGGTTTTATTTAAATAAAATTGATATTTAATTACTGTATATTAGGATTTGCTTGAATTTCAGAAATTGTTATTGGGAAAAATGATCCTGGTGCCGTAGTGGCAACAGAAGTTGGAATCCAATACTCAGAGGGACTTGCAAATCTATAATGGTCAGAAAGTCTTCTTCCTTGTAAAAACAGGTTAACTCTTCTAGAATGTAATAGCATTTCTTGTGCATCAATTTGTCCTGAATATGGAGTTAATCCATCCATAGCTCTTATATGGTTTATGTGGGTAGTAAAACCTGCATTATCACCATTTGCTAATGAATTTTCAGCTAATATCAAATGCATTTCTCTACCAGTAGCAACAGGATATTCTGGAAACCTACCAGCATTAGTAAATGCGGCAACATGTCTGTATAGAGCCGGATCAGCAATATCATCGATAGGATCTTTCAAACTAATAGTAGTTGAAGGATCTCCATCATTTGGCGAGTCGGGTCTTTTCAAGTCTGTAGAAATAACATACGTATTGGAGAGTCTCATTTCTAATCTGTCATTAACCTCACCAGCAATATCTAATTCACCAATAGTTTCAGGTGCGCTTGGATCAGTAATTAAATTGACACTAAAATCAGTTCCTAAATCGGCAAGGGCAGCCGCAGCTAAAGTAGCAGCATCTGCAGAAGAAACAAGAGGAGAAGCTGTATTTAAAGGATTAACTTTTCCCCATATCCCTTTAGCAAAAGTAGCTCTTGCTTTTAGCGCGGTTAGCTCTCCAGTTAAACCTGCATTTAACGCTAAAGCAGAATTGATGTATCCTAAAGCGGTGTCGTATAGAGAACTCATATTTGAAGCACCAACTGGCGGTGCAGCTTCAGTTTTAGCTGATCCAACAACAAAATCATCAAACATATCTGCAATGACTATATAAATTACTGCTCCATACATGTAAGCTCTTGCTAAATCTGCCTTATTTGATGCAGAAAATGCGTTTGAAGTACTGAACTCAACTCCCCTAGCGATTACATCATCTGCCCAATAACGAGCCTCATTGACGAAGAAATAAGCGGCATCGACAAATTCGTTACCTATATTTCCTAAGTTACCAAAGTTAAGCTGCTGCCATGCATCTCTAGATCCTATCCAAATCATCTCATCTGATGCTACTGAATAAGGTGCAAGAATGTTTCCGTATGCACGAATAAGTACACCTTCTAGGCCGTTAACCATAGGTCCAAAAGCCCTTATATCCAAACCTTCTTCAAGAAGATTATTAGGGTTATCAGCATCTAGGCTACAATTGTTGAATAGTAATATTGAAAAAACTATTCCAAAATATTTTATTATATTATTTTTCATAATTATTAATTTAAAATCCAACTTTAAGTGTTAATAATACTTGTGTAGGAATTGGCCATCCAAATGCAGCGATTCCCTGACCATAATTCTGGTCTAATGTTGAACCACCTCCTCTACCAACAAAGTTTATTTCAGGATCAACTCCTGTGTAACTTGTAAATATTGCAATATTCCTCCCAGAAACACCAACTGAAGCGGTATCTAAGCTAAACTGATCAAGTATTGTTCCAGTAATATTATAGTTTAGGCTTAATTCTCTCCATCTTACAAAATCTGCCTTTTCTAGAGTATTAAGACCCGAAAAAGGTGCTAATGCGAGAGTATTATTTAACCATTCATCTAGTGCAGCAAGTCTTACATTACCATCTCCTTGAGGAGTAAATGAACCATCGATACCACCCGTAGAATAATCTCTAGCTACTTTGGCAGATCTAGGTAAATTTCTACCAATTGCACCATTTGCTTGTCTAAATGCGTCTGTTAAATTGTTAATTACAAAATTTCCAGCCTTAAACTCAAAAGTTGTATTTAAAGTCCAGTTTTTATAATTAACTGATCCTCCAAAAGCTCCTGTCCAATCTGGAGTTGATTTTCCAAGATAGTGATCTAGATAATCACCATCTCCGTCTTCATCTTTTAGAAGTACAGATCCAGTACCTATTGAAGTTGGAAGACTGTAACTACCATTACCAGTTAGAAAAGCTACTAGTTGCTGAGTTGTATCAGGAAGACCGTCACCATTAGCAATATCAATAGGTAACGATCCTGAAGGAACATCAGCTAATTGAGCTCCAAAGTTTGCTCCCGGAGCAAAACCTTCTTGTAAAAAGTTTCTATATCTTGGATATGAACCACCAACTTTTAGTGGTGGAGCTCCTCCTAAACTTTTTACATTTTCTTGTAAATAAGCAGCATTTACGTAAGCATTGACTGTTAAGTCACCTTTTCTTATAATGTTACCACTCAGGTTGATTTCAAGACCGTTAGCTTCAAGCTCACCAACATTGGTTAACTGCTGGTTTCTAAATCCACCCGACAAAGGAAACTGTCTAGCATACAATGCATCAGTTGTAATTCTATCCCAATACGTAAATTCCAAATTAAACTTATTGTTAAATAAACCAGCGTTAAATCCAATTTCAAATTCCTTTGATATCTCAGGCTTTAGGTCTGGATCACCCAAATTGTTAGGTGCAATCCCTGCTCCATTAGCTGATGCAAGTGCTAAATACGAAGTAAAGGCATCAAAAGCTCCTGGTTGAAGACCGGCCATACCATAGGCGGATCTTAATTGTAAAGAACTTATTGGACCTAAACCACTCCAATTAACAGAATCTGAGGGTATGTAGGAAAGTGATACTTTAGGATAAAATTGACCATTAAAGTTGCTACCAAAAGCAGAGTGCGCATCAAATCTAGCACCAACAGTTAAAAATAAAAGATCATTATAACCAATTTGTTCTTGAACAAATGCACCAACATTAATAGTTTCTACAAACTGCTCAAAGTTAACTTGCTGTGCAGCAGCACCAACAACCTCAAAACCTGGTCCTGGAAATTCTGTTCCTTGAGCACCTACTAACTTTTCTTGTTGTCCAACAAACTGACCACCAACGATTAAATTTGAAGTTAAGCTTCCAAATTTATTATCCATAACTATTTTAATTTCAGCTGTTTTAGCCATAAAATCTCTGGTCCCAACAGATAATTGACCAGTTGGTCTACTACCTGAGAAACCATCAATATTCCATTGGAATGGCCAAAAATCCTCACTCACCTGTCCTGAGTAATCAATTCCAAAAGTACCGTCTAGCTTAAGCCAATCCGTTGCATAATAATTAAGTCCAACGCTTCCATTGTAGTGGTTTATTCTTGTGTTGTATCCTAACTGCAAAGTTTCATCAACTGTAGCAAAAGCAATTACTCCCGTTGTGTTATCCTCTGTTACCAGTTCAGGCTTACTAAACTGAGCTAGAGAACCTGTTCCATAAATATTATTATTGTTTTGAAGTGTTGTTTGATATCTTGATGTGAAGCCTGAAGTTAGTCTTATATTAAATTTATCACTAGGATTAATATTTAAATTAATATTAAACTGACCCATTTCATTTATATCTGAAGCATTCGTTTTTTGCCCCTCTAAATATCCTTGTCTTTCTTTCCCTCCTACAGGACCATCTGAATATTGATATCTAGCAGAAGCAAAGTATGTCATAAACTCACTCCCTCCTGAAACATTTAAATTTACAATATTGTTAAAACCAGTTTCAAACAAGTCCTCAGTAGCATTGAAACTAACAAGCTCATAAGGCTGTACAGATCTTCCAAGTACTGTACTCATTCTCGCTGCTGTAGATGCACTAGAGGTCCAACCAGTATTATCTGCAAATTTTCCCTTTGGGAAATTAATCCACCCTTGAGTTGCTTTGAAATTGAATTTTGGTGCTCCAATTTGACCTTTTTTGGTAAAAATTTGGATTACACCGTTACTCGCCTCGGTACCAAATAAGGTAGCTGCAGATGCTCCCTTAAGTATTTCGATTCTTTCTATTGATTCTGGATTAATATCGTCAAGTCTTGATCCAGCACCTCCACCAGTGTCAATGTAGCCACCAAAACCACCACCTCTGTCAACTCTAACTCCATCAACAATTATGATTGGTTCGTTTAACTGAGACAGTGAAGCATTACCTCGAATCCTAATTTGGGCACCTTCACCGTTAAGGCCACCAGAAGGGAAAGCAACCAAACCTGGTTCTCTACCTTGCAGTATGTCTGAAAATGAATTGATGGGTAAATTTTCTAGTTTTGCGGTAGAAATCGAACCAATACTATTACCAATTTTTTTACGTGCGACTGGTGCTCCAGTACCCGTAACAACTAACTCGTCGAGTTTAGATGCGGAAAAGGCCATTGTGAAATCATATGTAGTATCATCAGAACCTACTGTAATTGTTTGAGATATACGGCCATAACCAATGTAAGACAGGTCAATAGTGTAATCACCTGGCTCAACATTATTTATAATGTAATTACCGTCAAAATCGGTAACTACTCCTTTGTTGGTATTTTTTAAGACAATTGTTACTCCTAGTAATGGATCACCAGTTTCAGCATCTGTTACAGTTCCAGAAATGGACTGAGAGTGTGCTGCTAGAGAAACAAATAAAAGAAGACAAAGCGATAAAAAATACTTTGATTTTTCTAAAATTAATTTTTTCATATAACAGTGAGTATTGTTAATTAAATGTTAATAAGTCAATAAATATAAACAAAAAACTATGGATAGAAAACGAAAAAATAAAAAAATCTAATTTTGATTTAAAGAGGTTTTAAAAATTTCAATATTTGTTTCAAGATTATCGGAAATATAATTACCAATTTGTTCCCCTTGAGACACCCCCTCATCAATGGCCATTCGATAGTGAATACCTCCGTAAAGCCTTGAAATTGCCGCTTCCTCAGCTGCTTCAATAAATGAATTATACTCTCTTGATGGTAATCCATATGATACTTCTGTTGTATCTGTAAACTTAAAATTATTACCATATAATTTGGTTAGGGCTTTTGCGGCGGCTCGAGAAATTACTGAATGGCCGCTAGTATATTCTGGAAAAGGCGGAGTTTGCAAAAGTGGTAACCATTCTTCATCATAATGCTGATTTATTAAGGTTTCCGGTCTAACTAATATAGATCTCCACTTTTCGTCCCAACAACTAATAAAAGAATCGAATAATGATATTGAAACGTTAGCATAGGCATTTACTGCTTCGTCAAAACTACTATTGGCTGTTCTACCAGCAATAGCTGTTATACCAATCCAGTGTCCTCCCGGTGTTATTTTTTTGGTTGCAAACATTGCATGCCCTCTATGATGTGTAACGTATGGGTTGCAATCCCAGAATTTTGCAATTTCAATCTTTTCAGGATCCATTTTGTTTCCAATCTCATAAACTTCTTGAAGTTGTTTTTGAAATGGACTGCCCTTTGTTAAATCAAATTTTAAAGGTGCTTTTGGAATAAATTGATTCGCAGAATCTAAAACTAAAGTCCTGATTTTATTCCAGTGAGGTTCAATACCATCCATATAATCTGGTGGTGTAGGTTTCCAAAAAACCTCCTCTTCCAAAATTGTATATTTAGAGTACGTTCTTGTTTGATTGTATAGGTCATCTTTCGCCCAATTTAAAATGTGCTTAGCAACTTTTTCTGCATACTTTTCAGAGGCAATTTTTATCTTTTTCGGAACACCAATTGAAATCAATTTGTTTTTAAACCTTTTTTCAAACTTATCCATTAATACATCTGAAAAAATAAGTGCCCTTCCAATTTGATTAAAAGCATGTATAATTGTAAGATTCAGGTTGTAATTTTCGAAATCTTTTTCTGGCTCAGGTATTTTTGTTAAGCCTTTAACCTGTCCAACTAGAGATTTATACTTTAGAGGCATATCTTTAGCTATTAATTCGTAAGCCGCGATTGAAGGGTACAAATAAACTCTAGAAGCTACAGGTGGAGAGAAAATATCATATACAATTATGTCTGATAGGTTTTGCATAGCAGAGTGAAAAAGTGCTGCGTCATTAAGTTTATTTTGATCAAATTCTTTACTGACACAACCCATGGTCAAAAATGAAATAATAAGATATTTAAAGATCTTTGTCATAAACCGTAGCAAATTTAACTAAAAGTAAATTTTTATAAACTTAAGGATCAATCTATTTTATTTATAAGTTATAGTTTATGGAGTTCAGGTAAAATTTAATTCCCACCAATTAACTTAAGTTTTGATTCCTTTCTGTTAAAATCGTCAATGTCACTTTTAGATATGCTTGTTCCCCATACATATGCTCTTTTTAAGTTTTTAAATTTTTTAAGGGCATCAATAGCTTTACTTGTGATTTTTGTTTTGTGGATGTTAAGTATTTCAAGATTGTTAAGTGATTGCAGGATTTCTATACTTTCGTCGTCAATATTATTGTCTTGAATTTCAAGTTTTACTAAATTTTCAAAATTAGATATGCTTTTAATCATATCATTAGATAAATTTGAAGATTTTGCTGTAAAATAGGTAATGTTTCCTCCAATCTTTTGAAGTTTTTCGATATCAGAAAGACTTACATTTTTCTTTAAGTATTTCACAGATAGGAATTTTTTTTCATCCGATATGTATTTAATTTGAAATACAGTATTATCAATACCTTGAATTAAAGATTCATCTAATTTTTCTACTATGATTTTTTCAAACCATTGTTTTTCGTTAAAATTTATACTATATAGCATTTCGAGTGATTCTTTTATATCATCTTCAACTTTTAAGGATGCTAAATTTTCATTGGATTTATCCAAATTATTTATCCACCATATAAGAGTTTTAATTTCATCAAACGATACAGGCTCTCCATCTGGAGGCATGTATTTAAGTTCACTTGTTGGCATTGTAATTCTTTTAATCAACAAGCTTTTTCTAGGTTCCGATTTATTTATTGGATTACCACTACTACCTCCTTTTAAAAGATTACTATAGGAGTCCATGTTAAGATTTCCCCTAAGTATATCTTTATTATGGCATGATACACATTTTTGATTAAAAATTGGTTGTATAAGATCATTGTAAATTTCAACAGAATCAATATCTAATTCTACATATTTGTTTTTTTTAACAACCAGCTTTTTTATATTATCAGGAGCATAATCCACAAGATAGGTTTCACCATGGGTTAAATTTCCGCCATAATGACCCGTTAAAGTCAAAAGTACAACGATTACACTGTTTGACAGTGTCTTGAATGTAGATGAAAATAAATTTGAAAAAAATGACAGCCTGAAAAACCAGGAAACAAATGTAACAGCTGTTAAGGACAAACCAAACACTTTGTGCATAAAAAGGTTTTCATCTATATAGTGTCCTGTCTCTGCGATTAAAAGACCCAATGTGGTTGTTATAATTGAGGAAAAGAATGCGACAAACCATGTGAAATTGATTATTCTCTGATTAATTCTTATTTTAAAAATGGAACAATAAATTTCAATTAAAATAGCAAGAATCAAAAACCCAATTGGAAGGTGAACCAGCAATGGATGAAATCTGCCAAGAAAAAAAATAGTTTCCAAAAATAAAGTTTAAACTCTAATTAATTTTATGGGAGTTGTTCTACCTGAATTCCACTGAGGAACATAGATGTTTTCATCATCGTCTACACAAAGATCGTGTGGATTTAGAAAACTTCGATCGTCATAAACAGGTTTATCAATTATTCCATTATTATATGAAGGCTGCCCTCCTCCTGGAAGTGAAATTACTTTATTGTTTTTATCTAAAACAGCAAGCATTCCGTCATAATTCCACCAGTTGTAAGTATTGATAATAGCAAAATAAAGATTGTCACCCTTGATAACGGGTCTACACATCCAATACCCAGGAAGTGAAATGGTTTCTATGTGTTTTCCACTTAATGTAAATCTTTTGAACTCATTTTTTGTTCTAGAAGAAATAAGAAGGGTGGGGCTTTGATTAAACCTAGTATCAAGAGTTATTCCATGACAACAATCAAATTGATTTTTTCCATCCCCTTTACCTCCAAAATGTCCCAAGTAATTTCCTTTTTGATCGTATTTTATTATAAAATCTTTACCATAGCCATCTGCAACATAAATATCACCATTCGGTGCAATTGCAGTTTCAGTTGGTTTAAAATCATCTTGAGAAGAATATTCTTTAATTTCATTTGGATAAAAAATTTCGAGCATTAATTTTCCATTTAAGTCGGTTTTACATACTCTATGTAAGTCTGGATCTGTGATGTATAAATATTCAGTACCCCCTTCGTTACTTAATGTTAATCCATGTGCACCATTGAAACCTACACTCCATCCATCTAGAACCTTTCCATCCTTATTGTAAATTAGAACATTATTTTTTTTATGAGTTGTTGTCATAAACAATCTACCTTTTTTATCCATAATCATTTCGTGACAATGGTGGACTGGATGAGTATTAATGTTTTGTTTACTCCAGTTTTTATCAACTCTGTATGTAAATCCATTGTGACCAATTGTGTTTTCATATGATTGGCTTTTTTTTCCAATAGCGAATGTCTTCTTAGCTGTAGCAATACCCAGCCCGACAATAGCAGAGTTTTTTATAAAGTCCCTCCTAGAATTATTATCTTTTTTCATACTAGTATATCGTTTACAATTTTTCCGTGAACATCTGTTAATCTATATCTCCTACCCTGATGTTTAAATGTTAATTTTTCGTGATCAAGACCTAAAAGATGTAAAATTGTAGCCTGAAAGTCGTGTACATGCACAGGGTTTTCTCTTAAATTATAACCAAATTCGTCTGTGGCACCATATGTAATACCTTTTTTTACACCGGCACCAGCCATGAAGAGAGTAAAACATCGTGGGTGGTGGTCTCTTCCATATCCAGGGTCTGTAATATCCCCTTGAGTATAGTTTGTCCTTCCAAACTCTCCACCCCATATTACAAGTGTGTCCTCCAAGAGACCTCTTTGTTTTAGGTCCATTATAAGTGCAGCAGAAGGCTGGTCTGTATCTTTACATTGTTCCTTTAATCCTTTATTTAAATAATCGTGATGATCCCAACCTTGGTGATAAAGTTGTACAAATTTCACATCTTTTTCTATAAGTTTTCTAGCTAGCAAACAGTTAGCTGCAAATGTTCCTGGATTTTTACTATCCTCTCCATACATATCAAAAATGTAATCGGGTTCATCGGACACATCCATGACTTCAGGGACCGATGTTTGCATTCTGTATGCCATTTCATATTGAGACATTCTAGATAAAATTTCAGGGTCACCTATATCTCTATAATTATCATCTTCAAGTTTTTTCAAGTATTCGAGTTGTTCTCTTCTTAAATCACCTGTTACACCTGGCGGATTCTGCAAGTAGAGAACAGCATCTTTACCAGATCGGAACTGAACGCCTTGGTATTTTGACGGCAAAAATCCGTTACCCCACGAGCGGGCATAGAGGGGTTGGCCCTGTTTATCTTTTGTCACAAGTACAACAAACTCAGGTAAGTTTTTATTGTCAGATCCCAAACCATAGCTAACCCATGAACCCATAGAAGGTCTACCAGGTAAATTTGAACCTGTTTGAATAAAAGTAACAGCCGGATCATGATTTATTTCTTCAGTGTACATCGATTTAACAAAACACAGTTCATCAACAATTTTTGATGTATGTGGCATTAATTCACTTACCCAAGCTCCACTTTGTCCATACTGTTTAAAATCATAAATAGACGATACTAACGGAAATGAAGCTTGACCTGCACTCATACCTGTTAACCTCTGACCACCTCTTACACTGGGTGGAAGTTCTTTACCATGCATCTTTGTAAGTAGTGGCTTGTGATCAAAAAGATCAATTTGAGAGGGTGCACCACTTTGAAATAAATATATTATTCTTTTTGCTTTTGCTGGGAAGTGAGGTAATTGAGGAGGAAGAGTTGTATTATTTAGATTCGAAATTCCGTTAAAAGCTCTTGCAGGACTTATTAAGGAACCCAGGGTAAGGGCACCAAGACCGAGAGATGTTTTCGTTAAAAAATCTCTCCTAGAAAATTTCTCATTATGATGGTGGTGATTACAATTCATATTTAATTTTATCTTCTCATATAAACTTCATCATGATTTAACATAACGTTAGCTACCATTGACAGTGCAGCAGTTTTATATAAATTTAAGGTTTTATCTCTAGGTTTTTTTCCATTTTTAAAAATATTATAAGCAAGCTTTGGGCTTTGTTTAAACTTTTTAAGTTGCTCATCGTATAAATTTTTAAGTAATTCTATTTCTTTATCCCTGGGTTTTCTTGAAGTACATAGACGAAAACCATGTTTTATCGATTCCTCTATTGAGGAGGGTCTTTCTTTTTGAATCCTTTCTGCAAGAATTCTGGATGCTTCGACAAACTGAGGATCATTCAATAGGACAAGTGCCTGCAAAGGTGTATTAGTTATTTCTCTTTTTACCGTGCAAACCTCTCTTGTTGGAGCATCAAAAGTAGACATTGACGGTGGAGGGTTTGTTCGTCTTATAAACGTATACATACTTCTTCGATATAAACTATCCCCAGTTGACTCTTTATAATTTAAAAGTTTAATTGAAAAATTAGATTTTTCTTTCCATAAACCTTTGGGCTGATACGGTTTAACACTTTTTCCACCAATATGCTTCACAAGTAGTCCACTCGCAGCTAAGGCATTGTCTCTAATCATTTCAGCAGGCAACCTATAACTATTGCTTCTTGAAAGAAGTATATTGTCGGGGTCAATTTCGACTTGCTTTTTACTTGGTTTAGAGCTTTGCATATATGTATGAGATGTTACCATTAATTTTAATAAATCTCTTATATCCCAGTCTTTTTCCATAAAATAATTAGAAAGGTATTCAAGTAAATCAGGATGTGATGGAAGCTGACCCTGGACACCAAAATCACCAGGAGTGTTTACGATACCTCTTCCAAAAATCATCTGCCAATATCTGTTAACCGCTACTCTTGCTGTCAAGGGATTTTTTTTATCAAATATCCATTTTGACAATCCAAGTCTATTTTTCGGCATTTCAGAAGTCATTTTTGGAAGCTTGGATGGGACATCAGCCTTTACCTCATAACTAGGTAATTGATAACTCCCTCTATCATAAAGAAAAGACTTTCTTTTTTCTTTCATCTCTTCCATGACCATAACAGTCTTGACATCAGAGATATTTTTAAGCCACTGTTTTTTTAAATTTCTGATTTGATTTCTAATTTTTTTAACACTCAAATCATTATAAACTAAATGATCAACTTTGTCATTATCTTTTAATACTTTGTTCTTAATATTGTATGTATTGTACAAGTTTTTTAATTCATAGGAACTTATTGATTTGTTAAAAACAAATAGCTCGTCTAATAAACCTTCGACCCATCCGTTGTCCCCCGAAGAAAAATCACCTGAAGCTCCTATTTTTAGTGCTTGTTCTTGAAGATAAATCCCACTACTTGAGACAGGCAAAATTGATTTTTTTAAATTATTGAAGATTAATTTCTCTTTTATTTTTTCTCCATTTAAAAATAAATTAATACCTGCGGAATTTCCACTTCCATCATATGAAAAAGCAATATGATGCCAATTATTCACAGTTAATGAATCAATTGATTTAACGTGTATAGCGTCACCAGGCAGTGAGCTTATAAGCCTCAAGTTAAGATGATTTTTGTCATCTAAAGTCAAATCCCAACCTCTCCACCAAGAGTTTTTACCTCCAGTAGTGGTAAGTAAGCTTTGGGTAAATCCTTTTTTTCTTTTTGGTGTTTTAAACCAAAAAGCAGCAGAAAAAGATTCAGTCCATTCAAAATTAGGTACTTTTTCTAAATATACTTGATTGCTTCCGTCAAACTCCAATGCACTTCCAACTATACCTTGTTTAAGTTTTTGATTGTTATAGGAAGTAATATCTCTACTATTGTCAATAATATAGTCCGTTTCACGCCCAAATGAACCTTGCACAATAAGTTTTTTGTCATCGCTTATAACTCTTTGTTTTCTTATTTTATCAAAAGAAACTTTTTCAATTATATTTTTTCTAGGGATATATCTAGATTTATATTTCGATAGATTGTCGACATAGCTGTAAAAACTACTTAATTCTTTGATTTTGGTATTTAATTCTTTTTCTTTTCGATGTATAGCCGATTTAATTTTATTTAATTTTAATTCAGTTTCTTCATCTGGTAAAAATAGTAAGGGGCCAAAATCTCCATCATCACCAGTCATGCCAATTTCCCTAGTCTGGTTAAAAAATGCAGATAATTGATAATAATCTTTTTGGGAAATTGGATCAAATTTGTGATCATGACATTTAGCACACATTAGGGTGAGTCCCATTACTGCAGTCCCAAGTGTTTCTGTTCTATCAAATACATAATTTAAACGCCACTCCTCGTCAATAACGCCTCCTTCAGCTGTCATAGGATTATTTCTGTTAAAGGCTGTAGCTAAGATTTCATCCTTGCTCGGGTTTTCTCTCATATCTCCGCTAAGTTGAACTGATACAAATTCATTATAAGGAGTATTATTCTTAAATGCATTGATTACCCAATCTCTCCAAGGCCACATAGTTCTTATACCGTCTGCATGGAGCCCGTGAGAGTCTGCATACCTTGAAACATCTAACCAATCCATAGTTAATCTTTCTGCATGCTCGTCACTGTTAAGGAGTTTATTTACGACATTCAAATAAGTATTTTTGTCATTTGAATTTACGAAAGATTCAACTTCATCGATTGATGGAGGTAAACCGGTTAAATCGAAATATAATCTTCTAATTAATTTTTCTTTAGAAGAGATTTCAGAAAAATCCAATCCCTGTGTTTGAAGTTTCTTTGAAACAAAATAATCAATTGGATTTTTGAAATTATTTGAAAGTGGATTCGACATTTCTTGGACAGGTAAAAAAGACCAATGTTCTTTCCACTCAGCTCCTTGCTCAATCCATCTTAAAAGAATTGCTTTTTCGGTATTTGTCAGACTTAAATTTGATTCGGGAGTTGGCATTACTTCATCGGGATCATTTGATAAAATTCTGTGAGCCATTTCACTACCGCTTATACTTCCGGGGTCTATAGCAGTTTTTCCACTTAATAATTTCATAAAAGCTGTTTTTTCTTGATCCAATCTAAGCCCAGCTCTTCTGGATTTTTCATCAGGACCATGGCAAGAATAACATCTGTCAGAGAGTATTGGTTTTACATGATAATTAAAGTCAACTTTTTCAGGAATTTCATCATATCTAACCTCGACCTCTTTGGGGACAGTTAGGGAGCATCCAGATAAAAAAAGCAACAAAATAAAAATTAAAAATCTCATAATCATAAAACCAACACTAAATTAATAAAAAACAGAAACATATGTAGTTTCCAAATCTATTGACTAAGTACAACTTAATTTCATGATTATAATAACTTAAGATTATTAACTATTTGTTATACCTATACAAAGATTTTTTAAATAATAATCATAAAATAAAATTTATTCATTTTAGAAGATTAGATTTCAAAGTGAATATGTAATCATTATTTGAAAATATTAATTGATTGTCATCAAAATCTAGTATTGCTCTATAGTCTTTATAAATTGGTAATGGAAGATTTTTTCTGTGTTTAAAATTCATTGTTTTTGTATCCAAATCCAATAATAATCCTCCAGGATTGGCTCTAGAAAATCCTAGTTCAGTAACATATTTACTAAAATTACCAACATAAATTAAATCATTTGAATTTTTAAAAAATTTAAAATCTTCAATACTACTAAGTTGTGCTGAAGGAGGCAAAGCATATTTTTTAAATCCTTCTTCTAAATTCATAAAAATTGAAGATTCGAGATCATAAATATATTTTATCTCAAGAATATCTTTTTCACCTTTACCTGTTAAAGATTTAATATCGTTGATTTTTGCAAAATTATTATAATTGGGAAACTTCTTTTTTAAAAAAGGTAGCTGCTTATCAAGTTTATCTTTTGATGAAAAAGGGACGTATTTTCCAAAAAAATCATAAAATATGATAGGGTCCGGTTGCTGGTTCGCATCGAAGTCATCAAGATATAATTTTACAGGTTTTTTAATTGAAGGCTTCCATTTAAAATTAGTCCCTGCATTTCCAGCAATTATATCTATTCTGCCATCTTTGTTAAAATCTTTAATGTCAACTACATTCCATAGTCCATTTGTTTTAGAAAGTCCATACTTTTCCGTTTTATTAGTAAATTTCAATTCATCCTCTTGGATTAATATTGTTATTGGCATCCAATCACCAACTAAAATAAGATCCTCTTTTCCATCGGAGTTAATGTCAACCCATTTACTGTCAGTCACCATTCCATATCTTTGCTGCTCAACTGGCGATAATGTATTATTTCTATTGTTTAACAAAATAAAGCTGTAAGGACTTAGTCCATAAAAACCTGTAATTGACCTTGATCCTACAAACAAGTCATCGAAGTCATCATTATTAAAATCAGAGACTGAAACTGATGAACCATTTGTCCTTGGAAGAGAGATTTTAAGACGTGTAAAATTACCTAGACCATCATTTAAATATACGCGATCCATATAATTTTTGTCTAATTCTTTATACTCGTTTCCACCACTTACAACATAAAGGTCAAGATCCCCATCATTGTCCATGTCAAAAGCAACTGCGTCGGTATCTTCGAATTTATTATCCTTTTGTAAATCTAAGTTTTTAACCTCTTCAAAACCTCTATTTTTGGTCGAAAGAAAAACTTTACCTCTTTGGAATTTTGCACCTCCCATAAAAAAATCTTCAAAACCATCATTATTAAAATCTGCCTTAACAACTGCCGGTCCCTCAAATGACAACCTTTCGGGAATTAACCTTTCTTTTTCGTAGTCATAATACTCAGTTTCTTGGTGTTTAATGGGAAGATAATTAACCTGAAATTTATTTTGTTTTGTAATCCTAACCTTGTCTTCATTTTTTAAACTTAAGCTACCTTTAGAGATAGTTACGGTTTGATTAATCTTTTTAATTGTCTTTGTTTCTTTGTGGCCATCGGGCCATCTAACAAACAAAGAATCAATTTTTTTGCTTTCTCCCAACCCAAAAAAAATATTATGTGAAGAAGAGGACTGAAACCCTCTAGTTGTAATATTTTCCTTAACAAGTTTATTGGCATTCACAAATAATTCGATTCTTGCTCCCTTTGTTATAGGATATTTTGAGTTTCCGGCTAATCTTATAGAAATAAAGTTTGATTTTTCTGTTAGATTTTCAAGAATGGTAGCCTCAGAATTTAAATTATTCAAAATAATATCTAAATCCCCATCAAGATCTAAATCTGCATATGCAGCACCATTGCTGTAGGAGGGAACACCAGTATTAGATGCATTTATTTTTTCAAAATTTAAATCTCCATTATTCTTAAATAAAATATTTGGAATTTTAAGCGTTGGCATTTTATCAATAAGTTTTTTCTTTATTAAATCCTGCCTTGAATTATTATATTCTGTGAAATCTACGTTGCTTAAATAATTTATATAATCTAAGTCGTTAGGCCGTTTAAGTATCCCGTTGGATATAAAAATATCTTCTTTACCGTCAGAATCAAAATCTTGTAACAAAACACCCCAACTCCAGTCTGTTGCATGTGTATTGGTTTGAATAGCGACATCATAAAAGGTACTATTACCACTATTTATTTGCATATGGTTTCTTGAAAATTGCTGTTCAAATCCTAAATCTTTTTTTATTCTCGAAATTTTATCTAAGTCTTCACCTCCCGATTTTAAAAATATATTTGGATCATAAGGCATCATATCTGTTGTAAAAACATCTAATTTTCCATCTTGATTTAGATCAGCTATATCAACTCCCATGGTAAAATGAGATGTATGACTCATTGAATTTTTAATGGACTCGGTAAATGTTTTGTCTTTGTTGTTTAAATATATATAATCGTTTTCATGAAAGTCATTACCAACATAAAGGTCTAACCAGCCGTCATTGTTAAAATCAGTTGTAGTAAGAGCTAGACCATACCCCAATGGGCTATCATAAATTTTCGACTCTTTGGTTACATCTACGAACTTTTTATCTTTTTCGTTTAATCTATTTTCAAAGAACTTGTCACCAGATAAATCATCTGATTCTCTTCTTTTTTTTGAGCTTCCGTAGCTTCTTACAGTATGAATTGCATGGTTCATTAAATACATATCTAGGTCTCCATCTTTATCGTAATCCAAAAATGTAGAATGGGTTGAAAAACCAGAAAAATCCAATCCCAACTGAGAAGAACTTTCTGTGAAAGTCATATTTTTATTGTTGATGTAAAGTAAATTATGTGTTCCTTTCGGACTAAGAGGACTGACTTTGCAAACATATATATCTAAATATCCATCATTATTTACATCCTCAAAGCTAACTCCATTAGACCACGACATGTCGGTTTTGATTCCTGATGTTAAAGTAATATCTTGGAATTTTAAATTCCCTAAGTTTAGATATAGACGATCCGAAACTTGATTCCCTGAAAAATAAATATCCTCTAATCCGTCGTTATTAATATCACCAATAGCCACACCCCCACCGTTATAATAGTACAAATACTCAATTATGTTGACCTTCGTATTATAAGTTAGTTTATTTTTAAATTTTATTCCAGTATCTAAGGAATTTAGCGTCTTAAACTTGATACTACTTTCATCTTTATTGTACAACTTATTACAACAAAACATAAACAAAAAAGAAGCTATCAAGAGTATGTTTGATTTTTCTTTAATCACGGTAACTTTTTAAAATTTGAATACTTCCATTTTGTCATTATTTTTAGAAACAAAAACTTTCTTATCAGAAATTAAAATATCTCTGATTTCTCCCTTCACAAAAAATCCATTTCCATCTTTATGGTATTTGAATTTAAGATTACCCAAATTTTCTAAATATAATCCATAAGAAGCATCATAAATGCCAATCTCAGGTTTTACGTCATATAAATTGCCTCCTAGTAAAATGTCTTTATCTCCGTCATTGTCAAAATCATAACTGTTAATTGAATAAACTGGACTAAATTGTGTTTCTTTTGGAATACTTATTTTCTCAAATTCAAATCCTTCTTTTTTTATATAAATCGAAGTTTCTAGTGTATTAACGGTATGGATATCAGACTGATTAAGAATTTTTTGATTGAAAATCTTGGTTATATCTGCCGTTTTAAATGATTCATAATCGGGGAACTTTTTCTTTAAGCTTTTAATCTGATCAATCAAATCGTGACGTAACGCGTAAGGATAATCTTTTCCATTTTTGGCTTCAAAACAAATAATTCCTTCTCCAAAGCCATTTTGATCAAAATCATTATAATATAGCCTTAGGGGTTTAGACTTGCTCGCATTAAATCTTGAATTCAAACCATGATTACCGACAATCAAATCATTTTTACCATCATTATTTAAATCTGTAATATGAATTTCATTCCACCATCCTTTCTCATCTAAAAGTTTATTTTCAATTCGGATGAATTGTGACCCTTCATTTTTAAAAATATTTATTCCCATATATTCTCCAACTAGAATTAGATCCAGATTGCCGTCAGAGTCAATGTCCTCAAATGAAGCATCTGTGATCATTCCTATACTAGTTAAGTCTGGAGCTATTTCTTTAGTTTTATTTGAAAAGTTACCATTGCCATCATTGATTAAAATAAAACCAGAGCCTGGTAAACCATAACTCCCGATTTTAACTCTTTCACCAACAAATAAATCTAGATCACCATCTTTATCAATATCACCAGATATTACTACACCTGTACTTATCTTACTATTTATATCCGGTAGATTTTGGTTTGAATCAATAAATTCACCCTTGCCATTGTTTAATAGTAATCTATCATATAAGGTTTGGGAATATATCGAGTGTTCTACACTACCGCTGGAATAATATAAATCTAAGTCTCCGTCATTGTCAGCATCAAAAGGTAAAATTTCAGAATTTTCAACATCTTTCAAATCATTAAATATTTTTTTGTTTTTTCTATCTAGATAATAATCGGATCCATTTTTTATTAATATTTGGGAGGTATTACCTTTTGATGAGGAAATTAAGATATCTTCTTCGTTATCCCCATTAATATCTCCTTTGGTCATTTTAGGACCTTCACTACTACACATATGGTAAATGAGCCTCTCTCTGTTAAAATCTACAAAATTACTTTCCTTGTGAATTATATTTGAATTAATTTGAGTTTTTTGAAACAAAGTTTTAGTTTTCTTAATACTTGAAAAATCTTCTGAAAATTCGATCGCATCTTTTTCATTAAGGGTTACAATTTGATTCACACCTATATTTTTTAATAAAGTTTTTTTGCCATAAGGCCAAACAACCTCTACATCGACATTTGTGGCATCACCTAATCCAAAATTTGGTCTTACATCAACGGTTGATTGGAACCCTCTTGCGGGCTGAACTTCTTGAGTTTGTATGCCATTTTTAGTTGTTATAATAATTTTAGCCCCTATTGCATTTACATTCTTATAGAGCCCGTTCAATTCAAATTTTATAAAATTATTTGTTTTTTTGCTTTTGTTTTCAAAAACAAAAACAGGCATATTTACATTATTTACAATTAAATCTAAATCACCATCATTATCTAAATCGCCGTAAGCTGAGCCGTTGGAAAAACTAGGTATATCTAAACCTGAATTTATGTAAGAATTGAAATTAATACCATTTGTATTTTTGTAGGCGTGATTTGAAACTTTTTCTGAAGGAATGATTTCAATTAATCTTTTATAGTCAACCTCGTTATTCATAACAATTGACTTAACAACTTCCGCATTAGATATATATTGCAAATAGTCTTGATCGGTAAGATCTTTATAAATTCCGTTTGCAATAAATAAATCTTTGTATCCGTCGTTTTCCATATCAAAAAAAAGTGCTCCCCAGCTCCAATCCGAGGCTTCTACTCCTGCAAATCTACCTATCTCACTAAAGGTTTGATTTCTGTTGTTTAAGTGCAAAACATTTCTTGTAAATTGATGATAATAACCGTTTTTTACAACATATTGGTATTTATTCCAATCCTCGAAAGTTGTAACGGATTTTAATCTTTCATATTTTGAAGGAAGCATCTCTGTGACAAAAATATCATTGAAACCGTCATTATCAATATCAGCAAGATCGGCACCCATAGAAGCACCACTTATAGACTTCATTTGATTTGTTAGATCTTCAGTAAAAGTTCCATCTCTGTTATTGATATATAAATAGTCCCTTTCAAAAAAATCGTTGCTGACAAAAATATCCTCCCAATTGTCTCCATTGGTGTCTCCGACGGTAACTCCTAAGCCAAAACCAATAACACTTCCAAAAATGTTTGACTTTTCACTAACATCTTTAAAAACCCCATCCACATTTTCCATTAATTTATCACCACCAAGCAAATCTCTTTTTGGTCTTTCGTTTTTAGTCAAGTTAAATGAACCAATAGCTTGATAAGAATTATTCAAAATATATACATCCAAATCTCCATCTTTATCGTAATCGAAAAAGCTTGCATGTGTAGAATATCCTTTGTCGTCAAGATTATAATTTGAGGCGGATTCAGTAAAAGTTAAGTCCCCGTTGTTTATAAAAAGTTCGTTTTGCTTATTATCACCTGTGATATCACCAGAGTTACACACATATATGTCTAATAATCCATCGGAATTAATATCTACCATAGTTACCCCAGTAGACCAAGCCTTTGTACCACCAACGTTAGCTTGGCCTGTAATGTCCTCAAAACTAAAATTGCCCTTATTCAAATAGAGTTTATTTTTGTTTTGATTTGATGTTAAGTAAAGATCCATTAAACCATCATTATTAATATCTCCCAATGCAACACCTCCTCCATTGTAAAAATTTCTATACTTGTAGACATTAAAATCATTGTCAAAACCCAAATCATTAGAAAAACTAATACCTATTTTGCTATTGTCTTTTAATTCAAAAAGATTGTTATTTTTTTGACACGATGTCAAAAATAGAAACAAAAAAATAAAACGTATTTTAGTCATATTCACCACTCATATCTTCAATTCTAACAGCTACATCTTTAGAGTTTGCTAAATAGGCTAAAATTCTCCTATTCCCATCTATTTTTACTTCTGTTGAAAGATTATTTTCAAAGTTAACTTTAAAAAAATCATTTCCTGGAAACCACTTTGCTAAAGTATCTTTTATCTGAACTAAAAGGTTATCAGAGGATAAATCCTTATTCCAACTTGACCACCCAGTAAAATAAAATCTCATTTCCATTCCTCTCATTATTTTTTCTTCATTAAAAATTCCATTGAAAGACATTTTAATGTTTCCCCCCTTTACTGGATCATCTTTTGATTTAAGAGTTAACTCTGGGTTTAAACTCCTCTGTCCAGAAACAATTAACTTTTTTTGATTAAGCCTATAACAAATGTCAAAATAATCTTGTCTTGACTGTCCAATTTTCATATCAAAAATTAAGTCATTAAACTCATTTTTATTTTCAAGTTCCCTCTTCAATACTTTTGAGTACTCAGATTGATTTTTACAACCAAAAACGAGCATTCCAAAAATTATAACAAGAGATACTCTATTTATATTCAAAAAATTTAGTTTTTTCATTGTTTATTCCAACAGCTACTGCTTTTATATCTTTTGAATTAAAAAAATTAAATTTACGTATTTGACCATCAATATTTAATGATTCTAAATTTGAATAAGATATTGAATCATTTGATATATCTATATTTAAGAAATATCCCTTAGAAGCGTCCTGTCTTCCAAATTGTGGTTTTATATTGTATTGATTTCCCCCCATGGCTATTTTTAACCCTCTATTATTCTTCTCTACTATTTCAATATCATACATCGTTGAATAATTAATCTCTGGAGGCAGAGAAGTTCGTTTAAATTTACCATCTCGATTGATAAAAACTGAAGACTGTAAAGTGTTTAAATTTAAAACTGTTGAACTTTCAATAGTTTCTTTCTCAAAAATCTGATCTATACTAAAATTTGAATAATCTTTGTAGTAGACGATTTTTTTCTTAATTGCAGGCAGCTGAGCTATTAGTTCGTCTTTGTCTAAAATTGGGTAATTTTTTCCACCTATTTCATAACAAATAATTTGTTCTTTAAATCCGTTTAAATCAAAATCATTGACAAACATTTTCATGTTTGGCTTGTAAAAATTATTTTCTCCAAAATTAGCAGCAATGATGTCAAAATCTCCATCGTGGTCAATATCTTCGATCTCTACATCATTCCACAATCCGTTTGACTTGTCAAGTCCATAATCCTTTGTTTTATCAACAAAATCTCCATTAATATTTATAAAAACTTTAATTGGCATCCACTCTCCAGCAACAATTAAATCTAAATTATTGTCTGAATTTATATCTACCCATTTTGCTGAGGTGATAAGTCCAATATTTTCAAAAGATTTAATTTTAATATTTTGAAATTTATTATTTCCTAAATTTTTATAAAGTCTTCCAGATACAGGAATGCCATAACTATCTACATCATATCGTTCTCCAACAAAAACATCAATTAGAGAATCGTTATTGTAATCTCCAACTGCAACCGCACCTGTTGAAAAGGGTTTATCGAATAAAAAAGAAGAATTTGAAAATTTAAATTTTCCATTTCCTTCATTAACATACAATCTATCATTTAAATTACTATCGTATCTGGAAAAAGATTTTCCTCCAGATGACACGTAAAGATCATCATCACCGTCATTATCACTATCAAAGAAAACAGCATCGGTATCTTCAGATTTTTTATTAAAATTAAAAGGGGTTTCGATTTTTTTGTATGATAAACCGCTAGACAAGAAAAGTGAGGATGTTTGGTTTTTTGATGAACCGATAAAAAAATCTGGCATATTATCATTATTCAAATCGCTGGAGGTAATAGCAGGTCCTTCATTACTAAACATTTGAGGTACTAACCTTTCCTTATTAAAATCAACAAATTTATTTTCAATGTGCCTGTGATCTAATACATCTATCTGAATTAATTTTTCTTCATTTTTTTTATTAAATGAATAGGATATATTGGAATTTTCAGAATTACTTTGATCAATGTTATGCGTTTTATTGGTTTTTAAGTTGTATAGCTTTGAAATTTTGTTATTAGGCCAATTGATTGTCAGACTATCAATTTTCTCGATGTTCCCTACACCAAAATGAATTTTATTTGAAATCGAAGATTGGAATCCTCTGGATGGAAAGTGTTCAGTCATACTTGACTTTCCCTTCCCATAATAAATTGTGAGCCTGGTTCCTATCGCATTTTTATTGTTATTGATTCCTTTTAGATTGAATGATATACTTTTTGACTTTTGGTTGTTGTTATGGTTCTTGTACACAAAAGATTTCATGTTTACGTTGTTAATTACAATATCTTGATCACCATCGTTGTCGAGATCACCGAAAGCCATTCCGTTGCTAAAACTTGGTGTATCAAATCCCCACTTATCGGTAAGTTCAGTAAAATCAAAATCTCCGTTATTTTTATATATATTATTTTTAACTGCTTTAGATGGCATAATGTCGATTAATTTTTTTATGACCTCATCACCCGATTTCATTAAGTTTGATATTCTCTCCTTATTGGCCATGTAGGCGAGATAATCTCTGTCTAAAAGATCCTTAAATATTCCATTTGCAATAAAAATATCTCTAAGTCCATCGTTATCCATATCAAAAATCATTGAAGCCCAGCTCCATTCAGTTGCAGCAAGATTCGAATATCTTCCAATTTCTAAAAAACCTGAATCTCCGTAGTTTCTCTGAAGCACATTCCTAGGATATTGATAGTAATATCCCTTTGATACTGCTAATTGGTGTTTGTCCCATGAATCATATACCGCTTTTGTCTTTTTTCTTTCCAGTGATTTTGGAAGCATTTCTGTTACAAATAAATCGGTAAGTAAATCGTTATCTAAATCTGCAGAGTCCGCTCCCATTGATCCAAGAGACATAGATTTAAAGTATTTTGAAGAATTTTCAGAAAATGTTTTGTCTTTGTTGTTTATGTATAAATAATCTTTTTCAAAAAAATCATTTGAAATAAATAAATCAGTCCACCCGTCATTATTAAAATCACTTAGTGTAATGCCTAACCCAAATCCAATGTTACTTGAAAATATATTTACTTTTTGAGTAACATCAATAAATTTATTTCCGACGTTTTCAAAAAATTTATTGCCTTGACCGTCAGGGTCAGGAATTTTTCTTTGGCCCTCAATTAGGTCATAACCACCAACATTCCTAAAAGAATTATTTAATATGTAACAATCCAAATCACCATCTTTGTCATAATCAAAAAATGCAGAGTGAACAGATAGACCTGTGACATTAAGATTATATTCTTTCGACTTTTCAGTAAATGTTAGATCTCCATTATTGATAAAAAGTTCATTATTTCTATTTTTACCACCTGGTGGCCCGGACTTACAAACATAGATATCCAAAAAACCGTCCCCGTTGACATCTGCAAAAGTTGCACCGGTAGACCATACGTAAGAACAAGCTACTCCTGCTGTGGAGGTGATATTCTCAAACTTAAAATTTCCCTTATTTAGAAATAACTTGTTATCGACAATATTACCTGTAAAATAGACATCAATCAAACCATCATTGTTAATATCACCTAAAGCAACTCCTCCACCATTATAGAAATTTCTGTATGTGTAGGGATTTAGATTTTCAGTGTATTCTAGATTATTTTCAAAAATCAAACCTGATTCTTCTTCAAATCTAATAAACCTTTTTTCATGCTTATCGCATGAAAAAAAAATAAATGTGAGACTGTATAAAAGCTTTATAAATATTCTAATCAAAGCTATTTTATTTTTTTTTAAATTTTAAGCTATCATTTCAAATAAAAAAAGGCTCCCCCATAAAGGGAAGCCTTTTATAAATCAAATCAATTGATTTTAGTATCCTGGATTTTGAGTTAAAGTTCCATTAGCTGCTTGTAGAGCATCAAACGGAATTGGGAAAATAGTTTTATTCGCTGTTGAAGTACTTTTTTCCCACCATGCGTTACCATAAGCTCCAAATCTTATCAAATCCGTTCTTCTAACAGCTTCAGAGAACATTTCTCTGCCTCTTTCAGCCAAGAATTCAGTTTCTGTAAGCTGAGCCGCAGTATAAGCTGTAGCATTCGCTCTAGCTCTTATGATATTAGTATCAGTAAGTGCAGCAGATCCATCCCAGCCACCACCAACTCTAGCAGCAGCTTCGGCTCTAATTAGATAAATTTGACCTAATCTTAATAAGGTAAAGTCGTTATCCATATCAGATCTTCCAAATTGTTTGTAACTAAACTTACCAGGTCTAGCACCAGCTTGCCTTATACCATCAGGGAAAATTTCATTGATAGCTGGTGTGTAGTTTAATTCTGGTTCACCATCATCAGTAGCATAGTCTAGAAGTGTATTTCCAAAGTAATCCAACTGAGGTCCGGCTATAAAACTAGCTTTTTTACGAGCATCATTTTCATCAAAAGAATTATAGAAAGCTTCCAAGGTTGAATACCCATTCCATGGCTGTGAATCAAAATTCCAAGTTATTTGGCTTGAATAGTGAAGGGCCATCATAGCAAGATTGAATCCACCATTTACACCAGCCTCATAATTTACGGTCCAAATGTGCTCTGGATTACCAGCATTATTAGGAGCAAATACAGCAGCAAATCCCTCAAGTTCATCAGGGTCTGTTGCAACAGCAGGACGCTTTCCTAAGTTTTTAACCTTACATCCTACTCCGCAAAGAGTATATCCACCGTTGTTAATGATGTAATCAGCTGCATCGTGAGCCTCTTGATATCTTGGAGTACCCGTATACACTTCAGCATTTAAATAAAGTTTTGCAAGTATACCTAAAACACCAGACTGGTTAAGTCTATAAGGATTTTTATCTGTTCCAAGGGCACTACCACTTAAATCCATTGAAGGAGTAACAGCACTTATACCTAATGCAGATAATAATTCTGACTCAATAAAATTAAAAGCCTCTATTCTAGTACCCTGAGGAGCATCTTGTCCTGGAGATGTTGGTACTTTGATTCTTCCATACATATCCATTAATCTCCAAAAGTAATAAGCTCTTAATGCTCTTATCTGAGCAGTCCCATTTGCATCAAGGGTCCCAGCGGCTAAAAGTTCGTTAGTTGTAGCAACTGCACCATAGTGACTATTCCAATTATTATTTACACTAGGATTAGTATTTTTGTAATTGTGTTGATGGAAATCAATTAACCATCCCCCATCATACCAGTCTCCACCTTTGGTTGTAACAACCATTTCATCAGAAGTTAGCTCTTGTGCAGAATACCAGTTAGTATGACCACCAGTACCGGTGCTACGTAAACCAGCAAATGCTCCACCAAGGGCATCTCCACCTCCACTACCTCCATCATCAGTTGCGATTCCCTCTACACTAATGTCAGAAGTAATCACACCTTTTAAATCCTCATCCAAATCGGTACAGGAGATAACAAATGTTATAATACTTAAACTAAGTATTGTTGTTATAAATTTATTCATTTTTATCATTTTTAAATTATTAATAATCTCCATCAATTAAAAGTTAACACTTAATCCAATAGAAAAAGTCTTACTCGCGAAGTAATCCTCTCTTCTATCTATACCAGGCGCAAGTAGAGCAGCTCCATCAGAGCCTGCTTCAACACCTTCTTCACCACCACCTGAAGCATCGAAAAGCTCAGGTGAAGGATCTGTACCTGTGTAATTGGTTATCACAAAAGGCCTAAGGGCATTTAAAGATACTGTAATATCTTTAATACCACTTCCTTCTGGTAAGAAAATTTGCTTTGAGAGCGTTAAGTTGTCAAGCAAGAAAAAGTCTGCTTTTTCTACATACAATGAACTATACTGGGCAACTGCCAAGTTTGGCTCTCTTAGAGATGTGTTCATTTGGTTATATGAAGTTTGAGAAGGAACATTAGGCTCATAAAAAGCTCTAAATGTATTTATCAAACTATGGCCAAAAGCACCTCTAAAAAATGCATTTAAAGTCCATCCATCTCCAAAATCAATGTAGTTTGACCACGACATTTCAAGAGTTGGGTATGCAGTACCTACAACCTCTCCATCATAATCATCTTGAAGTACGTTTCCTGAATCAGTATTTAACGTACCATCACCATTAACATCTTTAAATTGTGGTGAGCCGTCAGCGTTCACACCTTCGAATACAGGCGCGAAAATCTGTCCGAGTTCGTCTCCAACTTTTACCCTTACCATTGTAACAGCATTTTGTCCAGGAGAACCTAAGAATCCGTATTGAGCAAGTTCATTACTAAACTCATCTAAAACAACTTTGTTATTGTAAAATATCAAACCAGTTTCGTATGATAAATTATCGTTTTTAATTACATCATATTCAGCTTTGAATTCCCAACCTTTAGATGTAACCTGACCAGCATTTTGGAATCTCCTATCAACACCATACACAGATACATCAACTTGTTGATTTAATATAAAATCTTTAATTTTTCTGTTGTAAACATCAAAATCAAGAGATAATCTTTCAGTCTCATATTCAATTCCGAAATTAAACTCATTTTTTTCTTCCCACTTCAGGTCAGGATTTGCACCTCTGGCAAGTACCGTAGCACCTCCAGCAGAACCACCGCCATCATATACAAATGTTCTTGCTTGTGCTGTTAAACCCGTACCTCCTGGTAAAGCACCAGTTGTAGCTGTACTTGCTCTCACTTTTAGTTTTCTAACTCCTAAACCTAAAATCTCATTTAAATCAGCACCGACTCCAAAACTAGGGAAAAGACCCCATCTGTTGTCCGCACCAAATCTGGAAGAACCTTCTCTTCTTATTGAAGCGTTTACAAAATATTTGTTATTTATAACGAGGTTCGCTCTACCAAACATACCAATAATTTTATCATCAGGAGAAGCGTAACTATTTGCTCCTATATAACCTGAATTTAATAAATCCTGAGATGCACCAATTGCATCAGACCAGTCGAGTGAATTATCTGGGAAATCACCTAGTTCAAAAGAATTACCCGTTGTATTAAATTGGTTGTAGGAATAACCACCTGTAAGATTTAAGTTAGAATTTCCAAGATCAATATTATATTTTCCATAGTATTCAAAAACTTTAGATGAAAAGTTAAAACTTGCAAGGTTTGCAAGTCCTTTTCTAGTTGGACTCGTTGCATTCCCTTCAAACCATAAAGTGGTTGGTCTATAACGTTGATCATTAGAAGAAGTTCTTTGTTCAGCAACGACTGCTGTGAGTTCCAATTTTTCGGTCAGATTATACGTAGCTGCTACATTATAAACAAAATCAGTAGAAATTCTTGTATTTCTTGTTTGTTCAATTATAGCAACTGGATTATAACTTCTAAAAAGACCTAACTGCTCAAAATATCCTCCAAATTGCGTAGGACTAACTTGATATCTTGCATTTGGGTCGTTAGCAAAAATTGGTGCAGTTGGATTGTAAAATTGAGCAAATTCAAAAGCTCGTTCATCACCTAACTCACGGTCAAATTTTGTGTAAGACAAATTAAAATTAATATCTAATTTATCATTCATAGCTTTTGTGTTAAGTGCTGCTCTAGTGTTCATTTGATCAAATCCAGTTCGGTTAAGAATACCTTCAGCTCTTCTTAAGTTTGCAGACATTCTGTAAGTACTTTTTTCTCCACCTCCGGAAACTGAAAAATTGTGAACAACATTACTACCATTTCTAGTAATAGCGTCTACCCAATCAGTTTCAGTTCCTAAATCGGTACCACCATTTGCTTTAAACTGAGTTGCAGATAATACAGGAATTTCTTGAGCGATTGAAGTTTGTGCAAAACTTGTACTATAACTTACCTGCATAGGTCCAGACTGGCCTTTCTTAGATGTAATAAGTATTACACCACTAGAACCCCTTGTACCATATATTGCGGCTCCTGATCCATCTTTCAAAACAGTCATCGATTCAATATCATTTGCATCAATACTAGCAAGCGTTGCACCTGGTACTCCGTCTATTACAACTAGTGGTGATGTATTAGCACCAAGAGTTGAAAGACCTCTAATTCTAATTGTTGGACTTTCATTTGGGTTACCACCTGGCTTATAAATAGATAGTCCGGCAACTTTACCTTGTAGTAATTGTACCGGATCGTTTATAGGTCCTTGGTTAAAATCTTCAGCATTTACATTTACCGTAGCTGAGGTAATTTCTCTCTCGTTTTGAGAACCATAACCTGTTACAATAACTTCTTCAAGTTCACTGTCAGAAATAAGATTAATTGTTATATTGTCTTGTCCTGCAACAGAGACTTCTTGAGATACAAATCCTACGAATGATACGACAAGAACATCTTCTGCCCCAGCGTTGATTGTAAAATTTCCATCAAAATCAGTTGTGGTTCCATTACTCGTTCCTTTGACAAGAACAGTGGCCCCAGGTAGAGGACCGTCCTCACTCGTAACAAGTCCAGATACAGACTGAGCATAGATTCCCACTGAAACCAAAAAGGCTATAACAGAGAGAATACTCTTCATTACATTTTTTTTCATATAATTTCGATTTGATTAATTGTTAACTTTTATAATTAGTTTAAAAACTCTAATAAAGGCTAAAATTAAAGATTTAATTCAAACTAGCAATTATTTAATGGCTATTTTTTTGCGTTTTGTTTAATCTTTATGGGTCAAAACTTAGAAAATGTTAAAATTTATGGGTGTTTTTTGAAGTAGTGTAAAAAATACACTTATAAACGAATGTTTTTAATTATTTAATTTGTGTTTTGATAAACGACTCTTCTAAGTTCTTTTTGAACATCAATATTTGATATATTTTGTCTATGTCTAGACATAAATAAACCAAACATTTTTTTTGTTGGATCAATCCAAAAATGAGTTCCATGATACCCACTCCATCCATAAATGCCTTTAGGGCTTCCTGTACCATCAACTAGAGGATCATCAAGAACAAACATTGAAAAACCATAATTAAATCTAAGTTTACTCGTGTCGGCAAACTCCTCTAAAGGATAAGATGATGAGTATTTTTTGGTCATTATCCCAATACTTTTCTCAGATATGATCCTCTTACCTTTAAAAATTCCACCATTTAAGAGCATAATACAAAAATTTGAATAATCATTCATTGTAGATATCAATCCCTCTCCTCCAAAATAAGCAGCATTACTTTCTTCATAGGTTAATTCGTCAAGTTCAGTCGTAAAACCATTTATAGTTCCAAAATTTATATACAGTGGTTGAAAACGGGAACGATCACGTTCTGTTAAATAAAATTTGGTCTCTGTCATTTCTAGAGGTTCAAAAATTTCTTCTTTTAAAAATGCATAAAAATTCTTTTTAGAAACAACCTCCACTACTCTCCCCAGTAAAGCCTGATTGACTCCATAATAATATTTTTCACCTGGTTCAAATTCCAATACTACTTTTGATAAATCCTCAGAAAAATCATTCAAATTATCGTATTTTATAGTACTTGTTAAGCCGTATCCATAACCTTGATTACTATAATAACCAAATCCAGACCGATGAGTTAGAAGGTGAATTATTTTTAATGGTTTCTTACACAAATATTTACCTGATTTACCTTTACAATAAATTTGTGTAAATTCTGGTAAATACTTTGAAACATTGTCGTCAAGTTTAATAAGTCCATTTTCAACCAAAATCATAATACTCACAACGGTTATTGGCTTTGACATTGACCAAATTGGGAACAGAGTTTCTTCATAAGGCTTATAACTTTGGTTGTTAATTTTCTTATCCCCAATTAAATTGGAGTTTTCTGCATTTAAATGGTTTTCTTTTCATTTAATGAAGTCTCAAGGCTTATTAGATTACTTGATATTTCGTTATGTAGTGACAATAAAACATTTTTTTCTTGAATTCGTAATTTTCTTTCTTCATTTAAATTATTTACCTGAAGTGCTATAAGAATACCAATGACAACTAAAATTATTTCACCGATTGCATAACAAAGATACTTACCTTGAACTAGTTTGAATATTTTTTCAAATCTTAGAAATCTCATAAATTATAGATTAAAACTTACAATCATTCTTCAAAATTATTTCTTTCCTCTTTTGATAAGCTGAGTGCAGTTTTATAGGAATCTTCAAGATCTCTTAACAACCTCGAATACATATTTACATACTGCTGTGCTTGGGAAATAGCTCCATAAAATGAATTACTCAAATAATAGTTTTTATTAAATTTTGAGTTGATTAATTTTCTCGAGCCGTAAAATTTGCCATCAAAAGAATTATATGTAAACCGAATTCTAAAATTTGAATTTATCTCCCTTCTGAAAATTATATTAAAATTATCTATTTCCTTTGATGTAGCTATGTTCCTTTCTTTAAGATGATTAAAGATCTCCAAAAGGGTGTTCTTTAGTTCTCTGTTTTCTATTAGTTCGAAACTACCTGTAGAAATTAACTCATTAAAGATTCCATCTTTTTGGAAAAATGAAAATCCGACCTCAATTGAAAGTATCTTTTCAATTGCACCAATATCATTAATTTGAGTGTGATTTTTATCTATATCGTTTAATAGGTCAAGAATACTTTGCTCACTTTTAAATAAAATATCTTGAATATTATTTAATTGCTCAAGGTCATCATCAATTGTCTCAATTAGATCTCCTATAAGAGTATTTTTTAAGTTTAAATTATCTGTTTTTTTTCTTAAATCTTCAATATAAAAGGAAAACAAAACACTCCCGATTATAGCAATTGCTTCTAGAATTAATTTGTAGTATGTTTTCATATAATTCTTTTTTTAATTTAAAACCAATTTATAAACTAATTTTCAAGTTTGATTAGGTAAGTTTTTAAGATTTAATCTGACCACAACCAAATTAGTGTCTCTGGAAACAATTCTCCACCGTGCTTATTAGAATGCCCACCTAAACCAAAAATAAATTTATATTCATATTCACGAAACTGTAATGATTCAGCCATCTCTTTATTCTTCGATGGCTAAGAACCAACAACTAGATTGAGATCATTTTCTCCTCCTTGAAGAAAAATTTTAATGTCTTTCTTTTTGGACTGTCTTACTATTTGCGGATACCTGTCTCCTCCACGAATATTTGTGAAACTTCCACAGTGACTTATAACATTACCAAAAATATCTGGTCGATGCCAAGCAGCATTGAATGCGCAAATACCCCCAGAACTAATTCCACCTATAAATACTTTTTTAGGATTTTCAGTAATGTTATAATCAGTTTTAATTTTTGGTAGTATTTCTTCAACTAAGAAATTTGCATATTTTTCATCAATTGAATCATATTCATAACTCCTGTTACTCCTGTCCCAACCCCAAATATTTTTCTCACCTACAAGCTTATCTCCTGGATTTATAAATACAACTATTGTTTGAGGTATTAATCCAAAGTGAGTCATATTGTCTAGTGCGATCCCTGCTTGAAAAGTTCTACCAAAAAGGTATCCCTCTCCATCCTGAAAAATAATCAGATTAGATTCCTTTTTTTTATCATAATTAAATGGAATGTATATCCAATAGTCTCTATTCACTCCTGGATAAAATTTTTCACTTGTATGACTTTTTTTAATAATTTTTCCTTCCTTAACATCCTCTCTTTTTTTTGAAAGCCAAGTAAGCTTGTAAGGTTGATCAATTGTCATACTTTTATTAAACCTTTCTCTCATCAAATCAGGATCAAAGTCAATTTGTGCAGACATAAGACAAGGGAATATTAGCAATTTAAACAGCCTTCTCATTACAGTCGATTTATGGTTAACAATTAACAATATACAAAATAGATAAATATCTGTCACTTGGAGAATATCTTCTCTGTGGAATGGGAGTTGTTTTAACGTAGAGTAGTGGGTTTGGAAAATTGTAAACCTTAAAACTTAATTACTAAAAATTAGTCATTTGAAATAAAAAAACCCCACAATTTTAAAGCAGGGTCTCTTGAAAACTAGATTAATATTTATTCTGGCATAACAACAGTGTCTACTACGTGTATTACTCCATTTGTGCCAATTACATCAGTAGCAATGATTTCACTCATCCCACCTTTAGCATCAATTAAATAAATCTTCTCATACTTTGAAATTGCTGTTAACTCCTGTCCATTAAGAGATTTAAGTTTTACTTTTCCCTCTCCTTCTTTTAAAGCATTTGCAACATCAACAGCTAACAACTTTCCCGATACCACGTGATAAGTTAAAATATTAGATAAAGCTTTTACATTGGCAGGTTCTAAAAGTGAACTAAGAGTTTTACTATCTATTTTCGCGAAAGCATCATTGTTCGGAGCAAACACTGTAAATGGTCCATCACCTGACAGAGCACCAACTAAATCCGCTGCTTTTAGGGTAGTTACTAATGTTGAAAAATTTTTATTTGACACAGCCGTGTCGACAATAGTTTGTGAGCTAGCACTCAATGCAAAAGAAAGAGCGATAATAAGTAAAGTTATTTTTTTCATTGTGTATATTTTTTTATTGTAGCCGAACTTACTTTAAATAATTTTTTATTTGGATTTTAAATTTCATTTTAAATTTATAATGATATAGGATTTTGATATGATGAAATAAACCTGCTTTATACAAAACGAATGTAAATTTTGAATTATCTATAATCTTTTCAAAGAAATAATAGTCTCTAGAAAAAATGGAAAATAAGTGGGAAAAAAGTAGCTAAAAATTCGTAAATTAGGGTAACTAGAATGATTGGAATAATGTTGCTATTTTTTCTAGACGCAGCTGGGTAGAGCCCATAAAAAAAGGGAGAACTACTCTCCCCTACTTGGGTGGAAGATCGGTCTCGAACCGACGACCTCCTGAACCAACAGCCTTACAATTATGACTGAAGTTTAGTAGGATTATAATGAGGACCTACATTCATTTAAATTCTTATATAGAAGTAATCTAGAAAGCATATTCTGTTGGGGTGTATTTAGATATAAGTTATTAACAAATTATTACTCCCAAATGCTTAGTAAATTATAAATCTAACTTAGCAATAAGGGGTTAGCAATAAAATATAGAATCGTATATATATACTATTTAAGAATCTCCTTTAGGTTCTCTTTTATCATGGCAATCAAATCATCTACAATTGTGTGATTAGTCGGTCTCTGATTCTTATTTATTTGATAATAATTATTTCTTTTTTGACCAGCTTGTTTAATACCGAAAACATTTCCAATTTTTCTATCTATGAAATCTTTTTCCAGCCACTCCTCATCTACCAAACAATCAATAAAATAAACTGCTAAAACATCACTTTTAAGCCACTTTAATTCAGTGGCTGGCACCAATATCTTTTCTCCAGAAAAAGCTAAAACAAACTCTTCTATTGTGTTGTCAAACAGATGTTTTCCTTGATCAATAATAGTAGCTAATACAATATCTCTTCCTTTAACATTTCTTAGTCTGAAATAGTATGATTTTTTTTCTTTTCCGTCAAGAAGGGCTTGATATTTATCTAAAATATTTTTAATCTCTGATGTTTTTTCTAGTCTGTTATTAGCCAGTTTTTCAATTTCCTTGTAAAAGTTGTAGAACTCTATTCTTAACTCTAAATAGTCTTTATGAAGCTCATCGTATTTCTCAGAGAATTCATTTCTAAGGTATCGGATTTGTTTATCTAGTTCCTTTTGATTCACA
>JBJKWZ010000008.1:0-65346 GCA_045561795.1 Flavobacteriaceae bacterium
AAAAGAAGAGGGCCAGATTTAGAGCTTGAGATAAATAAAATTGGTAACAGACCATCTGGAAAAGTTGATGTAAAAAATCATTTGGTCCAAAGGGCAATTGCAGCAACAAACTATATGGGAGGAAAGCCAAAATTAACTATAGGTTCAACGGATTCAAATGTACCAATTGCATTAGGTCTACCAGCTATAACAATAGGACGAGGTGGAGATGGTGGTAAAAATCACTCTTTAGATGAATGGTGGATAAACAAAGATGGTTATAAAGCAATCCACTTGGCTTTGTTGGTTTTGTTAGCTGAAGCGGGATACAAATAAATTATTATTTTTTTGGGATTCTAGAATTCATTAATCTAAACCAAATTGGAGGCACTAGGGCAATTAAAATTGAGGTTGGATAGCCATATGGTAACTGTGGACTTACTGATTGGTTTTCTAAAATTTGGTATTTTTTCGAGGCAGAAAAATGGTGATCGCTGTGACGTGTAAGTTCATATAAAACAATTCTTCCAATTATATGATTAGAATTCCATGAATGATGTAATTGGACTCTTTCATACCTTCCAGATGGCAACATTTTTCTTTCAAGACCGTAATGTTCTATATAATTTATAGTTTCAAGGAAAAGAAATGATATAAGGCCTACAATTAAAGATATTATTAGCCCTTTTATCCCAAAGAAAGAAAAAATAAAAAAAAGATATAAAGTTTGGAAAGCAATATACCAAATCATGTCATTTTGAAAAGAGATAAAACTTTTATTATTTCTTTTGAGAATCAAAACTTGAGTTTTCCATGCATTAATATATTGCCAAAACACGGATGTAAACCAAAAGTTATATACACTTTGATTAAATTTTGACGTTGCGGGATCTTTTGGAGTAGCAACATTTATGTGGTGGCCAAAATTATGTTCAATATAAAAATGCATATAAAGACAAGGCATTAATAAAATTTTCGATAATGTTTTTTCAAATTGTGATTTTCTGTGTCCTAGCTCGTGAGCAACATTTATTGCATTTGTAGCAAGGAGTATTCCTAAAGACAAAATCATTCCTACATATTCATAGTAAAAGTAAGTTGAATTTGTAATTTCAAAAAAACCATAAAAAAGAATCGCAAAAACAAAAGGAATATTTAAATAAAGTAAAACATCAAATAAAAAGTTAGCAAGTCTATTACTTTTCTCTTCTTCTGTATATTTCTTATCAGAGTCTTTAAAAATAATTTCCAATATTGGAATAAATATAAAAGCGTAAACCGGAGCAGTATAGGAAAAAATTCCTTTAAAATGTACAGAAATAAGAGCAACCAAAGGAATTGAATAAGCAAATAAGTATTTTAAGTCTTTCAAATTCTTTTTATTGCAATTTAAGAATTTTTACTAATTAATTTAAATGTTTATTTTCGCTCACAATTAAAACAAGTCTGTGGAATTTTTAGCAATAATACTCTCAATACTAGCATCAATCATTGTAGGGATATCTAAAGCTGGTGTTAAAGGTATTGGAGTTTTTTTTGTCATTCTACTCGCCTACTCTTATGAACCTAAAACATCTACTGGGATTTTATTGCCTCTTTTAATTGTTGGAGACCTTTTTGCGATAATTTATTATAAAAAAAACATAGTTTGGAAATACATTTTTCAACTTATTCCATGGATGGCTATAGGAGTGCTTTTTGCCACTTTAACTGGTGATATTATTGATGAGGTAGCTTTTAAAAGACTTATGTCCAGTGTGATTTTTTTATCTGTTCTAATCATGTTGTTCATGAATGATAAAAGATCAAATTTAATTTCAAATCACTGGAGTTTTGGTCCGCTACTAGGTGGAGCTGCTGGTTTTACAACAATGATTGGTAATGCAGCTGGTCCACTTGCAAATATTTATTTTATTGCTATGAGGGTGAAAAAAAAACCCTTCATTTCATCTTCTGCCTATATATTTTTTTTAATAAATGTAATTAAACTACCCTTTCATATTTTTTTTTGGAAAACTATAAACTATGGTAGTCTAATCGAAAGTCTAAAGATGACACCATTTGTTTTTTTAGGCCTTATAATTGGTGTATATATCGTTGATAAAATTATTGAGAAATACTATTCTAAACTAATTTTAATTTTAACAGCTGCAAGCTCAATATTTTTTCTATTTAGCTAGTTTATCTTTAATTTCTTCTACGACTTCTGGATTTAGTAAAGTAGAAATATCGCCAAGGTTTTCGAAATCACCAGCTGCTAATTTTCTGAGTATTCTCCTCATAATCTTTCCGCTCCTTGTTTTGGGCAAACCGGAAACAACAACAATTTTTTCAGGTTTTGCAATAGGCCCAATTTGGTTAGATACCAAATCCCTAAGTTCAAGAGTTAATTTACTAGTTTCAACTGTATTTTTTAAAATCACATATGCCATCAAAGCATTTCCTTTAACCTCATGGGGATATCCTATAACAGCACTCTCAGCTACATCCATATGTTCATTGATTGAATTCTCAATTGGGGCTGTTCCAAGATTGTGCCCCGAAACTATTACAACGTCATCTACTCTACCTGTTATTCTATAATTTCCATCTTTGTCTCTTAAAGAACCATCACCAGGAAAATAATACCCTTCATATGCAGTGAAGTAAATATCTTTATATCTTGCATGGTCTCCATAAATTGTTCTCGCAATACCTGGCCATGGAAATTTAATAGCTAATGTGCCTTCAGCCTCTTTTTCTATAATTTCATGACCTTCATTATTTAAAAGAACTGGTCTAATTCCTGGTATCGGTTTTGTTGCAAATGTGGGTTTTTGATTTGTTATACCTGCTAGAGATGATATCATTATTCCTCCCGTTTCGGTTTGCCACCAAGTATCAACAATTGGAGTTTTATTTTTCCCTATATTCAGATCGTACCAATTCCAGGCCTCAAGATTAATAGGTTCACCAACAGTACCAAGAACCTTTAAAGTACTTAGGTCGTGTCCATCAATCAGTTTTAATGGTTGCTTTGCTAGTGTTCTTATAGCTGTTGGGGCTGTGTAAAATTGATTAACATTGTATTTTTCACATACTTTCCAAAATCTATTCCAATTTGGATAAGAAGGGATACCTTCAAAATGAACTGAAGTAGCACCAATTGCCATAGGACCATATATTATATAGCTGTGGCCAGTTATCCATCCAATGTCTGCCGTACACCAGTATATGTCTCCCTCTTTATATTGAAAGACATTCAAAAATGTATAAGCGGCATAAACCATGTAACCGGCGCAGGTGTGAACCATTCCTTTTGGTTTACCTGTAGAACCAGATGTATATAAAATAAATAAAGGATCTTCTGAATCCATTACTTCTGGTTCACAATAATCTGAAAGACCCTCGATGAAATCGTGCCACCAAATATCAATTCTTTCGTTCCATTTAATTTTTTGAAAGGTCCTTTGCAAAACAATACATTTTTTTATGCTTTCACTGTTCTCTAGGGCTTCATCTACAATTTTTTTTAAGGGAACAGTTTTATCACCTCTAAAAGCACCATCAGCAGTAATTATAATGCTACATCTAGCGTCATTAATCCTAGTTGATAATGCAGCAGCTGAAAAACCTCCAAAAACCACAGAATGAACGGCACCTATCCTTGCACAAGCAAGAACAGCAATAGTAAGCTCAGGTACCATGGGCATATAAATACAAACCCTATCCCCTTTTTTTATGCCCTCGTTTTTTAATCCATTTGCAAATTTACACACCAAGGAAAGGAGCTCCGCATAAGTATATTTTACAGATTTATCATTTGGATCATTGGGCTCCCATAGAATTGCTAATTTATCGGGATCTTTATCTACGTGTCTGTCCAAACAATTTACAGTGATATTTAGTTTTCCATTGATAAACCACTCAGTTTTTGGAATGCTCCAGTCAAAACTTAAAACTTGATCCCATTTTTTAAACCAATTAAACGTAGAAGCAATTTCCGACCAAAACAGCTCTGGATAATCTATCGCTCTAGTCCTAGCAATTTCGAAATTTTCCTGGGATTTAATTTGATAAAATTCAATTGGGTCCATACAAATTGTTAAATTTTATTTACGTCGAATATATTAAATATTAGTCAATGTTAGGTTAGCTAATTGTATTTTAATAAATTACAATTATGGACAGAAGATTATTTTTTAACAACTTATTAATAGGTGTAGGTGCAGCATCAATTTTGAAAGAGCAAGCTTATGCAAGTAAAAAAAATAACTCTTTAATAAAAACTCCAATATCAATTTGCACTTGGGACTTTAAAAAGGCAAATTTTCAAGCTGGAATGGCTTTAGAAAGTGGAAAAGATGCATTATCATCCGCAATTATTGGAGCAAATGTAGAAGAAGAAAATCCTAAAAATTCAACCGTTGGGTATGGTGGTGCACCCAATAGTGAAGGTGTGGTTACTCTAGATGCAGCTGTCATGGATCATCATGGTAATTGTGGTTCAGTTTTAGGAGTTGAAAAAATCGTTAACGTTAGTTCATTAGCAAGAGATGTTATGGAAAAAACACCTCATGTTATTTTATCTGGAAAAGGAGCTCAAAATTTTGCACTAAAAAGCGGTTATAAGTTAAAATCTTTGCTAACTGATGAATCAAAAATAAAATGGATGGAGTGGAAAAAGAAGTCAGTTTATAACCCCAAAACAAGTGTTGATAACCATGATACCATTGGTATTCTTTGTCTTGACAAAAAAGGAAATATTAGCGGGGCTTGTAGTACAAGTGGTTTAGCATATAAAATGGATGGTCGAATTGGAGACTCACCCATAATTGGATCTGGATTGTACATAGATAACAATGTAGGTGGTGCTGTTGCCACTGGGATGGGTGAAGAAATAATAAAAATTGTTGGATCTTTTCTTGTAGTCGAATTAATGCGAAATGGAAAAACCCCAAAACAAGCTTGTGATGAAGCTATCTTAAGAATTTATAGAAAAAATAAAAGTCCAAAATTCCAAGTTGCTTTTTTAGCATTGGACAAAATCGGAAATTCAGGATCAAGTTGTTTGCAGGAGGGATTCAGTTACTACCGATATCATAATAAAATTAATGAAAATTTAAAAGTCAAACCTATATAAATTAAAATGGAAAGTATTATAGCTATCGATGCAGGAACCACAAGCTCTAGAACCATCGCTTTTAACAAAAAAATTGAGCAATTAGCAATTTCACAATTTGAGTTTACGCAAATTTTCCCAAACAAAGGTTGGGTTGAGCATGATCCAAATGAAATATGGGAGACTCAACTAAAAGCAATAAAAGAAGTTTTAAAAAGTGATAAGATAGATTTAGAAAAAATAAAATCAATTGGAATTACAAATCAAAGGGAAACAACTGTAATATGGAACAAAGAAAGTGGAAAACCTATATATAACGCAATAGTCTGGCAAGACAGAAGAACAGCTCAAATGTGTGAAAATTTGAGTAACAAAACAGGTACTTTTCTGGGAAAAACAGGACTTATCTTAGATGCTTACTTTTCCGGAACAAAAGTTAAATGGATATTAGATAATGTTGAATACGCTAGAGAACTTGCAGATCAAGGAAAACTTGCTTTTGGAACAATAGATACCTGGCTAATATGGAAATTAACAAAAGGAAAAGTTCATGTTACCGACGTGACAAATGCTAGTAGAACCCTTCTTTTCAACATAAACACTCTACAATGGGATGACGAACTTTTAAATATCTTAAATATACCTAAAGAACTACTCCCAAAAATTGTAAGTTCCTCAGAGATTATTGGCCATACAGATTTATCCTTATTTGGTGAAAAAATCCCAATTAGTGGAATTGCTGGTGATCAACAAGCAGCATTGTTTGGGCAAATGTGTATAAAAGAAGGTGATGTTAAAAATACCTACGGAACTGGATGTTTTTGTATAATGAATACTGGAAAAAAAATTATTAAATCAAAAAATAGAATGTTATCAACTGTAGCTTGGAAACTAAACAATGAGGTAACTTATGCTTTAGAAGGAAGTGTTTTTATTGCTGGTGCAGTAGTTCAATGGCTTAGAGATAAATTAAACATAATAAACAGTGCGTCTGAAATTGAAAATTTGGCTAAACAAGTAGATGATAATGGAGGAATAACATTTATTCCTGCTTTATCTGGATTAGGTGCACCATATTGGAATCCAAATGCCACCGGAACAATTTTCGGTCTTACAAGAGACTCCAATAAATGTCACATTGCTAGAGCAGCTTTAGAAGCCATAGCATTAAGATCAAGAGAAATTATTATAGAAATGCAAAAGGATGCAGGTTTTGAATTCAAAGAATTAAAAGTAGATGGTGGAGCCTCTAAAAATGATCTTTTAATGCAAATACAAGCTAACTTACTTAACAAAGATGTTGTTAGATCTAAATCTCCAGAGTCAACTGCATTAGGAGCTGCATTTTTTGCAGGCCTGTCCGTAGGTTTTTGGAATAGTGTTGAAGAAATAAAAAGCTTATGGGAAAAGGATATTACTTATCACCCTGAATCTAACTCAAAAAAAATACAAATAATAATAGACGAGTGGAACAAAAGAATTCGTATGATAAATGGATAGATCAAAAAGTCTTAAAAAAATAGCCAAAAAGAAAATTTGGGATTTAATTATTATCGGAGGAGGCTCGTCGGGTTTAGGAATCGCTGTAGACTCTGCTAGTAGAGGATATAAAACATTATTAATAGAAAAACATGATTTTTCAAAGGGGACTTCTTCAAGAAGTACAAAACTTGTTCACGGTGGTGTAAGATATCTACAAAATGGAGATATTTCGCTTGTTGTTGAAGCATTAAGAGAAAGAGGAATAATGAGAAAAAATGCACCTCATCTAGTAAGAGATTTAAGTTTTGTTATCCCCTCATACGATTGGTGGAATAGCCCTTTTTATGGAATTGGCCTTAAAATCTATGATATGATGTCTGGAAAGCTGGGACTGGGACCTTCAACTCTCCTGAGTAGAGATGAGATAATTAAATTAATTCCAAATGTTAAAAAAAAAGGTTTAAAAGGTGGTGTAATATATCATGACGGACAATTTGATGATGCTAGAATGGCTATTAGCCTAGCACAAACTGCAGAAAATCATGGAGCAACTTTGATAAATTATTTTGGAGTTGAAGATTTAATTAAAGAAAAAGAAATGATTTCAGGAATCATTGCAAGGGATTATATTGAAAATAAAAGCTATAAAATAATGTCTAAAGGAGTTATAAACGCTACAGGTGTTTTCTCTGATTCAATAACCAACTTAGACATCAAAAAAAGAAACAGAACAATAGTTCCTAGCCAGGGTGTTCACATAGTGTTAGATAAGTCTTTTTTGGCTGGTAATCATGCAATAATGGTTCCTCACACAACAGACGGTAGGGTTCTTTTCGCGGTACCTTGGAACAATTATGTGATTGTTGGAACTACAGATACTCAAATTAAAAAGATCGAGGTTGAGCCAAAACCACTTAAGGAAGAGGTTGAGTTTATTCTAAAAAATGCTGGAACTTATATGAAAAGTGCTCCAACTTTTAGTGATATAAAAAGTATTTTCGCAGGCCTAAGACCCCTGGCAGCTCCAGAAAAAAACGAAAAGGCCACTAAAGAGATTTCTAGACATCACAAAGTAACCGTAAGCACATCTGGACTAATAAGTATTCTTGGAGGAAAGTGGACTACGTATAGAAAAATGGCAGAAGATACAGTTAATACTGCTCGGTCGGTAGCTGGTCTTCAAGATAGGGAATGCATCACTCATAATCTTACCATTCACGGATACGATTATTCATCTAATTGGAAAAATCCGATACATTTTTATGGAACAGATATTGAAAAAATTGAAAACTTAGATAGCAATGGGAATTCATCCATAAGTGAAAAATTTTTTATTTCAAAAAATCAAATAATATGGTCAATTAGAAATGAAATGGCAATGAATCTTGAAGATGTTATGGCAAGAAGAACAAGATCTTTATTTCTGGATGCAAAAGAAAGTCTTCGAATTGCTCCAAAAGTAATTGAAATTATGGCCAATGAAATGAAAAAAAATACAAATTGGATTAAAAATGAAATTACTAACTTTGAAAAAGTAGTAAAAAATTATGTAATGTGATGGACAATCCTTTGGTTGCTGAATTTATTGGTACTGCAATTTTACTTCTTCTTGGAGGTGGAATAGTAGCTAATGTTAATCTTAAAAATACAAAGGCTGAAGGTCAGTCACCTTGGGTTCTTATTACTTCAGCATGGGGATTTTCAGTTTTTGTCGGTGCTTATGTTGCTGGTAAATACAGTGGTGCCCATTTAAACCCAGCTGTCACAATTGGACTTGCAACAGCAGGTAAATTTACTTGGAAAATGGTTTTACAATACATTTTATCTCAACTTGCAGGAGCTATGTTTGGATCCTGGATTGTTTATTTAGTTTATATAGATCACTACAAACAAACTAAGGACGAAAAAATTGTTTTGAGTACATTTTCAACTGGCCCAGCAATTAGGAATTATAAAAATAATTTTTTTAGTGAGTTTGTTGGAACCTTTATTCTGGTGTTCTGTATTTTCTTTATTGTAAGTCCAAATATTGATTTTCAAAATATTGAAACTGTAAATTTTGGAATTGGATCAATAGAATCACTACCAGTCGGAATTTTAGTTTGGGTAATTGGAATGGGTCTTGGCGGCACTACGGGATATGCTATTAACCCGGCTAGGGATTTGGGTCCTAGAATTGTATATCAATTAATACCAAGGAAAGAAAAAAATGCAGATTGGATATATAGCTGGGTTCCTATACTGGGGCCTTTATTTGGAGGAGTATTTGCTGGGTTATGCTATAAATTTTTGATGTAAAATCTGCGTCAACTTAGGTTTTGTATAAACTCCTATATAAACAGGATTTGGGCTAACCTTTGGCTCAAGGATCTTTTCAAGAAAGCTTGCTTTTACCAAACGGACTTACCCGTTGTTAAAAATTTCGTTGAGTTTATCAAAAAAATAAGCTAACGCAGATAATTAACGAAATTTACAAAAAATTAGCAATATGTTCTTTAATCAAATCATTAATATTTGAAAGCTTTTTTAAATTGTCTTGATTTTTAGACTCGTCAAAATTATTCTTTTGAATTAGTTTTGTTGCATACTGTAGAGAACACATAGCTAAAACATCTTGCTTATCTCTTACAGCATAACTTTGCTCAAGCTGTTTTATCATTTGATCAATTTTTTTGACAGATGACCTTATAGCCTCCTCTTGTTCTGGTCGAATTGTAAGAGGATAAATTCTGTCAGCAATTTTAACTTTTATTTTAATTTTGTTTTCCATACATTAAAATGAGGATTCCAATTGATTTATACATGTCTCTATGTCCTTTATTAATGAGTTAATTTTTTCCTTAGTCTCTACTTTATCTTCGTCACTACCTAATAAAGAATTAGCAACAGATAAAGCTTTGTTTTTTTGTTTAAGTAGACTTATCTCCTCATTAAAATTAAAATTATTAGATTCTAATTCCTTTAATTTTGATTGTAAAGATCGAATTAATATATAATTATTTTTTAGTTTGTTTAAAAGTAGGACAACATTTTTTTCGATTTCTTTAACATGCTCTTCAGAATGATTCATTATTTCTTAATCTTATTAATAAAGTTAGCGAATTTCGTTTTATACAATCAAAATCAAATTAATTCATGATAAAGAATTTAAAATTTGAAAGGCTTTTAAACCATCATTAACAGGAACAAAAAAATAATCATTCTCATAACCAGAAATTACGTTACAGGGAATGTCATTTGATGCTAGGATAGAAGTGATTTTTGATGAAATACCAACATCGGTTAATTTTGTTTTGGTCATGAGCTTTATACACCTAGATTCAAAAGTATAGTCTATTCTTAAGTTAAGAGCTTTACTTTTTTCAATAATAGATGTATTATATTTTGATTCATTAAAGAATAATAATGAGTGTTTATCAAAACCTATAGATTTTGTAAAAACATATTTTTTAGGGAACAAATAAAATTGAAAATTCATGTACTGTCTAAATTTATTGAAAAATAAAAATTTAAAATTTAAATTTGAAAGATATGATAGAATATATGAGATTGTTATTTAAAATACTTTTAATAATCTTTTTTTCTTCAAATAACTTATTTTCTCAGGGTAGATTAAATCCTGTTGAAATTCCTATCCTTTTATCAGGAACTTTTGGAGAATTTAGAAAAACTCATTTTCACTCAGGCATTGATATAAAGACACTGGGAAAAGAGGGGCTTAGAGTAAGAGCAATAGAGGATGGAGATTTAATAAGAGTAAAAGTTTCTACCTCTGGTTACGGAAAAGCGATATATATAAGACACTACGATGGTACAACATCAGTGTATGCACACCTTAAAAAATTTTCGTCAAAAATTCAGCAAATCATAAAAGAGATACAATACGAGAAAGAAAAATTTGAAATTGAGAAATTTTTTAAGGAAGGAGAAATTAAATTAAAAAAATCAGAACTCATTGGGTTTTCTGGTAACACGGGAGGATCAAGTGGCCCACACTTGCATTTTGAATTAAGAGATTCCAAAAGGGAAAAACCATTAAATCCCTTAAAATATGGATACCTTGTTATAGATACTATACCCCCTAAAATTCAAAACATTTTTATTTATAAGTTTTTAAAAGAACATATTTATGAAAAAATTAAAATTGAACTAAGAGAAAATGGAAACTCATATAGTAGCAATGATACTATAAAGATTAACGGAATTTTTGGTATAGGTTACAGTGGTTACGATAAACAAAACTCAAGCCATAACAAAAATGGAATTTATAATCGAGAGTTAACTATAAATGGAGAAAATGTTTTTTCATATAAGTTTGATGATTTAATTTTTCCAGATGGTAAAAAAATTGACTTATTAATTGATTATGAAGCTTACAATGTTGAGAAAGTTAGAATTAAAAAACTTTATCAAACAATAAATTCAAAATTTAGTTTTCTAGAAAATAATGACAGTAATGGCCTTTTTGAAATAATTAAAGATTCTTTGTATAATATCAAAATAGTTTTCGAAGATTATAATAAAAATAAAAGTATTGTAAAAATGGTTATAAAAGGAATTGAAAATGAAAATATCTTTAATAATTCAGAAACTGATATCGAAGAAAAACTATATCATCCCGATATTGAATATGAAAAAAAATACAAAATGTTAAACTTGAAAATTCCACAAGATGCATTTTATGAACCCACAAATCTAAATTTTGAATATAATTCAGACACTATAAAAATTGATAAGTTTACAAAAGCTCCCAAAAAAGGTCTCAACTTAGAGTTTTATCTACCCAAAAATTTAGATTCAATTGATCTAAGGCAATCTTGTATTGGAAAAATAAGTATAAAGGCAAACAATAAAAAAAATAAAATCCAGTACGTTTTTGGTGTGAAAAGCGATAGTTTAATTAATGCCAAAACCATGTCCGGAGGAAAATATTTTTTAACTAAAGATTCAGTACCTCCTTCGATTAAACCAATTAATTTTAAAAATGAAAATTGGGTAAACAACCTCAAAATATTAAAAATAAGAGTAGATGATAAATTTTCGGGTATTAAAAAATATAGAGCCAATATAAATGGAAAATGGATACTAATGGAATACGAACCGAAAAGCAAACTGTTATTTTTTGAATTTGATGATATAAAATTTAATACAGCTGAACTTAAGTTAAATCTTTACGTGGAAGACATGGTGGGAAATGTGAATGAATTTAAAACATCTATCTATAGAAAAATTTTTAAATAAATTCTTTGATTGTTTTAATCAAAAAGTCAATTTCCTTTTTATTATTAAATGAAGAAAAAGAAAATCTTAAAGAGGGCCTATTTTTAATTTCACTAGGTACAACTAACTTTAAGACGTGAGAACCTTTATCGCTACCCGATTGGCAAGCGCTTCCCTTTGAACAGGCAATTCCCTTTAAATCTAATTGAAAATCCAAAAGATCTTTTTTGTCGGGGCTTATAGGTAAATTTACATTTATTAAGTTGTAACTGCTTTTATCATCTTTGTCACAATTTCCATTAAAATGTGATTCTGGCAAGAATTTATTTATTTTTGAGATTGCATAATTTTTTAAATCTTTTATGTATTTACTCTCCTTTCCTAAATTTTTATATGCTAATTCAAGTGCTTTGGACATACCAACTATATTGTGAACAGATTCTGTTCCAGCTCGAAGACCTCTTTCCTGTGAACCGCCCAAAATAAAAGGATTCAAACCAGAATTTTTTCTTATATATGAAAATCCAACTCCTTTTGGGCCATGAAATTTATGAGCTGCTGCCGATAAAAAATCAACTTTTATTTTATTCAAATCAATTTTAAAATGACCAACACTTTGGACAGCATCAGTGTGTAATAAGACCCTCTTAGATTGACATATTTTAGATACATATTCCAAATCAATCATATTACCAATTTCATTATTAACATGCATCAGTGAAACTAGTTTTTTAGAGTCATCAAATGACAAAGCATTTTCTAAATCTTTATATTTAAATTCTCCGTTTTTATCAACAGGTAGATAAACTATAGAAATATTCTTTTTTTCGAGATAGTCCAATGCGTGTAAAATCGCATGGTGTTCTATTTTAGTGCTGATGATAGTTTTGACGTTCAAATCCTCAACAGCAGATCTTAATAACATATTGTCAGATTCAGTTCCTCCAGATGTAAAAATAATCTCTTGTGGGCTTGCATTCAATTCGGATGCAATTATTTTTCTAGAGTTTTCAATTAAAGTCTTTGCTTTTCTACCAAAAGAGTGGTTGGAAGAAGGATTTCCATAAGTTTCTAATAATACTTTATTAATAGAATCTATTACCTCTTTTCTCAAAGGAGATGTAGCAGCATTATCAAAATATATTGACATTTTAATATTTATTTTTCAAATTTAACTAAAGTTGACTTTATAATTACGATAGCTTGCTGAATTTGGGTTTTATTTATTACTAAAGGGGGTGCAAACCTTATTACATTTCTATTAGTAGGTTTTGCTAAAACACCATTTTTCATCAAATCGATGCAAATTTCCCATGCTTTATTTTCCTTACTATCGTCATCTATTACCAGACCATTTAACAAACCCTTGCCTCTAATTAATTTTACTATACTACTTTTCGAAATATAATCATCTAAACTTTTTCTAAATAAACATCCTAATTCAAACGCATTTTTACTTAGTTTTTCGTCAATAATTATCTCAATAGATTTTTTAGCAACTTTAGCAGAAAGTGGATTTCCTCCAAAGGTTGAACCATGCTCACCTGGTTGGAGACACAACATTATGTCATTATTGGCTAGAACAGCAGAAATTGGCATTATACCACCTGATAGTGCTTTACCTAACACCAATATATCTGGCTTTACATCTTCGTAATCAGTGGCCAACATTTTTCCTGTCCTACCAAGACCTGTTTGTATCTCGTCAGCTATTAACAAAACATTATATTTTTGACACAAATACTTTGCATTTGAAAGATATCCGTCAGAAGGAACTATTATACCCGCTTCCCCTTGAATAGGTTCTAGCATGAATGCAACACAATCAGGATTTTTTAATTTTTCTTCTAAAAAATTTAAATTATCGTATGGAATTATTTCAAATCCAGATAACAGTGGTCCAAAATTGCTGTATGCAACTGGGTTTGTGGAAGTAGAGATTGCAGCTATAGATCTACCCCAAAAATTATTTTTAGGAAAAATAATTTTCGCATTATTGATCTTTACCCCTTTTTTTTCGTAGCCCCATTTTCTCGCTAGTTTCACAGCTGTTTCTGCAGCTTCAACTCCAGAATTCATTGGCAGAACTTTGTCATAATCAAATAGGCTACAAATGAATTCTTCAAATTCTCCAAGAGTATTATTGTAAAATGCCCTTGAGGTTAGTGTAAGTTTTGATGCTTGATTAAATAAAACTTTCAGCAATTCGGGATGGCAATGACCTTGATTTAAGGACGAATAAGCTGATAAAAAATCAAAATATTTTTTATTATTCAAATCCCAAAGAAATGGACCCAATCCTTTTTTTAAAACAATTGGAAGGGGTCGGTAATTGTGTGCGCCAAAAGTTTCTTCTAACTCAATATATTTGCTTTCAATTGACGAATTTAGCAGATTCAAACTTAAGATTTTTATTGGGTGAATTTCGAATTTACAAATATTTCATTTATAAAAAACTAACTTTACGATAAAGAAAAAATTATAAAAAACTCATTTTATTTAAATGTCTAAAGTCAGTTCTAATAAAATACTTGAAAACTGTGAAGTAGTAGATATTGCTGATAAAGGAAAATCAGTGGCAAAATCAAAATCAGGTAGAACTATTTTTTTAGAAAATGCAGTCCCTGGTGATATAGTTGATGTAATCATTAACAGAAAAAGAAAAGGAACGTATTTTGGTAAAATACTAAAATTTAATTTTAAGTCTTTAAAAAGAGTTGAACCAATTTGTGAACATTTTGGAATTTGTGGGGGTTGTAAATGGCAAAATATGGAATACAATTCCCAGCTTTTTTATAAGGAAAGAAGAGTTCACGAAAATTTAAATAGAATAGGAAAAATAAAACCAAAAAAAATTCTACCAATTATTGGAAGTGAAAAAACATATTATTACAGAAACAAAATGGAGTATTCTTTTTCTAATAACCGCTGGCTCACAGAATCTGAGATAAATTCAAAAAAGAAGTTTTCAAAGGAAGGTTTAGGGTTACACAAAAAAGGAAGATGGGATAAAATTGTTGACATAAAAAAATGTCATCTTCAAGACAATGTTTCAAATAAAATTAGAAACGAAATTAAAAAATTTGCAATTAAAAAAAGAATCGATTTTTTTGACCCTTATGAGAACAAGGGACTATTAAGGAATTTAGTTATTAAAACAACCTCAACAAAAAATATGATGGTTTTAGTACAATTTGGATATAAAAGTAGTTTCATTTATAAAGTTTTAAATTTTTTAAAGAATAGTTTCAAAAACATTAATTCCATACTGTATGTGATTAATATGAAGTCAAATGACTCAATTTATGATCAAGACATAAATTTATTTTATGGTAAAGATTATATAATTGAAAAGATGTGTGGATTAAATTTTAAGATTTCTGCCAAAACTTTTTTTCAGACTAACTCTGCACAAGCCCAAAAACTTTTTTATTTAGTAAAAAGTTTTTTAAAACCTAATAAAAATGAGATTCTATACGATTTATATACTGGTATTGGAACTATAGGCCAAATTTTAGCAAAAGATGTTAAAAAAGTTGTTGGTATAGATATTATTGAAGATTCAATTAAATATGCAACTGAAAATTCCAAATTAAATAATCTTTGTAATACAAAATACTTTGCGGGTGATATGAAAAGTATTTTTACAACACAATTTATCTTAGAAAATGGTAAACCAACTCTTTTAGTTGTAAATCCCCCAAGAGAGGGAATTTACATAAAAGTAATTGAAAAAATAATTGATATAAAACCTAAAAAAATTGTATATGTAAGTTGCAATAGTTCAACACTAGCTAGAGATTTGGTCTCGTTTAAAAAAAAATATGAAATTTCAAAACTTCAAACAGTTGATATGTTCCCTCACACAAGTCATGTTGAAAATGTAGTACTTTTAAAAAAAATAATTGATGCATAAGAAAATTTTTTTTTATTCACTATTTATCATATTTTTTTTCAACTGTGAAAAAGATGATATATGTTTAGAGGGAACTCCAGGAACACCTAGACTAATTATTAGATTTTTTGATCAAAATGAAAAATCTACACCAAAATCACTGTCAAATGTTTCAATAAAAGCTTTAAGTGAAGACAAAGAATATATTGTTTTTTCTGGTGATTCTCTTGCAATACCACTAAAATTGGTTTCTAACACAACTATCTACACTTTCACATTTCTTGACGATTTAGCTAACCAAGAAAAGGTAGATACACTAAAATTTAATTACAAAAGGGAAAACTACTACATTAATAGAGCCTGTGGATTTTTATCTAATCTTATATTTACAACCTCGGCTATAGAAATCCTGGATAAAGAAAGTGTAATCTCGGGTTTTAACATCCTAAAAGATACTATAAAAAATGAAAATCAAGCACATTTGGCTATTTATCACTAGCTTACTATTGTATACTGGTAATGCTGTGTCTCAAGATAGTTTGTTAATTAAAAAAAAGAAAGGTTTAAAAGTTTTTTCACTAAGATTAGGCATTGATCTTTTTAAACCTATTAAGACCAATTTTGAAGATGATTTTCAAGGACTTGAAATCGTAGGAGATTTAAAAATAAATAGAAGGGTTTATATAGCTGCAGAATTAGGAAGCGAAAAAAAATCACAACAAACAGAGCAAATAAATTTTACCACAAATGGTTCTTATATTAAGTTAGGTGTTGACTATAATTTTTTTAATAATTGGAAAGGAATGGATAATTCCCTTTTTGTCGGTATTCGCTTATCAAACAGTATTCATAAACATAGTGTCAACGAGTATACTTTATATGAAAATTATAGTGCGGTGGATTTTAAAAACACCTATTTCGAAAGGGCAACAATAAAAGAGGGTTTGTTAATTGGAGAGAGAGAACAGTTGAATTCGAGTTGGATCGAGGTATTGTTTGGAACAAAAGTCGAGGTTTTAAAGAATTTTTACATAGGTGCAAGTATAAGACTGCATAGATTATTAAATAATTCACAACCAAAAAATTTTGGAAATTTATATGCGCCTGGATTTAACAAAATTGTTGATGATAATAGATTTGGAGCAAGCTTCAATTATACTGTAAATTATAAATTTCCATTTTCATTTTCATTTAAAAAAAATAATGGTTAAGTTTTTTTCTTTTTAGATCCGTGATAAATTTCATATTTTAAAAATTTTGATTCTAACTTTCCATTGTAAATTTTAAATTTCATTGATGGTTTTAAACCAATTTTTTTTAATGCAACAAAATTAGATGAAATAAGCCATGCATTAGTATTTTCGTAATTTTTTTTGAGTGTATCCCCAATTAAGCCGTATATTTTATCCAATTCTGTTCCAATTCTTACACCATAAGGAGGGTTAACAATGATGTGAAGATTTCCTTTGTGACTTTTAACTGAACTAAAAAAATCTTTATTTGTAACTGAAATAAAACTGGATAAATTTGAATTCTTAATATTAAATTCTGCTTTCTTAAATGTATTATTGAATTTTTCGAATCCATAAATTTTTGGGGTTTTCTTTTTTATTTTTTCTGTCAGTGTTTTTAGAATGTTGATAAATAAATCCTGATCCCAATCATTCCAGTTTTTAAAGGCAAAGTGTTTTCTATTTAGGTTAGGGGGTATGTTTTTAGCAATCATACAGGCTTCAAAAAGAAAGGTCCCACTCCCACACATTGGGTCTAAAAAATCATCTTTTTTATTCCAACCAGAAAGTAAAATTAAGCCAGCGGCTAAGACTTCATTAAGAGGTGCTTCGTTGGTTTTTTTTCTATATCCTCGCTGATTTAAATTTCTGCCGGAACTATTAAGAGAAAAGGTACATAATCTTTTATCAATATGTACATCAATGTAAATATCTGGTTTAAATTTCTCCACAGTCGGTCTTGAGCCTTCTATTTTTCTAAATCTATCTACTATTCCATCTTTAACTCTCTGCGACACATACAAAGAATGTGTGAAATCTTTTCCAAAACATACACTGTTAATATAAAATGAAGAATCTTTATGAAAGTAATTTTCCCATTCAAAATCAAATGCGAATTTATAAAGTTGCTCATAATTTAAAACCTTTTTATTTTTCAGTGGTATAAGTACCTTAAGCGAAGTTCGTAAACATAAATTTGCTTTATACATCAATTCCTTATCGCCTTTGAAATGGACTATTCTATTAGATTTAATAATGTCAATGGCATTAATTTTTTTTAACTCCTCGCATAATATGTCCTCAAAACCATAAAATGTTTTAGCCGACATTTGAAAAATTTTTTTCATCAAATTTTAATATTTCTTATCGTTTAGTTTTCCATATTGAGTACAAAGAATCTAAATTATAATCAATTTTTGCTTTCTGTTCAACTAAATACTTTTCTGAAAAAGCCCTTTGTAATATATCCTCAATAAGGTAATCTTCTAAAATATCTTCAGGCTTATATTTTTCTTTTAATGATAATTTAAACAAGGAGGCTGTTGTCTGATAAAAAAAAGCTTTAAGTCCAGTTCTTAATTCTTTTATAAGACCAAAAATTGTAATTCCAGTTTGTCTGTGAACAAGTTTTATCAAAATCCTACCTTGTGACCTAGATAATTTTTTTAATTCTTGTTCGAATTCTTCATATAAGAATTTTTCAAGCCTCCTTAAATACTTTTTCTTTGATCTCCTTGATTTTAAAGCTTTTAATCTTTTATTCAAAATCAACAATCTATCGCTAGCTAATTTTGCAAACGGATAAACCTTTATCACTCTTCTCCTTAAAATTAAATAATCCTTAAGTTCATCTATTGTCCTAAATTTTAGTGGTTGAAAAAGCACCACCTCTTTTAGAGGAATTCCAAATTGAGGTATCGTGTCTCTAAAACTGGGATTATCTAAAGGATAAATTTTTTCTTGAGAATGAATTTTCACAATACAAATTAAAAAAATGACTACTGATTTAATCTTATTGTTTCTCAAATAAAAAAACATAGTAAAAAGGGATTATTTATAACAAATTTAAATTTTACATTTGCAATAAAAATATTTTATATGGAAATTATTAAATCTTCTTCTTTAGAATTTTTAAAAAAATATTTAAATAATTCTTCACCAACTGGTTACGAAATAGAAGGACAAAAAATTTGGATTGAATACTTAAAAAATTTTGTACATAATTTTATTACCGACTCCTATGGAACAGCGGTTGGTGTGATAAACCCAGATGCTAAATTTAAATTGATAATAGAAGCCCATTCGGATGAAATATCTTGGTATGTTAATTATATAACTGACAATGGATTAATTTATGTAATAAGGAATGGCGGGAGTGATCATCAAATAGCACCTTCGAAAGATGTAAATATTCACACAAGGAAAGGAATTGTAAAAGGTGTTTTTGGATGGCCTGCAATACATACAAGAAAACCAAGTAAGGAAGAATCACCTAAAATTGACAATATATTTATTGATGTTGGAGCTAAAGACAAAAAGGAAGTGGAAAAACTTGGTATACATGTAGGTAATGTAGTAACCTATCCTGACCAATTTAGGATTCTTAATAACAATAAATTTGTTTGTAGAGCAATAGATAACAGAGCCGGGGGATTCATTATTGCAGAAGTTGCGAGACTAATTCATGAGAATAAAATAAAGTTACCTTTTGGACTTTATATAACAAATTCAGTTCAGGAAGAAGTTGGTCTTAGAGGAGCTGAAATGATTACTCAAAGGATAAAACCTGACTTAGCAATAGTGACAGATGTTTGTCATGATACAACAACACCCATGATAAATAAAAAAGAGGAAGGGCATATTGAAATGGGAAAAGGGCCCGTAATTTCCTATGCTCCAGCAGTTCATAATATCTTAAGAGATGAAATAATCGACACATCAGAAAAACTAAAAATACCATTTCAGCGACTGGCCTCGTCTAGATACACAGGCACTGACACTGATGCATTTGCATACAGCAATGGTGGAGTTCCTTCAGCATTAATTTCTCTACCTCTTCGATACATGCATACTACTGTAGAAATGGTTCAGAAGGAGGACATTGAAGGGGTAATTAAAATAATTTATGAAACAATTAAAAGAATTAATCCAAACAATAAATATGATTATTTCAAGAATTAATTTTACTTCTAATTAGTTTTTTATTTATTGTTTTTACTATAGAAGGCCCTTCATAAATAAATCCCGTATAAATTTGAACTAAACTTGCACCACATTCAATCTTTTCTAAAACGTCTTCTGCATCAAAGATGCCTCCTACCCCTATAATAGGAAAAGATCCATTGCTATTTTTATGAATAAATCTAATAACTTCATTACTTTTGGAAGTAAGTTTTTTACCACTTAGACCTCCTGATTCACTTATGATTTTTGGGTTTGATTCTAAATTCTCTCTTTTTATGGTTGTGTTTGTAGCAATTACACCGTCTAAATTTTCTGTTTCGATAACTGAAATTATATCTAATAATTGCTTTTCACTTAAATCAGGTGAAATTTTAAGAAGCAATGGTTTTTCTTTACTTTTTTTCAATCTTTCTTCACATAATTTTTTAACTAAAGCCGTAAGAGGTTTCTTTTCTTGTAAATTTCTCAAATTAGGTGTGTTGGGAGAACTTACATTCACAACAAAATAATCTACATAATCATACAGAGCATTTAAGGAGTATATATAATCATTAATTGCTTTTTCGTTAGGAGTATTTTTATTTTTACCAATGTTACCTCCAACAATTATTTCTCCCTTATCTTTGAGATTATTTATAACATAATCAATTCCTTTATTATTAAATCCTAGTCTATTAATAAGAGACGAATCGTCATTTAATCTAAAAACTCTTTTCTTTTTATTCCCTGGCTGGGGCTTAGGAGTTACAGTACCTATTTCAATAAAACCAAATCCGAAATTGGAGAGTTCGTGAAACAATTCTGCATTTTTGTCAAATCCGGCAGCTAGTCCGACAGGATTTGGGAATTTTATACCAAAAATTTCTTTTTCAAGGGATTTAGATTTTATAAAGAAAAGCTTTCGACTTAAATAAGACATACCAGGTATTTTCATAAAGACTTTAATTAAAAAAAAAGATACATGGTGAATAAGTTCTGGATCAAAAACAAAAAGAATCGGTCTTATAAGTCTTTTGTACATAATTTTATATCAGAAGAACCAACTTTTCTACAAAGTCGATTTTTAATTTTCCAAACATTTTATAATTATTTTTTCGAAAATTTTGATGACAACTCCAATGATAAAGACGACTTTTCCATTTTAATTTTGCCCGCAAGAGTTTCAATTACACATGACTCGTCATTATCATTAAGTTCCATTACTTTTCCATGTATGCCACTTTTAGTAATTACTCTATCCCCTCTTTTGAGAGAATTAATAAAGGTTTTTTCTTTTTTTTGACGCCTTTGTTGGGGCAGAATTATAAAAAAAACAAAAACCACCACCATCAATAAAAGGAATGGTAATTGATCCATTAATTATTCTGTTGTGCTCTTGCTGCAGCTGCAGCATCTCTTTGTTTTTGTTTAACAGGATCCGCTTGAACTAAAGCCTTAATTCTAATAGTTTCCCTTCCAGAATCTGTATTAGCAGATATTGTTACTGTTTTTTGCTGCATATTAGGCTTATTACTTGAATCAAAACTAACTCTAATTTTACCTGTCTCTCCAGGAGGAATTGGACTATTTTTTGGATATTCAGGAACAGTACAACCACAACTTCCACGAGCATCAACGATGATAAGATCTGACTTACCTGTATTGGTAAATGTAAAAGTTGTCTCTACTGTCTCTCCTTCTTGGATAGTGCCAAAATCATGAAGAGTTTTATCGAAAGACATAGCTGGACTCTCAGAACTAGACATCATTTGAGATGAGGATGAGTTTTCAGAATTAGCTTCCTTTTTATTTGAATTATCATCACAGGAAATAGCTATTAAAAATGTGCTTAAAAAGATTATCTTGAAGTAATTTTTCATAATTAAAAATTTGTATTATACAAATGTAAAGAAAATATTATCAAAAACGTTGTTGATATTTATTGACTTTAGCTAATTATGTATTGCCTTTTGTTACATTATCCAATACTCCATTTATAAATTGACTACTTTTTGGTGTAGAGTAATCTTTAGAAATTTCTAAATACTCGTTAATAGAAACTGTTTCGGGAATTTCCGAAAAATAAATAAGTTCAGTTATAGACATTTTAATTATTAATTTATCAATGGGTGCAATTCTTTCAATATCCCAATTAAATGTTATACTTTGTATATCCTTCTCGAACTTTTCTGACTTTTCAAGAACTATTTTAAATAATTTTAATGCAAATTCAATATCCTTTTCTGTGTTCAGAAAACTTTTTTTAAAAAAGTTGAAACCCTTTTTTGGTTTTAAAGTCTTTATCAACCTAAGTAAAAAAGTATTAACTAATGGCACATCGTCAAGCCAATAAATATTTTGATCTTCTATGTAACCTAAAAAATTTTTATCGTAAACTAAAATTTCTTTAAAAATGTAAATAAGTAATTTTAATTGAGCTTTGTAATCTTTCTCTTTAAGAATAACATATTCTTTAAACCCTTTAGATTCTACTATTTTTAAAAAAAAATCATTAAAAAAATCTTCTTTATTATCCCAAAAAATAGTTTTATTCGATGATAGCTTATCAATTAAATTTTTATCTTTTGCAATAAATTTTAATGGAATAAGCTCACTAACTAAGGTATAATTTTCGTCTATTGGTTTAAGACTTTTTTTGAACTTCCGTTGAAAATTATCTCTGTAGTTTGAAAATTCCCAAAAACTCTTTAAGAAATTCAAATAAAACAGGTACAATGTATTTGTTTGTATAAAACTATTAATTATGTTTTTTTGGCCTTTTTGCAATGAATTTTCATTTCCAGAAAAAAAACTGTATAATTCTTGTAGGACTTTTACCCTTATATGTCTACGATTAATAATTTTCAAAGATCAAAGTTTTAATTAGAAAAAATCTAGTGTTACATTAGCTAACGAATGCAAGAGCTAAAATACCTAAATAAATACTTATTCAAATATAAATGGAAGTTATTATTAGGAATCTTTATAACTATAATATCAAGAATTTTTTCATTATTTACTCCTAAACTAGTAGGAAATTCAATGACCTTAATTGAAAAATCAACTTTGGACGTTGATCAGGTTGGTGGGAAGTTGGAGATTCTTTTGTTAAGAAACATACTAATAATATTATCAGCGTCATTAATTTCTGGTTTTTTTACTTTTTTGATGCGTCAAACAATTATAAATGTTTCAAGATATATAGAATTCGATTTGAAAAATGAAATTTACAATCATTATCAATCATTATGTTCTTTATTTTACAAAACAAACAGAACAGGTGATTTAATGAGCAGAATAACGGAGGATGTAAGTAAAGTTAGAATGTATGTTGGACCTGCAATAATGTATAGCATTAACACTATAACTTTGTTTGTAATTGTTATTAGCTTTATGTTTAGTATTTCTCCTTCCTTAACAATTTATTCATTAATTCCTCTTCCAATTTTATCATTTACAATTTATACACTGAGTAAAAAAATACATTTAAAAAGTACATTAGTTCAGGAATACTTGGCTAAACTTTCAACATTTTCTCAAGAGGTGTTTAGTGGCATAAAAATAATCAAGTCATATAATATGCAAAAAGTAGTTTCTTCAAAATTTGATAATTATTCCAATTCGAGTAAAAATAGAAGTATAGATTTATCAAAAGTCCAAGCTCTTTTTTTTCCTTTAATGATACTCCTTATTGGGATCAGCAATATTATTGTAATTTATGTAGGTGGAAATCAATATATAAACGGAAAAATCAACATTGGAGTTATTGCCGAATTTATCATTTATATAACAATGTTAACCTGGCCAGTTGCAGTTGTAGGTTGGGTAACCTCAATAATCCAACAAGCAGAGGCATCTCAAAAGCGAATTAATAGTTTTCTTAAGAGCAAACCCTCCGTAAGTAATTATGGTAAAATTGTAAACTTTAAAAATGGTGATATTAAATTTGAAAATGTTTCATTTAAGTATCCCGAAACAAATTTATATGCTTTAAAAAATATCAATTTTTCGATTGATTCTGGTAGTACGTTAGGAATTATAGGAAAAACAGGATCTGGTAAGAGTACTATTTTAGAACTAATTACAAGATCATATGATGTCACTTCTGGAGAAATTTACTTAGATGACAAAACATTAAGTTCATATAATCTGCAATCGCTTAAGTCATTCATAAGCTATGTACCTCAAAATCCCTTTTTGTTTTCAGAAACAATTATAGAGAATATAAAATTTGGAAACTATAATGCTAGAAACGATGAAGTTGTCAGAGTCGCAAAAGATTCCTCAATACACTCTGACATATCTAGATTCAAAGATAGGTATGAAACCCTACTGGGAGAAAGAGGTGTAAATTTGTCAGGTGGCCAAATCCAGAGAATTACAATAGCCAGAGCTTTATTAAAAAGGAGTAAAATTTTAATACTTGATGACTGTTTATCTTCAGTTGATGCAAAGACAGAGAGTAATATCCTTCTAAACATAAAAAAAACTAAAAAAGAAGAAACAGTAATAATAGTTAGTAACAAAATATCCTCAATAATGCATGCTGATTTAATTATAGTTTTAGATAAAGGAATTATTATTGAAAAAGGGACGCACAAACAACTCTTATCAATTAAAGGCTACTATGAAAAATTGGCCCAAAAACAGGTAGAGAATATTGATTTCATTAAAATCTAACTTTTTTTAGTTCTGTAGTTTGTTTTTTACTAATTTTATTATTCAAAATAGAAATAAAAATGGAAACAACTCAAGAAGAAATTTATTCTAAAATTCTTCGTGCCGGAAGAAGAACTTATTTTTTTGATGTACGTGAAACTAAAGCTAGTGATTACTATCTAACAATAACTGAAAGTAAAAAGTATTCAAATGATGATGGTACTTATTTTTATAAGAAACACAAAATATATCTTTATAAAGAAGACTTTTCTGATTTCAAGGCAAACCTATCCGAAGTAATTGATTTCATTATAAATGAGAGAGGTATCGAAGTTATTAGTGAAAAACATCGGAAAGATTTTAATGAGCAAAAAGAAGAAATCTCTTAGATAATCAAAATTACTTATACTTGTTAATATATAGTAACCCTTATTCAATATTTAGAAAAACTTTATTTTTCTTCATATTGAATGCTTCTTTTAGTCTTTTTTCTCAAGAAGACCTTGATTATTTTTTACCACTTGATGAAAAACTTGATGATGCTATTCCTAAACCATATGAGAGCTTAGGTTTTAATGTTGGAGACTGGCACATAAATCATGACAAGTTGATTGATTACTTGACTACATTATCAAAATCATCAAAAAAAATTAAAATTGAAAACAGAGGATATACTTACGAAGACAGACCTCTTATTTTACTTACAATTACAAGTGAAAAAAATCACTCTCGACTTGAGGAATTAAGAAAAAATCATATTAATCTTTCCAATAATATTCTTTCTGAAAATGATTTAAAAAAAATGCCCGCAGTAGTATATCAGGGATTTTCTATTCATGGGAATGAAGCAAGCGGTTCAAATGCCGCTGTTTTATTAGCTTATTATTTAGCTTCATCAGAAGATGAAAAAGTTTTGGAACTTTTAGATAATTTAATCATTTTGCTTGACCCAAGCCAGAATCCTGACGGCTTACAAAGATTTTCAGGATGGGTTAATTCACAAAGATCTTATATTAAAAATCCTGATTCCTATGATAGAGAGTACAATGAAGTATGGCCAGGGGGAAGAACTAATCATTATTGGTTTGACTTAAATAGGGATTGGTTAACAGTCCAGTTAAATGAATCAAAAGCAAGGATTTTATCATTTAATAAATGGTTGCCTAATATTTTAACAGATCATCACGAAATGGGAAAAGATCAATCTTTTTTCTTTCAACCTGGAATTCCTTCTAGTGTCAATCCCTTAATTTCAAAAAAAAATCAAAGTTTAACATCTAAAATATCAAAATTTCATTCAAAGGAACTAGACGAAATAGGTTCACTGTATTACTCTAAGGAAGATTATGACGATTTTTTCTTAAGCAAGGGTTCTGCATACCCCGATATTAATGGAGGTATTGGAATTTTGTTTGAACAGGCTAGTTCAAGAGGTTATAGTCAAAATACAGAGAATGGACTTTTAACCTTTCCGTTCTCAATTAGAAATCAATTTAAAACAGCTATATCAACATTAAAAGCAGCTAATTCACTAAAATTGGAACTTTTAAAGTATCAAATAGATTTTTTTAAGAACTCAAAATTAGAATCCGAAACTAAAAGAGAGAAGGCTATAGTTTTTGGAAATAAAAAGGATATTTCGTCCACGTACAGGTTGTTAGAAGTTCTTAAATTACATAATATTGAAATACACAGTCTTAAGAATGATATTAATGTAAACGGAAAAAGATTTTCAATCGAAAATAGTTTTATAGTTCCTTTAAAACAAAATAAATTTAAAATAATTAAAGCAATATTTGATAAACAAGTAAAGTTTAAAGATAGTACCTTTTATGATGTTTCGTCATGGACTTTACCACTTGCTTTCGATGTAAATTTTGAAAAAATTAATAATTTAAAATTTGTTGGAAAATTAATCCAAGATGACCAGAAACTTAAAGTAAATAGTGTAGAAAAAGCAGATTATGCTTATATTTTTGAAACGCATGGATACTACTACCCAAAGGGGCTTTATAAATTACTAGATTATGGAGTAAGAGCTAAAGTTTCATTGAAAAAATTTAAAATTAATAACAGATCTTTTGATTATGGAACTATAATGGTACCAACTCGCAATCAAAATTTAAATCCAGATGAAATTCAAAAAATCATGTCTGAAATTTCAGTTGAATCAGAATTAGATATATATAGTACAAATACTGGTGCCTCTCAAGAAGGTATTGATCTTGGTTCAAGAAACTTTAAAACAATTAAAAAGCCAAAAATCGGTTTATTAGTTGGTGATGGCGTAAGAAGCTACGATGCTGGTGAAATATGGTATATAATGGATAGGCAGTATAATATTCCAATCACTAAAATTGATGCCAGGATTTTAGAAAAAATAAATTTAGAAAAATATACTCATTTTATTTTTCCGAGTTTTAGTGGAGAAATAAGTGATAAAACAATTCATAAAATTAACTCTTGGGTAGAGAAAGGTGGGACGCTAGTGCTCTTCAGAGAAGCTATTAATTGGGCAAAAGAAAATCAGTTAGTGGAAATCGAAATTTTGAAAAAGGATTTTAGGGCAAAAAACATTAATTTCATTAATAGAAAAAATTTTAAAACGGCACAGAATATTTCTGGAGCAATTTTTAAAGCAAATTTAGATAGAACACATCCGATTAATTTTGGAATTGAAAATAATTCAATAGCGTTGTTTAGAAATACAGATATTTTTTTAAAACCGGATGATGAAAGTTATAATAATCCCATTAAATATGACAACAATCCATTGATAAGTGGTTACATATCAAAAGAAAATTTAAAAAATCTTTCAAATACAGTCCCATTTAAAATTGAGCCAACAGGTAATGGTAAAATTATTATTATGACGGACAATACAAACTTTAGAGGGTACTGGATTGGAACTCAACATTTTCTAGCAAACATGATGTTTTATTCTCAATATATGAACTAAATAAAAATTTGTTAAATTATTTTTTTATGGTTTTAACTGCATCTAATATTATTAATAACAACCCATTAAAAAATTTCAAATTGTTGAATACATCCAATAATAAAATTGAAAATACATCAATTTATTACGGTGAAAAAGGAACTTTAATAATTTTTATGTGTAACCATTGTCCTTATGTTGTCCATCTTTTAGACCATATGATTAGTTTTTGTAAAAAAATAAAAAAAAATAAAATTTCAACCATTGCCTTTTCAAGCAATGATATAGTAAATTACCCTCAGGATTCACCTGAAAAAATGAACCTACTGACTAAAGAAAAAAAAATTGAATTTCCATATTTCTTTGATAAGAATCAAGAGGTAGCTCACTATTACCATGCCTTATGTACTCCTGAATTCAAATTGTTTGATAAAAATCATAAACAATTTTATCAAGGTCGATACGATAAATCAAGGCCCAACAATGGAGTTGAAGTAAGTGGAGAAGATCTAAATAGTGCTATAGAAATGTTAAATAGCAATTCTAAGACTAAATTTTTACAATATCCAAGTATGGGATGTAACATAAAATGGATTAAAGGAAATGAACCAAAATATGACTAATAATTTTAATTGATAATACCTAACTCAAAAACTTTGACTTCATCAAACTTTTCTGCATCTTCACCTACTTTGATAATCTCAACTTTTTCAATTTTATCTCCGTTTGAAATTGAATCTACAATAGACTGACCCTCTATTACATTTCCAAAAACTGAATGCTTACCGTCAAGCCACGGAGTAGGAAGATGAGTAATAAAAAATTGACTTCCATTCGAATTCGGTCCAGAATTTGCCATTGATAAAACACCAGGTTTGTCATGTTTCAAATCAGGGTGAAATTCATCTTTAAAATTATATCCAGGTCCTCCCATACCATTTCCATTAGGGCAACCGCCTTGAATCATAAAGTCAGGGATGACTCTATGAAAAATTAAGTTATCATAAAATCTAACTTGTTTTTTGTTCGAGTAATTTGATAAAGTTCCTGAGGATAAACCAATAAAATTAGATACAGTTATTGGGACAAGTTTGTATTCTAAAAAAATTTGAATTTCACCTTTTTCTGTTTTTATCTTGGCGTAAATACCGTCTTCCATCGCATTAAATTACAATTTTTAAATTAATTAGCTACTTCACTCAAAAATTTCAAACGATATAATCGTATTTCATCTTCATCAAACTCCCCATTAAATTCATTTACAGCATCATTAATATCATCTGTTTCTGAATCTAAAAAATAATCATGAAGATTTTTTTGCTGATCATCATCAAAGACTTCATTAAGCCAATAATCAACATTTAGTTTGGTTCCTGAATAAACTATAGTCTCAGCTTCTGTAAGAAGAGCGTCCATAGACATGCCTTTAGCAAATGCAATATCTGGTAAAGGTAGTTTTCTGTCAATTGACTGAATAAGATAAAGTTTGCGAGTTGAATTTGACCCTGTAGTTCTAACAACATGTTCCTCATTCCTAAGTATACCATTATTATTTACGTATTCTTCAATTACTTTTATGAATTCACTCCCATACTTTTTAGCCTTACTCTCACCTACTCCATGAATATTTTTCATTTCTATCATATTTATAGGGTATTTAAATGTCATATCATTAATTGATATATCTTGAAAAACTGTATATGGAGGTATTTTATTTCTATCCGCTACTTTTTTTCTTAATTCAAGTAATATCTTTTTTAAATTATCATCATTGATTGAAGATTTTAAGCTAAAATTTTCAATCTCATTGTTATTATTATTATTATTATTATTAAGATAAATACTAAAAGCCATTTCGTTTTTCAAACATTCAAAACCCTTATCATTTAATTTTATAATTCCGTAATTATCAATGTTTTTTTTGATAAATCCCGAAATTGAAGCTTGACAAATTAGTGAATTCCAAAATAATTTACTTTTACATGATCCCTTTCCAAAAAAAGATTTTTTTTGTAATTCATAACTATTTATTATTGAATTACTCTCACCAACTATTGTTTTCACTAATTCTTTAGTCTTTAACTTTTGATTTGTCTTTTTTATAATATTTAAAACAAGATGAAGCTCTTTGGAGGCATCGATCTTTTTTTTTGGAAAACGAAGATTGTCATCCATTTTTTGTAAATCATCTTCTACATTAAAATACTCTCCAAAATAATGTAAAATAAATTTTCTTCTAGATATGGAAGTTTCTGCATATGAAACCATTTCATCTAATAAAGCAGTACCAAGTTCTCTTTCGGATACTGTTTTTTTTGATAAAAATTTTTCTAATTTTTCAATGTCCTTGTAAGAATAAAATGCTAGACAATGTCCTTCACCCCCATCTCTACCTGCCCTGCCGGTCTCTTGATAATAACTTTCTAAGCTTTTGGGAATATCATGATGAATAACGAATCTTACATCAGGTTTGTCTATACCCATCCCAAAAGCAATAGTCGCAACTACAACGTCACAGTCCTCTTTTAAGAAGGAATCTTGGTTTTGAGATCGTGTTTTAGAATCTAGACCTGCATGATAAGGAACAGCATTGATATCATTAACGCTAAGGGTTTTTGTTAGTTCCTCTACTTTTTTTCTTGATAAACAATATATAATCCCAGATTTCGATTTATTATTTTTTACAAACCTAACTATATCAATTACTACCTCTTTTGTCTTTTTTCTCACTTCATAATATAAATTTGGTCTGTTGAAAGAAGCTTTAAAAATTTTAGCATCCTTAATATTTAAGTTCTTTAGGATGTCCTCCTGAACTTTAGGAGTAGCTGTAGCTGTTAATGCTATTATGGGAGTGTTTTTGTTTATTTGATCTGTTACTTTTCTTATATTTCTGTATTCTGGTCTAAAGTCATGCCCCCATTCTGAAATGCAGTGGGCTTCGTCTATAGCTAAAAAGGATATTTTTACTGATTTTAAAAATCTAATCAGATCCAATTTAACCAGTGTTTCTGGGGCAACAAAAAGAATTTTAGTTTTTTTATTGAGAATATCATTTTTTACTTTGGTGATTTCATTTTTTGTTAAAGTGGAATTAATAACGTGAGCAATGCTATCATTAAGGGAATTACCACGTAAAAAATCAACTTGGTTTTTCATTAATGCTATCAGAGGAGACACTACGATCGAAGTGCCTTTTAGTAACAAAGATGGTAACTGATAACATAAAGATTTACCAGCACCAGTTGGCATAATTACAATTGAATTTTTACCATTTAAAAGACTTTTAATTATCTCTTCTTGGTGACCCTTAAAGGAAGAAAAACCAAAATACCTCTTCAGTTCTACATTTAAATGTTCAAAATGCATTAAATTTTGTAAATCAAATTTTAAATTTGTATATATTAAATATAATATATAGTGATTAATTTTCTTGTCAAATTTTAAAATATTGAATAACCAAAAAGAAATTTTAGATATTGCTAGAATGGTTTTAACCAAAGAATCTAATTCTATAAAAGATTTAATGAATCAACTTAATAATCAATTTATAGAAGTTGTTAATCTAATTTTAAATTCAAAGGGGAAAGTAATAATTACTGGAATTGGAAAGAGTGCCATAGTTTCCATGAAGATTTCATCTACATTAAATTCAACTGGAACTTCCTCAGTTTTTCTCCACGCTGCAGATGCTATGCACGGTGACTTAGGTTTGGTAAACCCGAATGACTTAGTTGTTATAATATCAAATAGTGGTTCATCAAATGAAATAAAAGATTTAGTACCTCATTTAAAAAAAAGAGGTAATATAATTATTAGTATAACTGGTGGTTTAAATAGTTTCTTAGCAAAAGAATCAGATTATCTCTTATCATGTTTTATAAAAGAAGAAGCTTGCCCAAACAATCTTGCACCAACATCGAGTACAACATCTCAAATGGCATTAGGTGACGCATTAGCTGTTTCTTTGTTAAAACTTAGAGGTTTTAAAACTGAAGATTTTGCTAGTCATCATCCAGGTGGGTCTTTAGGTAGAAAATTAAATTTAACATTAAAGGATTTAGCATCAAAAAACCCAATACCAAAAGTCAAGGATGTGTCTAAAGTAAACGAAGTAATTAAAGAAATTACTTCAAACAGATTGGGTATAACTTTAGTTATGAAAAAAAACAACTTATTGGGAATTATAACTGACGGGGATATTAGAAGAATGCTTGACAATAATGAAAATATAATAAGTTTAAGGGCTAGAGATATTATGAGTAAAAACCCTGTCTTATTCGATGAAAATTTGTTAGTTGATCTTGCCTCTAAGCAGATTAAGGATAAACCAATAAACCATATGATTTTGATAGATAAAAATAATAATTGCACTGGTGTTGTCCATGTATTAGATATCATAAAAAATTTTGATTAGAAGTGTCAAAGGAAAACGAAATGTCATTTTTAGAACATCTTGAAATTTTAAGATGGCATATAATTAGATCTTTCTTAGCAGTTTTGATAACTGGATTGGTTGCATTTTTGGCAAAAGATTTTATTTTTGAGTACATAATCTTCGGGCCTAAGAAATCAAATTTCCCAACATACAGGTTTTTTTGTGAAATCTCAGAAATTCTATGCATCCAAGAACTTCCTTTTAGAGTTCAAAGTAGGACAGTTTCAGGTCAATTCTCTGCTCATATTTGGACATCTGTAACAGCAGGATTTATTTTATCCTTTCCTTATGTACTATTCGAGTTATGGAGGTTTATAAAACCTGGTTTACATGAATATGAGAAAAAAAATGCGAGAGGATTTATATTTGTTGCTTCTTTCTTATTTTTTATTGGTGTGCTTTTCGGATATTATGTTGTAACTCCCCTTTCGGTAAATTTTTTGAGTAATTATACAATAAGTAAAGAGGTTTTTAATGATTTTGATTTGAATAGCTATATTGGATTACTTAGAGCTTCTGTTTTGTCCTCTGGATTTATCTTTGAACTACCTATTTTGATTTTTTTCTTAACTAGGATTGGACTAGTAACTCCAAATTTCCTTAAAAAAAATAGAAAATTTGCAATTGTCATTGTTTTAAGTATATCAGCAATAATTACTCCACCAGACATAACAAGTCAAATAATTGTTACTATCCCAGTGTTAATTTTATATGAAATAAGTATTTTAATATCTAAATTGATTGTGAAAAAACAGATTAAAAAATCAAAATGATTTTAAAAGCACTAAATATAGTCAAGTCATTCAGATCTAAGAAAGCAGTTAATAATGTATCATTAGAAGTAAAACAAGGAGAAATAATAGGCCTTTTAGGTCCAAATGGAGCCGGAAAATCAACTTCTTTCTATATGATAGTTGGTTTAATACGACCTGATTCTGGAAAAATTATTCTTGAAGACAAAGAAATAACAAAATATCCAATGTACAAAAGAGCTCAAAATGGGATTGGTTATCTTTCTCAAGATCCTTCAGTTTTTAGAAAATTAAGCGTTGAAGACAATATTTTAAGTATTTTGCAATTATCTAAATTATCTAAGAAAGATCAAGTGAAAAAAACGGAAAGTTTACTCGAAGAATTTGGATTAATTAGTATACGGAAAAATCGTGGAGATCTTCTTTCGGGAGGTGAAAGAAGAAGAACAGAAATTGCACGAGCACTTGCATCTAATCCAAAATTTATTCTTTTGGATGAACCTTTCGCAGGAGTTGATCCTATTGCAGTTGAAGATATTCAAAAAATAGTTTCTCACTTAAAAGATAGGAATATAGGTGTTTTAATAACTGACCACAACGTTCAAGAAACGCTAGCTATAACAGATAAAACTTATCTTATGTTTGAAGGTAAAATTTTAAAAGAAGGGATACCAGAGGAACTAGCAAAAGATGAAATGGTAAGAAAAGTATATTTAGGTAAGAACTTTGAACTTAGAAAAAAAGCTAGCTCTTAAATTGGAAATAAAATATACTTATTAATATATATATTAATATAATAATAGTCAAAATTGCAAAATTTGTAAATACTAATAGAGTACCGATTAAACAAAAAAGAAAAAAAAGAATCAATATGTTTATGTTTTTTAATGAAATCATTTTTAGATTGGAGTTTAAAATGTAGACTGAAAAAAGTATTATTAAAAATAACAAATTATAACTTAAATATTTTTCTCCTAAAAAATCGAACATAAAAGGGAGTCCTATTATCATAATGCAATTAGCAGGTGCTGGAAGCCCTAGAAAGTAATTACATTCGGTTTCCATTAAGTTGAATTTTGATAATCTAAAAGCAGTTGCAACTGTTATAACAAAGCCAGCCAAAGATGAAGTTGAAATATAAAAACCAAAGTCCAATAAATTGGAAAATATTAGTGTTTCAGTGAAACCTGACCTAACAAGCAATTTATACATAATTATACCAGGGACTAAACCGCTTGTAATTAAGTCTGAAAATGAGTCCAATTGCTTCCCAATCTCACTTTCTGTTTTAAGTAAACGAGCAAAAAAACCGTCTGTAAAATCGAACAAAAAAGCCAAGAGACAAAAAATAACCGATATATTGTAATTATCTTTCGATAATAGCAAAACAGCTATGCATCCACAAATTAAATTTAATGAAGTAAAAAAGTGAGGGATATATTTTTTCATTCAAAACACAATGTACAATTTTTCATTATTAAAATTCTAGAATAAATATTACTATTTAATTCCATATTTTTGATTTAATAATAAATGAATAATTGAAAAAAAATCTAATACTTTCAATTTTAACTGGTCTTCTATTAGGATTTTCATGGCCAACGACAGGACTATCGCTTTTAATTTTTATTTGTCTAGTTCCTCTGTTAATATCAATTAATAGAATAAACGATAATAATAAATATTTTAAAAATATAATTACCTTTTTTGTTTCTTACCTGAGCTTTTTTTTATGGAATTTAATTACTACTTGGTGGATTTATAATTCAACTGAATTTGGGGCTTTATTTGCGATTTTAGTTAATAGTTCATTTTACGCGTTTATGATGGTTATTTATAGAATTTCATTGAACTTAATTCCTAAAATAACGAGTCAACTTTTGTTTTTAAGTATGTGGATATCTTTTGAAAAATTTCATCTTAATTGGGATTTTTCTTGGCCTTGGCTTAATCTTGGTAATGTTTTTTCAGAAAGTATTTATTTTATTCAGTGGTATGAATACACAGGAGTTTTTGGAGGTACTTTATGGATTTTAGTAGTTAATCTCTTCGTTTTTAACTTTTTTGAAAAAAACATTAAAAATTTTACTATAAAAAAAATTATAATAAAAACTTCAGCATTGATCTTTTTAATTATTTCACCAATTATTTTATCGATTTTAATATATATATCAAATGACGAAACAGGAGACGAAATAGAAATAGCAATTTTACAACCAAATATTGACCCCTACAACAACAAATTTAAAAGAAGTAACGGTGAGCTTTTTGAATTAATTAAAAATCAAAGTATCGGTCATATAGGCCAAAACACAAAATATTTAATCGCACCTGAAGGTTACTTGGATGGTGGATTAGGCTTAGATTTAAAAAACTTTACAAATTCTGAATTAAAATTTAAGGTTGATAAATTTTTAAAAAAATATAGAAATTTGAATCTAATTTTAGGAGCTCAATCTTACAACATTTATCCTAATAGTAAAAATTCTCCAACAGCTACAGCAAATAAAATTTCAGATGGACGATGGATAGATGTATACAACTCAGCTTTTCAATTTAGCAATAATTATCAGCCGCAATTTTATCATAAATCTAAGCTAGTAGTTGGAGTTGAATTTATGCCTTACAAAAAACTTTTGGAACCATTAATTGGGGAAGTCTTATTAGATTTTGGAGGTACTGTTGCAACAAGAGGTATTCAAAATAGCAGAACTAACTTCTTGTCAAAAGAAAAGCTTATTGCGGCTCCAATTATTTGCTATGAATCAATATATGGGTCGTTTATAACAGAATATGTTAGATATGGAGCACAACTACTTGTAGTAATTTCTAATGATGCTTGGTGGGGTAATACCGAAGGTCATCGCCAGTTACTGAGTTATTCAAGGCTAAGAGCTATTGAAAATCGAAGGTCTATTGCTAGAAGTGCAAATACAGGAATATCAGCAATAATTAGCAAGAATGGAGAAGTTTTAAAAAAAATTGATTACGATAAAAAAGGTATTTTAATTGGAAATATTAAATTAGAAAATGAGCTTACATTTTATACAAAATATGGGGATTACATAGCTAGGATAGCACTATTATTGTTTATATTAACGATACTTTTTTTAATCAGAAATTTTTTAACAAGGAGATAAATGAAAATATATACAAGAACTGGTGACGATGGAAAAACCAGCCTATTATCAGGGAAAAGAGTAAATAAACATAATAAAAGGATAATTGCATACGGATCTATTGACGAACTAAATTCTATAATGGGAATTGTAAGAGACTTTTCTCCTAAAGAACACAAAAATGAAATTTTTATAATTCAAAACAAACTAATGAACATAGCTAGTCAATTATCGAATGACAAAAAATATAAAAATATACCCAAGATTTGCAAAAAGGATACTGAATTTTTAGAAAATGCAATTGATAGAATGACAAGTAAGCTAGATCCACTAAAAAATTTTATAATCCCCGGAGGGAATAAATTAGTTTCCTTTACTCATCTTGCGAGATGTGTGTGTAGAAGAGCTGAAGTAAAAATTACAAAATTGAAAGAAAAAGAAGATTTAAACCAAGAAATATTATTATTTATAAACAGATTATCTGATTATCTATTTACACTTGCAAGATTTTTTTCTAAAATACTGAATGTTAGTGAGTTAAAATGGAATGTTGAATGAAAAACAATATTTTTCTTGTTTTTCTTAAACTAACAATTATTTTTGCAAAAAAATAATACATGTATTGGACATTAGAATTGGCTTCATATTTAAGTGACGCTCCCTGGCCCGCGACCAAAGATGAGTTAATTGATTTTTCAATAAGGACAGGAGCCCCCTTAGAAGTAGTGGAAAATCTACAATCCATGGAGGATGAAGGGGATGTTTATGAATCGATTGAGGAAATATGGCCAGACTTTCCATCTGATGAAGACTACCTTTGGAATGAAGACGAATATTAGTTTGTAATTTCTTATAACTGGTAAATATTTTATTTATTTAAATTTGTTTTACACAAAAAAATAATATGGGCTTATTCAACACTATTTTAAAAACTTTTGTAGGAGATAAAGCAAAAAAAGATTTAAAATTAATTTTACCAATAGTTAATCAAATTAAAAAAATAGGTGTTGATTTAGAAAAATTAACAAATGACGAACTAAGGGAAAAAACAAATTATTTCAAAAAGAAAATAGTATCTGAGAGAGAAGAAATAGATGAAAAAATTCAAAAAATTGAAGTCAATTTATCAACATCCGAAGATATAATAGAAAAACAAGATTTATATACTAGGATTGATGAGCTCGAAAAATTAGGTTTAGAAAAAACAAATAACGTACTAAATCAAATATTACCTGAAGCATTTGCCGTTGTAAAAGAAACCTGTAGGAGATTTTACAACTCTCCAAAAATTGAAGTATCCACGTCAGAATATGACAGAATTATTTCACAAGAAAAAAGTTATGTAAATATTACTGATAATAAGACATTTTGGACAAATGAATGGGATGCAGCAGGTAAACCTATAAAATGGGATATGATTCATTACGATGTTCAATTAATTGGTGGAATTGCTTTGCATCAAGGAAAAATTTCTGAAATGCAAACTGGAGAGGGAAAAACACTTGCTGCGACACTTCCAATATACCTGAATGCATTGACAGGGAAAGGTGTTCATTTGGTCACTGTAAATGATTATCTAGCCAAAAGAGATAGCGCCTGGATGGCTCCAATTTTTGAGTTTCACGGGTTGTCAGTTGATTGTATTGACAAATACAAACCAAATAGCATTGAAAGAAAAAATGCTTATAATGCGGACGTCACTTATGGCACCAATAACGAATTTGGATTTGATTTCCTAAGAGACAATATGTCCCATACTCCAGACGATTTAGTTCAAAGAGTTCACAATTATGCCATAGTAGATGAGGTAGACTCCGTGTTAATAGATGATGCAAGAACACCTTTAATAATTTCAGGTCCAGTGCCAGAGGGAGAAAGACATGAGTTTGATCACTTGAAACCAAAAGTATACAATTTGTTTACATATCAGAGGAAAATGCTTACAAATGTTCTTGCAGAGGCCAAAAAAAAGATCTCAAGTGGAGATAGGGATGATGGAGGTAAACTTTTGTATACAGTTTTTCGTGGACTACCAAAAAATAAAGCATTGATTAAATTTTTAAGTGAAGAAGGAACCAAACAGTTATTGCAAAAGACTGAGAATTTCTATATGCAAGATAACAACAGAGAAATGCACAAAATTGACTCCGAACTATATTTTGTTATTGACGAAAAAAACAATTCAGTTGAATTAACTGAAAAAGGACTTGAAAATTTATCTGAGAGTGTAGAAGATAAAAATTTCTTTGTACTACCTGATATTGGAACTGAAATTGCAAAAATTGAAAATCAAAATTTTAAACCAGAAGACGAAGCTGAAAAAAAGAATAAACTCTTCCAGGATTTTTCAATAAAGAGCGAAAGAATTCACACTATGAGTCAGCTTTTCAAAGCTTACACTTTATTTGAAAAAGATACTGAGTATGTAGTAATGGATAACAAAGTCTTGATAGTAGATGAACAAACCGGAAGAATTATGGATGGAAGAAGATATTCTGACGGTTTACATCAAGCAATTGAAGCCAAGGAGAATGTAAAAATTGAATCTGCTACCCAAACATTTGCTACTATAACTTTGCAAAACTATTTTAGAATGTATAATAAACTTTCTGGAATGACCGGAACTGCTATAACTGAAGCTGGTGAATTTTGGGAAATTTATAAATTGGATGTTATAGAAATACCAACTAACAGGCCTATTGCAAGGAAAGATGAAAATGATCTAATTTACAAAACAAAAAGAGAAAAATATAATGCAGTTATCAATGAGGTTAATGAACTTTCTAAAAAAGGACGACCCGTGTTACTAGGCACAACTTCAGTTGAAATTTCTGAATTACTTGGTAAAATGCTCAATATACGTAAAATTAAACATAACGTATTAAATGCAAAACTTCATAAAAAAGAAGCTGAAATTGTTGCGGAAGCAGGACAAAGTGGAATAGTAACAATAGCTACTAATATGGCTGGAAGAGGAACAGATATAAAGCTGTCAAAAGAAGTTAAAGAAGTTGGTGGTTTAGCAATAATCGGAACAGAAAGACATGATTCAAGAAGGGTAGACAGACAGTTAAGAGGAAGGTCAGGACGACAAGGTGACTCAGGTAGTTCTCAATTCTATGTCTCTTTAGAAGACAATTTAATGCGGTTGTTTGGATCTGATAGAGTTGCAAAGGTAATGGATAGAATGGGACTTGAAGAAGGAGAAGTGATTCAACATTCTATGATGACAAAATCAATTGAAAGGGCACAAAAAAAGGTTGAAGAAAATAATTTTGGAATAAGAAAGAGGCTTCTTGAATACGATGATGTCATGAATTCTCAAAGAGAAGTAATTTATAGAAGAAGAAAAAATGCATTGCAGGGTAACAGATTAAAAGTTGATATTGCTAATCTACTTTATGATATTTGTGAAGAAATTGTAATTGAATGTTTTTCTAATAAAGATTACAAAAACTATGAATACAATATAATAAGTACTTTTTCTGTTTCATCACCAATAAGTTTAGAACAGTTTGAAAGTATTGAAGAAAAAGTGTTGATTGAGAAAACGTTTAAAAACATATATGATGTTTACAAAAAAAAATGTGAAATAAATGCTTTATTATCTTTTCCAGTAATAAAAAATGTTTATGAAAACCCAAGGAATAGATTTGAGAAAATTGTGGTTCCGTTTTCAGATGGAACTAAAAACTTAAATGTTGTAACCAATCTAGAAAAAGCTTATCGTTCAAATGGTAAACAATTAATTGATGATTTTGAAAGAAATATAAGTTTAGCTTTTATAGATGATTCATGGAAAAATCACTTAAGGAAGATGGATGAATTAAAACAATCTGTACAATTGGCTGTTCATGAACAAAAAGATCCACTTTTAATTTATAAATTTGAATCTTTTGAATTATTTAAACACATGATTAGCTCTCTTAATAGAGATATAATTTCATTCCTTTTAAAAGGAAATATTCCTAGTCAAAATCCATCGATACAAGAAGCAAAAAAAACCAAGAATATCGACAAATTAAAAACATCAAAAGATGAAGTTTTGAATTCCGAAGAGTTAGCACTGAAACATAGAGCTATTGGTTCAAATGCAAGTAATAACAGTCCAAGAGTTGAGACAATCATTAGGGAAATGCCCAAAATAGGAAGAAATGAAAAAGTATTAATACAAAATGTTAAGAATGGTGAAGAAAAGACTATTAAATTTAAAATTGCTGTTCCATTAATTAGCAGTGGAGAATGGATATTAATTAAAAAAAAATAATTTATAAATGACTACTTACGCAAATGTATTAACCATAGCTATTCCTATTTTTTTCTTTCTTGTTTTATTAGAGATTCTTTATGGATTCGTTTTAAAAAGAAAATATTATAATTTAATGGATACACTTTCAAGTTTAAGTTCAGGAATAACTAACTTATTGAAAGATCTTCTAGGAATAGGAATTATAATTATTTCTTATCCGTTTATCAAAAAATCAATTTCAATTATTGAATTAAACGAAAGTATATATTTATATATTATTGCTTTTGTATGTTTAGATTTTGCAAGTTATTGGAATCACAGACTAAATCATTCAATTAATTTTTTTTGGAATCAGCACGTAATACATCACAGTAGTCAAGAATTTAATTTAGCGTGTGCTTTAAGACAAAGTATTTCGAATTTATTGGGTTATGGAGCTATTTTCTTAATTCCAGCAGCACTTTTTGGAGTTCCAAACAAAGTAATTTCATTACTAGCTCCTCTACACTTATTTGGTCAATTCTGGTATCATACAAAACATATTGGAAAGTTAGGGTTTTTGGAATATATTTTTGTTACTCCCTCTCAGCACAGAGTACATCATGCAATTAATTCTGAATATATAGATAAAAATCTTTCTGCTATTTTTTGTGTTTGGGATAGATTATTTGGAACTTTTCAAGAAGAACTTGATAAGGTTCCGTGTGTTTATGGTACATTAAAACCAGTTAATACATGGAACCCCATTATTATAAATTTTCAACACTTATGGTATTTAATTGTTGATGCTTGGCATACACGTAAGCTTAAAAATAAAGTTAAAATTTGGTTCATGCCAACTGGATGGAGACCGGACGATGTTAAAGTCAAAATTAAAAGAGATAAAATAATCAATGTATATAATCAAAAAAAATATGAAATTAAGTATAAAAAAATTCATGCCTTTTATGCAATATTTCATTTTGTATACATTAATGTTTCGTTGTGGTTATTGTTAGTTGGATATGATGAATTAGGTAACAACTTAAAAATATTCTATTCAACATTTATTTTGACTACTATTTTTGGATTTACATCTGTTATGGACAACTATAAATTGGCCTTTCACATTGAGATTTTCAGACTTATATTAGGCACGATTTTAATTAACAACATAATTGAATTTAAATATTTTAACTTCTACTTATTTAATTTTTATTTCATGTTTTCGATTTTTCTTACTCTAACAGTTTCAAACCATCTCCCAAAAGAAAATAAAATGGTTTGAAAGAAATGCAAGAAAAAAAAATTGATTATATTTTTTTAGGACCCGCAAAACCATTCAGAGGAGGCATTGCTGAAACCCAAAACTATCTAGCTGAAGAAATATCATTAAAAGGCTTTAATGTTGAGATTTGGACATTTACAAAGCTATATCCAAAAATTCTTTTCCCTGGTAAAAGTCAACTTGATAAAAATAAAATTGAGAAAAGTAAATTGAAATCTAAGAGACTTATTCATGCTTATAATTTTTTTAAATGGAAATCAGTTGCAAAAAAAATTAATTTTATACAACCAAAAATAGTAGTTTTTAGATATTGGACACCGCTTATTTGCCCCTGCTGGTACTACATAAAAAGTAAACTTGATAAATCAATTAAAACGGTTGGATTAATTGATAATTGGGAGCATCATGAGCCAAAACTATGGGATAAAAAACTTAACACACACTTTGGTAATTCTATGGACATGATTGTGACATTTTCAAGAGCTGTTGGAATACAAATAAAAAAAACAATTAAAAAGAGAATTTTAATGGGTTTCCATCCTATTCCTAGTGAAAAAAAATTCAACTCCTCAGAGTCAAAAACATTCAATAAAAATGAATCTGATTTTGTATTATTTTTTGGCTTAATTAGAAAATACAAAGGCCTTGAAACCCTAATAAATTCTATGAAATATAATCAAAATTTTAAATTATTAATAGTGGGGGAATTTTACGACAATAAAAAAAAATATTTAAATTTAATAGAAAAGTTGAATCTTAAAAAAAGGGTTGATATTATTGATAGATTTATTAGAAATGATGAAATCAGAAATTATTTTAAAAAATCAAAAGCTGTAATCTTGCCATACAAAACTGCCTCACAAAGTGGAGTAATATCATTATGTTATTTGTTTGATAAACCAATTGTTGTTTCTAATTTAGATGGCCTAACATCATATGTGAAAAATGATAATTCAGGTGTTGTGTTTAATAATACTTCTAAAGATTTAGCAAATGCAATCAATATAGTTTTAGATAAAAAAAACAATTATTTTTATTCAAGAAATATAAAGAAAAATAAAAATAAATATTCTTGGGGAAAGTTTGCAGATGAAATTGTGAAGTTTACTTTTAATATTTAAAATCAAATTTATAGAACTTATGAGATACTTTGTACTTGCAATTTTATTAAATTCGTGTATATCAGTTGGGCAGCTAAAGGATAATAAAAATCCGATATGGGAACCACCCGACAATAACTATAAAAATTTAAAAAAGGCTTATTTTGCTTCAGGGTGTTTTTGGTGTGTAGAGGCAGTTTTTGAAAGTGTCAAAGGCGTTTATGAAGTATATTCAGGGTATGCTGGAGGGTATTTAAAAAATCCAACTTATTACCAAATAGGTACAGGAAGAACAGGGCACGCAGAAGCAGTAGAAATACTTTATAATGATAAGGAAATTGGGTATGGAACTTTATTGCAGGTATTCTTTGGATCTCATGATCCAACTACATTAAACAGGCAGGGACCAGATCGAGGAGAACAATATAGGTCTATTGCTTTTTACCAAAATGAGCAAGAAAAAGATCTTATTCTCGACTACATAAAACTCTTAGAATTTAATAAAATTTTTAGTAACAAAATTGTAACACAAATTGTCCCATTTGAAGTTTTTTATTATGCTGAGGAATATCATCAAAATTATGAAAGATTAAATCCATACGATCCTTATGTTAAAAATGTTTCCATTCCAAGGATCAATCGATTTAAAAAAACATATCCAGAGTTATTAAAAGAATCGTTTAATAATTGAAAATTCTATTTTTTAAATATTTATTTATGAAGTGGATATAAGTAATTGAAATAAATATACCGACTATAGTCCCAATCATAATATCCAATGGATAATGAACTCCTATGTAAATCCTACTATATGCAATTAATGATGCAAAAATCACAAGCAAAACTTTTAAAAATTTATAATTTTTAAAAATGAATGAAAAAAAAGTAGCAAGTGCAAAGGAGTTTGACGCATGGGCAGAGAAAAAACTAAATTTACCTCCACATTTACTAGAGACTAGTCTTGACAACAATGAAATTTGCTCGTCATAACACGGTCTTGGTCTCTCAAAATAAAATTTTGAAAGATTTGTGGTTTGATCAACCATACAAATTAAAATTAGAACTAATAAGAAAATATTAAGAGCTTTTGTCACACCATATCTTCTATAAACTGCAAAAAGTAGCGAAAAATAAATAATAAAGTTCAAAAATTTATTTGTAATTAATAACCAAAAAAAATCAAAACTTTTTGAACCTAATGAGTTTAAATATAAAAAAATAACTTTGTCAAAATCTATAATTTCTTCAATCATCCAATCTAAATTATCTTTTGTTAAAAATAAAATTTAAATCATATCTAAATCTTAAAAGTAAAAAAATTGATGATGAAACTAAACCAACTAATAAACCAATCCATATCCCAACAACCCCAAGGTGAGTATTAAGGCCTAAATAATAGGATAAAGGTAAACCAACTAATATATAAGCAATAAAAATTAGTACTGTTGGAACAAATACATCTTGTATACCTCGCAATGCTCCTAAAACAACGGCTTGTAAACCATCAAAAATCTGAAAAAAACCTGATATCATTATAAGTTTTGAGGAAATTTCAATTACCTGAAATACGTCTGATATTGATTTATCACCAGTTTTACTTAAATAAATCCATGGTAAATGTTCATTGAAAAGTAGAAAAAGTACACAAAAAAACGAATCAAAAAGAAATATGATAAGAAATAAAGAATATGCAATTCTCTTTAAATTGACAATATCACTTTTCCCAAACATTTCCCCAATCCTTATCATGGCTACAACTGAAAAACCCATAGCAACCATAAATGTCATTGATGAAAGATTTAATGCTATTTGATTAGAAGCTTGTTCGTTTTTTCCCAGTAGTCCAGACATCCATATAGCCGCTATAAAGAAAAAAACCTCAAAAAACATTTGAAGGGCAGAAGGGAAACCCAAAAGAATTATTTTTTTTAAAATTTTAAAATTAAAATTTATTCGAGTAACCGTAGATAAATACCTATGTAAATTTGAGTGGAAATAAAAATAAAAAATAATAAATATCAAAGATGAAAATCTAGCTATTAAAGTACCTAATGCAGCTCCTTCAATTCCTAGCGAAGGAAAACCAAATTTTCCGAAAATTAAAATATAATTTAAAATTATATTAATAAAATTGGAAAAAACAGTGGCGTACATAGCGGGACGAGTCATTGACAGACCATCTGTGAATTGTTTAAAAGCTTGAAAAGTAATGAGCGGTATTAAGGATATAGAAACCCATTTTAAATAAGAGTAAGCTAAATAAACAACATCTGAGGATTGTCCCATAAAAAAGAGATAATCTTCTAAATTGTAAACGATAATAAACATAAGAAACCCTAAAAACAAGCATAAAAGTAAGCCCTGATTTAGAAAACTTTTTTCGGAATTATTTTTTTTCCCAATTGACTCTGATACTAAAGGAGTTATAGCAGTGGAAAACCCTATTCCAAGCGACATAGCAATAAGAATAAAACTATTACCCAGTGATACAGCTGCTAGTTCGCTAGTACCTAATTTACCAACCATTATGTTATCAATCAACTGGACAATAGTGTGTCCTAAAAGTCCTATGGTTACAGGATAAGATAAAGTTAAATTGTATTTAAATTCTTTTGTATAATCAAAAAATTTGGCCAAAATCAAAGTTTAAAATAGTCAACTAAATAGATAAAAGAGGCTATACTTGCTGCACCAAGCTCCAATTCTCTTTTGTTGATTGAGGAAAAAACATCATTTTCTGAATGGTGAAACTCAAAATACCTTTGAGAATCAGTTTTAAAACCAACCAAAACATTATTTTTATTTTTCAAAAAGGAAATGTCAGCTCCACTTTCACCCTTTTCAAAATAGTGTATAAAGTAAGGTCTGAAGTAAGTACTCCAGTTTTCAATAATTTGAAGCTTTTCTTCATTTGAATCAATGCTAAAACCTCTAGGGGTAAATCCACCTGTATCAGACTCTATTGCAAACACATGATTTTCTTTCTTAATTTTTGATTGTTCACTATACTTGATAGCACCTCTTTGTCCATTTTCTTCATTAATGAAAAGTACGATTCTTAGTGTTCTTTTTGGTTTGTAATTAATTTTTTTCAACAATCGAGCAACTTCCATTGATTGAACTACTCCAGCTCCATCATCGTGGGCTCCATCTCCGAGATCCCAAGAATCAAGATGAGCTCCAACAACCATAATTTCATCAGGATGTTTATTTCCTTTAATTTCACCAATTACATTATATGATTTCACATCGGGTAAATTTTTACAATTCTGTTTTAAATAAAATTTAAGATTTTTATTTAGAGAAAGCATTGAGCTGAGGAGTTCTGCCCCATTTGTACTAATTGATGCAGCTGGGATTCTTTTTGACAATGGTAAAGTTCCATAACTCATAGCGCCTGTGTGAGGGTGATCATCTAGTTTTAAATTTAATGAACGAATAATAACCCCTACTGCACCATATCTCGCTGCGACCTCAGCTCCTTTTAACCTCTGATTAACAGCTTCCGAGTAAGCTTCAAAAGTATTAACTAAATCTGGACGCATTGGTCTATTAAAAAAAACTATTTTTCCTTCTATATTTTTCTTCTTTTCAGAAAGTTCATCTAATGTCTTTACTTCAACTACCTTGGCCCTGAGACCGCCTAACGGCGTTGAGATAGAACCCCCCAACGCACAAACAGGAACATTAATTGTATTACCAGGACTTGTTTCAATATTAGCATATTCAAATGTACCTCGAATCCACTTAGGTACCATTACCGGTTGAAGATAAACTTTATCAAGTCCTATATCCTCAAGCTCATTTTTTGACCATTCAATTGCTCTTTGGGAATTTAAAGAACCTGATAACCTGCCACCAATCTTATTTGATAAATGGTTAAGCCACTCATAGGTTTTTCCTTCAGTCAAAGATTTTTTAAATAAGATTTGAATATTTTCACTAACCTTAGACTGGGAAACTAAAACTTTTGAAATAAATAGAAAAAAAGGTATAAAATAAATTAATTTATTTTGGAGCATATGTCTTTATATTTTCAATAGATATTGGATTATCGCCAAGAATAATCAACCTTTCAATGACATTCCGCAATTCACGAATATTTCCACTCCAAGGATAATTTTCTAATGTGCTTATTGCCTCTTTACTAATTTTCTTTCTAGACATACCTTGCTCTTTAGAAATTTGTTCGATAAAATAGTTACATAAATGTTTTATATCAGACCTCCTTTCGGTCAAAGTGGGAAGTTTTATCTCAATTACAGCTAACCTATGGAAAAGGTCTTCCCTGAAATCATTTGATTCAATTAGTTTTTTTATTTTTTTATTAGTAGCTGCAATTATTCTAACATCTACTTCAATTTGTTTTTCACTACCAACTTTTTGTATTTTACCTTCTTGTAAAGCTCTTAAAAGTTTGGCTTGAGCATTCAGGCTTAAATCACCAATTTCATCCAAAAAAAGTGTTCCGCCATTTGCTAACTCAAACTTTCCAACCCTGTCTTTAATTGCTGATGTAAAAGAACCTTTTACATGACCAAATAATTCACTTTCAATTAATTCAGAAGGAATAGCTGCACAATTTAATTCTATTAATGGTTCTTCTTTTCTCAAACTTTTAAAATGTATATGCTGAGCAACCATTTCTTTTCCTGTTCCATTTTCTCCAGTAATCAGTATTCTTGCATTAGTAGGCGATACCTTTTCGATTAAATTTAAAACATTTTTAAATTTCGGTGAACTACCAATCATTTCCTGTTTTTTAACAAGTTTTTTCTTCAACCTACTATTCTCACTTTGAAGAGATCTAATTTTAAAAGCATTTCTTACAGAAATGAGCAACCTATTTAAGTCAGGAGGTTTTTCAATAAAATCGTAAGCCCCAACTTTCATAGCATCAACTGCAGTTTCGATGTTTCCGTGACCTGTTAACATAATAAATGGTGTCATTAAATCTTTTTTAATGGCGAATTTAAGAACATCTAAACCGTCTTTTTTAGGCATTTTGATATCACATATTGCAAGATCAAATTTATCTCTTGATAACTTATCAATTGCTTCATTTCCATCAATCGCCTCAAAAATTTTAAAAACCGGCTCTTCATCAATTAAAATTTTTTTTAAAACTCTTCTAATTGGCTCTTCATCTTCAATGATCAAAATCTTTTTCATCAAATAAATTTATGAAAACATATCCTTTACTTTTTCAAAAAATGATTTGTCAGATTTTTCAGGTCTTGGTTCAAAGTTTTCGTCACCATTCATCTTTTGAAAAAACTGCTTTTGTTCTCTGTTTAAAACCTGAGGAGTCCATACATTTATATGAACTAAAAGATCTCCTTTACTGTAGGAATTCAAGTCTGGTAAACCCTTTCCTCTTAGTCGTAAAGTCTTTCCGGATTGGATACCTGATTCTAATTTTATTCTAACCTTGCCTTCTACAAGCTCAACTTCCTTAGAACAACCTAAAGTAGCTTCTGAGAGAGACACATATAAATCTAAATGCAAGTGACTTCCATCTCTTACAAATTTATCATGAACTAATTCTTCAATCAGTACAATTAAATCACCTGACATTCCATTGCCAAAAGATTCATTCCCTTTACCAGAAACTTTTAATTGCATACCTTCTTCAACTCCAGCAGGAATTTTAATACTTACAGTTTCTTCTGAAAAAATCATTCCGTTTGAATCACTCCCTTTGGGTCTATCATTAATTACCTGACCAGTCCCGTTACAGTTAGAACACGTCGTTGTTGTTTGCATTCTACCCAAAATAGTATTTGCTACTCTTACTGTTTGACCACTCCCATCGCACACCGGACATGTAGTAAAATTTAAACCCTCTGCCTTAATCTTTCTCTTAACTTTTACTTTTTTATCAACTCCATTAAAGATTTCATCTAGTGATAATTTTACTCTAATTCTCAAATTTGCGCCTTTAGATACCCCTCTGTTACTACCTCCAAAGCCTTCAAAACCACCACCAAAAGCACTACCAAAAATATCACCAAATTGACTAAAAATATCATCCATGCTCATACCTGACGAACCAAATCCCTGGCCACCTTCAAAAGCCTGGTGACCAAACTGATCATACCTAGCTTTTTTGTTTGGATCTCCTAAAACTTCGTATGCCTCAGCAGCTTTCTTAAAATTTAATTCAGCCTCACTATCGCCTGGGTTTTTATCTGGGTGGTATTGAATTGCTTTCTTCCGATACGCTTTCTTTATTTCAGCATCGGAGGCATTTTTAGAAATACCTAAAATGTCATAATAATCTTCTTTCATAATGTAATTATTGGCCTACCACAACCTTGGGAAAACGTATAATTTTATCTCCCATTTTATAACCTTTTTCTATAATATCAATTATCTTCCCAGAATCTTTTTTTTCTGATTTTATTTGAGAAATTGCTTCGTGCAACTCAGGATCAAAAGAGTCCCCCTTAGTAACATCTAAGTCCAATAAACCATTCGATTTTAGAATATCACTGAATTTGTTAAAAATCAATTCCAAACCAACGAAGTCGACAGAATTTTTCATTTTTTTAGACTCTTTTATCGCTCTTGAGAAATCATCTAATACTGGTAGAAGACTACCAATTACATCCTGCCCTGCGGTTTTATATAAGTCAATCCTTTCCTTAGTAGTTCTTTTTTTATAATTTTCAAATTCAGCAAATAGTCTCAAAAACTTTTCTTCTTCCTCCTTTAGTTTTGTCTTTAAATCACTAATTTGATTTTCAAATTTATTTGAATTTGTTTTGGGTTTTGATTGTTTTTTGTTAACGATTTTTTTTGCCACTTTAGTTTTTTTAAATTAATAATCAAATTTTTTGCCAAATTATGAAAATTGTCAAATTGTCATCCCTAATCTTTAACTAAATTAAAGAAAGCTTCTTCTATCTTTGGAAATCTAAAAATAAAACCAGAATCCATAATTTTTTTTGAACTCACATACTGACTATTAAATATTAATACGCTCATTTCTCCAAAAATTAGTCTGATGATAGCCTTTGGTATAGGTATTGGCAATGACACTTTATTTAGTGATTTTGCATAAAGCTTTATAAATTTTTTTTGTTCTACTGGATTTGGGCTCACAGCATTATAAACTCCAAACCATTTATTGAATATTGATTCCATAATCATATTTGATAAATCAAATTCATGTATCCAAGATTGAAGTTGTTTACCCGTTCCAATAGGAGCTGAAATATTAAATTTTGTCGGAGTCTGAAGTGTTTTTAAAATTCCACCTTTTTTACTTAGAACCAGACCAATTCTAAAAATCGTAATATTTATTCCAAGTTTTTTAAAATTCAAAAGTTCTTTTTCCCATTTTATGACTACTTGTTGTAAAAATGTTTTTCCTTCACATATTGATTCTTCATCATAAATTTTATCATATGAAGATCTATAAATTCCTATAGCAGATGCACAAACTATATGCTGAACTTTATATAAACTTCTGTATTTTGATAAAGAAGTAAAAAGAAGGTTAGTAGTTAATACTCTGCTAGATAAAATATTTTTTTTTCTTTTTTTGGTCCATCTTTTGGATATACTCTCCCCAGATAAGTGAACAATATGACTAACACCTTGAAAACATTTATGATCAATTATTTGTCTATCAATATCCCAAAAGAATCCATTTAGATTTGATGATTTTTTAATTTTTGATCGATCACGAGTTAGATAGTTTACTAAATAACCTTTAGATAAAATTTCCTCTATTAGATATGAACCAATATTACCAGTTCCACCGGTTATCAATAATTTCATCTTCAATTTTTAAAAATTAATATTTAAAGTTTTTACAGCTCTTATCATTTTTTTCTTTTTATGGGGGCCACGTATTTTTTCAACATCCATTTTTAAATCCTTAAGTAAATTAAAAAGAATATTCATAGATGAAAAGGTAACAAAAACTGATGATTTGTTCATCGAATTAATTATAGGTTTTATGATGTTTTTCATCCACATTTCAGGTTGAACTCTGTAACAAAAAGGATCAAAGTAAATTATATCTGGATTTATTTCTATATTAAAATCCTGTACGGTTGAATTGATTTTAATGAGTGTAAAATTTTTTGATAATTTAACTGGTGAATTCCACTCTGAGTGATGAATAAATGCAAAAATCTTATTATAATCATTTAAGTTTTTGTCATAATTCATTTGTTCTATTTCTGAAATTTTAAGAGGATACGGTTCTACAGAGGAATAAATAACGTTAATATTAGGCATAAAATTGGAATTTTTAAAAGTTAAAAATGCATTTAAACCTGTACCAAATCCAACCTCAAAAATGTTACAGTATTTCTTATTTGGATTATTTTTCTTCCAAAAAAACAATCCATTTCTAATAAAAATGTGTTCAGATTCGCTAATAGCGCCATGTTTAGAGTGATAATATTCATCAAGATCAGGTAAAAAAAATGTAGAACTTCCATCATCTGTCATGTAAATCAATTTTTTTAAATTTTTCATTAATTAACTTTCAAAATGCAAATTTATAGAGGTATTTTTAAATTTAATATTAATTTAGCTTTAACTAATTTAGATGAGAATAGAAAAGTCTCCCATTTCAAAACTAAGTAATACCGATTTTAATAATTTAAAATTTGGAGAAACTTTCACTGACCATATGTTTATTTGTGATTACGAAAACGGAAAATGGATTGATCCAAGAATCGTACCATACAAACCTATCGAAATAGAACCTTCTGCAAATGTATTTCATTACGGCCAGGCAGTGTTTGAAGGCATGAAAGCTTACAAAGACGATTTAGGAAAAATTTGGCTTTTTAGGCCGACTGAAAATTATAAAAGAATATCTATTTCATCAGAAAGATTAGCTATTCCTGAACTTGAAGAAAGTATTTTCTTGTCTGCCTTGAATGAGTTATTAACCCTTGACAGTGATTGGGTAAAAACAGGAATTGGAAACTCTGTATACGTAAGACCTTTTGTTTTTGGTAGTGAACATTGTATAGCAGCCTCTCCTTCCAGGAAATATAAATTTATGATTATATTATCTCCTGTTAAAAGTTATTACAATGGTTCAATTAAAGTTCTTGTAGCAGAAAAATATTCTAGAGCAGCTAATGGTGGAGTTGGATATGCAAAAGCTGCAGGTAACTATGGTTCACAATTTTATCCAACAAGTTTGGCGCAAAAAGAAGGGTATGACCAAATTATATGGACTGACTCGAAAAACCACAAATTTTTAGAAGAGGCAGGGACAATGAATATCTTTGTACGCATTGATGACACAATAATTACTGCTCCAACTACCGACACAATTCTTGACGGGATTACTAGAAAAAGTATTATTAAAATTGCTGAAGATAATAATATCAAGGTTGAGGTAAGACCAATTTCTATTGATGAAGTGATTGAAGCTCATACTAACAAAAGACTCAAGGAAATTTTTGGATCAGGAACCGCAGTTGTAGTTAGTGAAATTTCTGGTTTTGGATTTAAAGAAAAATATTATGATTTAAAAAATGTTGAAAATAGTTACGCAACGACTCTAAAATCTATTATTACTAAAATTCAATACAATTTAATAGAAGACCCATATGGTTGGCGATCAGAAGTTTCTGCCATTAAAGTTTAAGTATTCTTCTAATATCAGGTTTGAAATAATTAGGACCTTTTAAAACTTTTCCATCTTCTCTGTATATCGGTTTTCCATTTTTACCAAGTTTGCTCATGTTTGAGTTTTGAATTTCTTGGAAAATTTCCTCTATTTTATCTTGAAGTCCATGGCTTATTATCGTACCGCACAAAATATATAGCATATCCCCTAGAGCATCTGCAATTTCAACAAGATTATTTTCTTTTGTAGCTTTCAAATATTCCAAATTCTCCTCTTCCATCAATTTGAATCTTAACTTTTTAGTTTCCAAAGGAATATTTGCCTTAGGTGCATTTAAATAATCAATATTAAACTTCTTGTGAAACAATTTTACTGAATCTATCTCTTTTTTTATCATGAAAATATTTATTAGTTTCGAATTTAATTTGTAAAATAATCAATGTTTACTGCTGGTCAAATTGTTTTCGCTTTATTTTTTTTCATATCATTTATAGTAATTATTTTTTTTTCATACAAACAGGATAAAAAAACTATAAATCTATTTTACAGAGATAGTTATAAAATTCTATTTGCTTTTATTCTTTTTTTCTTTCTACTATTTTGTATTAAGTATTTTTTAATAGATTAAATTAGGTTCGAATAAAATTATTTCGCTTGGATATAAAATCTCTAATTTTTGTTTTCTTTGGTGGAGGTCTAGGAAGTTCAATTAGGTATTTAATTACTAAATATTTAAATAAAAATTTAACTCCTTTTCCAATTGGAACATCTATTTCAAACCTAGTTGGATGTTTTATAATAGGATTATTAATTGCTTATTATGATAAAAATGACATTCCCAAAAAGGATATATTTTTATTTATATCTATTGGTTTTTGTGGAGGTTTAACAACATTCTCGACATTTATGTTAGATGTATTCTACATGCTCAAAAATGAAAATCTTCAATACCTTTTGACCTATTTTAGTATAAATTTTTTTGTTGGATTTTTTTTTATTTATTTAGGTTTTTTACTTTTTAAATAATTTGAGTTTTTTTAAATAATTCTCAATTTAGATATCTAAAATTTAAGCATGTTTAAAAAATTGTATTGATGAAATTACATACTTCATAATTCTTTGTAATCTTTTTTTTATTTTTTTTGCATCATTTTTTCGTTTAATAGATTTATGACTTTAACTACTAAAACATAAACAAAATGATTAACTTTTTACATTTAAATTTTATTGCTTTAGATGCTAATGCAGATTTTACTATTCTTTGGATTTTATTATCTGGTATTTTAGTATTCTTTATGCAGGCTGGTTTTACATTAGTAGAATCAGGTTTTACAAGATCAAAAAATGCAGTTAATATTTCAATGAAAAACATACTTGACATTTCAGTCGGTACTATTTCATATTGGATTATCGGTTACGGATTAATGTATGGTGCGTCCAATGGATATATTGCAACTTCTGGTATTTTTTTTAACCCTGGGGACGGGGCTCACGACGTTTTCTTTCAAACGGTATTTTGTGCTACAGCAGCTACAATTGTGTCTGGGGCTATCGCTGGAAGAACCAAATACACTACCTATGTCTTTTTTACAGTTTTCTTAACTGCTCTTATATACCCAATTTCTGGAGGGTGGCAATGGAATGGCGACGGTTGGTTAGCCAATCTAGGTTTCATTGACTTTGCGGGTTCCTCAATTGTCCACTCAGTTGGTGGTTGGGCCGCACTAGTAGGTGCTTGGATGGTTGGACCTAGACTTGGAAAATACGTTGACGGAAAGTCTAACGTTATCCCTGGACACAACCTCCTTTTAGGAGCACTAGGTGTATTTATATTATGGTTAGGTTGGTTTGGTTTTAACGGTGGTTCTCAGTTAGCATGGGGAGGAGACGATTCAGCTGCCGCTTCTGCTGTTGTGATGGTTACCAATATTGCTGCTGCTGCAGGTGCGGTAGGGGCAATGGCTACAACATGGATTAAAGATGGAAAACCAAATCTAGGTATGACATTAAATGGTGCTATTGCTGGCCTTGTATCAATTACCGCTGGATGTGGTAATATGACATTTGGTGGAGGTTTTATGGCAGGTTTGATTGGAGGTATTATTGTAGTTTTTTCGATTGAATTTATTGATAAAGTTTTAAAAATTGATGATGCTGTAGGAGCTGCCTCAGCTCATGGAGTTGCAGGTGCCTGGGGTACCCTAGTAATTGGACTTTGGGGCGTAGATGGCGATGCTGGTATAGGGTTATTTAATGGTGGTGGAGCTGCTCAGTTTGGTATACAAGCGATAGGTGTTTTAGCCTATGGTGTTTGGGCTACTGTTACGGCACTTATCGGATTTGGTATTTTAAAATCTACAATTGGCTTGAGGGTTTCCGAAGAAGTCGAGATAAATGGTCTTGACGAGGAAGAACACGGAATCGGTGGATTTGAAGGTGGCGGATTCGAGGCCTGGGTAAAACAAAACAAAAAATAAAATAATTAATTAAAACTAAATAAACATGAAAAATTTAAAATTTATAACTTATTTCATAGCATTCGTTACTTGTTTTGCTGTGAGTGCGCAAGAGGAAGAGTCAGAGGAAAAACCAACATTTTCAGTTGCTGGATCAATTGACACCTATTTTAGAGGTTCTGATTATGCCCCAAAAACGTCATTTGCAAATTTACCAGGTTTTTCTGTGGGTATGGCAAACGTTATTCTTTCATATGAAGGAGAAAAATCTGGATTTGTAGCTGATTTTGTTTATGGACCAAGAGGTGTAGAAGCTGTTTTTAATTCAAGTGGTTCATCAAATATTGTAAATCAACTTTATGCCTACTTAAATGTTAGTGATAATTTCACACTAACATTAGGAAATTGGAACACTTTTTTAGGGTATGAGGTTATATCACCAACTGCTAATTTCAACTATTCGACCTCTTATATGTTTTCCTATGGTCCTTTCTCACATACTGGGATAAAAGCTGATTTTACTTTAAGTGAAAATACATCACTAATGTTAGCAGTTATGAATCAAACCGATTTTACCGAAGGTAATTTTGATAGTGCTGAAACTGGTTTAGTTTTTGATGCTTATATGTTTGGGGCGCAACTTGGTATTTCAGGCCAATATTTGAATCTACTGGCTGGTGACGGTTACACCCAAATCGATTTTACAGGTGGATTTGATCTTAGTGATTCTTTTTTCTTAGGAATTAATGCAACCTCTGCTGATATGGATGGGTCAAAATTTTCAGGTGTAGCGCTTTATCCACAATTGGCATTAAGTGATTCATTTTCAATAGGCTTAAGAGGTGAAATATTCAATAACGATAAAGCCGGGATATTAATAAACGATATTGAAACTGTTGAAGCTGACGATAATACTTCCTTTACAATTACTGGAAGTTATACATCAGGCAACTTAACAATAAAACCAGAGATTAGAGTTGATTCTGCTTCTGCTAATATATATTCAAAATCATTAACCGATTATACAGACAACTTAGCTTCATTTGTTCTTGCAGCTATTTACGCATTTTAGTGTTTGATTAATTGTTTGGTTTCCCCTCCTTTGCATTCATTTTGTTTTGCTCTGGGGGGGTTTTATATTGAATAAATTTAAGGAAGACTTATAATTTATCAACAATAATCATTGAATTAGTTAATATTTTATTATTTCAAAATATTGATATGCCAATGTTTAATGTTAGCTTCAACCACAAATCAAACTATTATGAAAAAAATTGAAGCAATCATTAGAAAATCTAAATTTTCTGAAGTAAGAGATGCCCTTCATCAAGTAGACGTAAACTTTTTTAGTTATTGGGACGTAACTGGAATAGGAAATGAAAAACAAGGGCAAGTGTACAGGGGAATAAGTTATTCTACCTCTGATATTCAAAGACGTTTTTTATCAATTGTTGTAAACGACAATTATGTGGAAAAAACCATCAATGCAATTGTAAAATCTGGGGCAACAGATAAAATTGGAGATGGTAAAATATTTGTTCTCCCAATTGAAGATGCAGTAAGAATTAGAACTGGGGAACGTGGTGGTAAAACTTTAAATTAAAAAATATGGAAAATACAGCTTTATTTACAGCAAATAATGTATGGATGATGATCTGTACTGGCTTAGTATTCTTTATGCACTTAGGTTTCTCTTTTTTAGAAATTGGACTGACAAGGCAAAAAAATACAGTTAATATATTATTCAAAAACTTTTTTGTAATTACAATTGGTCTTCTGTTATATATGATAGGAGGGTTCAATTTAATGTATCCTGGTTTTGAAGAGGGATCTGCAGGCTTTTTTAAATTTGCAGGTTTCGGGATAGGTGCTCCCGAAGGAGGTATGACACCTGGATACGCAGATGGTGGATATACTTGGTGGACAGACTTCCTTTTTCAGGGAATGTTTGCAGCCACTGCAGCTACAATCGTTTCAGGTGCAGTAGCAGAGAGAATAAAACTAAATGCATTTATGTTATTCACAATTTTTTATGTTGGATTGGTTTATCCAATTATAGGATCTTGGAAATGGGGAGGTGGATTTTTAGACGCCCTTGGATTCTATGATTTCGCAGGTTCAACACTTGTCCACTCAGTAGGCGGATGGGGTGCACTTGTAGTGGTATATTTTTTAGGTGCTAGAATTGGTAAATTTGGAGAAGATGGCAAACCTAGAGCGATTCCTGGACACAATCTTCCACTTTCTGCCGCAGGGGTTTTAATTCTTTGGTTAGGTTGGTTTGGTTTTAACGGTGGTTCTGTTCTTTCCGCTGATCCCGAATTAACATCCCTAACCTTGGTTACAACTTGTATTGCTGCAGCTGGAGGTGGTGTTTCTGCTGCTATTTTTTCAAATATACTCTACAAAACATATGATTTAACTATGTTTATGAACGGAGTTTTAGGAGGGTTAGTAGGGATTACTGCTGGGGCAGATCAAATGAGCCCAACAGATGCAACTTTAATTGGAGTTATTGCAGGTATAATTCTGCCACTTGGGGTGTCTCTTATAGACAAACTTAAATTAGATGACCCTGTTGGTGCAATTGCTGTGCATTTAATTTGCGGAATATGGGGAACATTAGCTGTTGGAATTTTTGGTGCAATGGCCAGTGTTGATCAATTTGTCAATCAACTAATTGGTGTAGGACTTGTTGGGGCATTTAGCGTTGTTTGCGCAGGCATTATCATATACGCTATAAAATCAATAGTTGGTATTAGAGTTAGCGAAGAAGAGGAACTTAAAGGTTTAGATATTTCTGAGCATTCAATGGATGCATATGCTGATTTTAGCACCAATAAAAATTAAAGTAGGTCCTTTTTTGAAATAATTTTATATAAATTAATTTTAATCCTTTCCTAAAACCTTGTTTGCTGGAGGGGGTTTTTTATATAAGTTTTTTTTCTTTGAGAATCAATTCCATTTCACCTTGTAGCTTATTTGCTTCAATTCCAGCTTTGTCAGCGAAATCTTCATTTTTTGATGCATATATAATAGATCTTGAAGAGTTAACTAAAATTCCAATATTCTTGTTCATCCCAAAAAGTGAAACTTCTTTTAGACTTCCCCCTTGTGAGCCTACCCCTGGTATAAGAAGGAAAGCGTCAGGGGTTAACTTTCTAATCTCTTCTATATAACTAGCTTTAGTTGCGCCCACGACATACATAATATTTTCATTACCATTCCATTTTTTAGATTCAACTATTACGTGTTCATAAACTCTTTTACCTTCTGATAAAATAAACTGAAAATCCTCAGCTCCAGAATTTGAGGTAAGTGCTAATATAATTGTGTGGCGATCTTTAAAACTCAAAAAGGGTTCAATTGAATCTCTACCCATGTAAGGAGAAACAGTAATTGAATCAAAACCAAATTTTTCAAAAAATGCTTTGGCATATCTATTTGAAGAATTTCCTATGTCTCCCCTTTTGGCATCGGCAATGGTAAAAATATCGGGATATTGCTTATTAACATATTTAATGAGCCTCTCCAGCGAAACTAAACCGTCAATACCATAAGCTTCAAAAAAAGCAATATTGAATTTAAATGCAACTGCGAATTTTGCAGTAGAGTCAATTATTGACTTTGAGAAAGTGTAAATGGAATTTTTTTGATTTCTAATATGTTCTGGAATCTTGTCTAAATCGGGGTCTATACCAACACATAAGTATGATTTTTTAAATTTGATTTGCTCAATTAGACTACTTAGTTTCATGTTTTAAAAACCTCTCCGGCTTTTTTAAGTTTTTCAGTATTTTGGTATAGCTTTAATTCCTCAATAAGTTTATCTATACCACCATTTACTATATTTTGTAAATCATATAGAGTAAGACCTATTCTGTGATCTGTCACTCTTCCTTGTGGATAGTTGTATGTTCTGATTTTAGCTGATCTATCACCTGATGAAACAAGACTATTTCTTTTTTCAGAATCAGCTTCCATTTTTTTAGAAAGTTCTAATTCGTAAAGTCTTGATCTTAAAACTTTAAGTGCCTTTTCTTTGTTCTTGTGTTGTGATTTTTGATCTTGACATTGGGCTATTATGCCTGTAGGTTCATGGGTTAATCGAACTGCAGAATATGTTGTGTTTACCGATTGCCCTCCAGGTCCAGAGGAACAGAAGTAATCAACTCTAACTTCATTCATATCTATTTGTATATCAAACTCCTCCGCTTCGGGAAGTACCATTACTGTTGCGGCTGAGGTATGAACTCTACCTTGAGTCTCAGTCTGAGGAACACGTTGAACCCTATGAACACCAGATTCAAATTTCAAAAAACTATAAACATCCTCACCAGCAATTTCAAATATGATCTCCTTAAATCCTCCGGCTGTACCTTCACTTATGTCAACAGTGCTAGCGGTCCATCCTCTATCTAAACAATATTTAGTATACATTCTAAATAAATCTCCTGCAAAAATGCTAGCCTCGTCTCCACCAGTACCAGCTCTTATTTCAACTACAACATTTTTAGAATCATCGGGATCTTTAGGTATAAGAAGAAATTTTAATTCATCTTCTAGCTTTGGTATTATATTACGGGATTCTTCAAGTTGCTTCTTGGCCATATCCTGAATTTCAGGATCTGATTCATCTTTTATTAAATCTAGCGCCTCTGACTCATTTGAAAGAGTTGTTTCATAAATCTTAAATTTTTCAATTAGTTTATTTAACTCTTTATATTCTTTACTTAAGTCAATATATTTTTTTCTATCGGAAATAATATCTGGGCTTGAAATAAGCTCCGAAACTTCCTTAAATCTGCTTTTAATTACAGCGAATTTATCGAGCATTTAATTTAGATTTTATAAATGCAAATTTACTTATTAATTCTAATTATCACTTCTATTGAAAAGTAATTGATATTTAATCAAAACTTCTTTTTCAATACTTCTTAACATAAAAGTTGGCAATTTTACATCGTGATCCACAAGTGAGACACTAAATTCTCCACTTAAAGTTAATTTTTTGTTTGTTTTTTTTATTTCAGAATTTATATCTAAATCTCTTGAAATTCCATGGAAATTTAGGTTACCTAAAAATGAAATTTCATCTTGATCTAGAGAAATTTTATTAGAGTAATATTCAATTTTAGGAAATTTGATGACCTCTAAAAGTTCCATCATATTTGAATCTCTATTTCCATTTGCACTATCAAAGTCCTTTACAAACATTGCTAAAGCTATTTGTTCAAAATTCTCTTCTTTAATGTTTTCTACAATAACACCTCTGATCTTTTCGTTTTTACCTGACCAATTATGAAGGAAATGTTTTCCGTCATAACTTATAAATGAGTTCTTAATATCTAAAGACCATTTTATAGACTGCGATAAAATTTGATTTGTAATGAAAAAAAAAGAGAAAAATAAAAGGTATCTAGTCATTTATTTGAATTTAAAAACCACAACAGCAGCAAAATAGCTGGCAAAAGTTGTATAGGCTGAATATTTGTGAAAATCTGTGTTTTTTTTTGAAAAGTAATTTGTGGCAACCATACCCGAGAAGTGAATAGTTGCTAGGATCTTGTGTGCTTTAATAGAATTAAATCCTTCGACTTTTTTGTTCACCAAAGGAGGTGGCGCAAATAAAGATAAACCTGCTCCAGTAAAGTACGAAGCTGTAACAATATTACCTACTGTTTTATGGGTGTTGTAAAGATCCCTTTCCCAGTTGTTGTAAAGTTTACCCCCTAATATGCCTTGAGCAATCATACCTGCAAGGGTTAAGTAACCAATGATTTGGTGGGATTTTAACATTACTTTTCTGATTTTTAACTCTTTAACCCTTTGTTCTTTGTTGAGTCTGGATATTCCTATTTTTCTAAATATTCCTTTTTCACCCCACAAAATGGATTGAGTAAAAACCATCCTTTCAGGTAATAACTTTTCATTCTCTTTGATATCTTTTTCATCAAAAAGAGAATTTAAAAGGGTCTTGTTTTCTTGACTGTAAACGATTGAAATAATGAAAAAAATAAAAATTGTAGCTTTTATATGCACTTTTAATTACTAATATTTATGATTGAATATAAATTGACCTTCAGAACTTTTTACTGTGAGTTTTTTTTGATTTGAGCTTTCAACCCTTCCTATAATTTGAGCATCAATATTAAAAGATTTTGAAATTTTAATTATTTCATTTGCATAATATTTATCAGTATATATTTCTAATCTGTGTCCCATATTAAAAACCTTGTACATTTCTTTCCAATCACTCATCGACTCATTTTGAATCAATTTAAATATAGGAGGAATAGGAAACAAATTATCCTTAATCACGTGGAGTTTGTCAATAAAGTGTAAAATTTTAGTCTGACCACCACCAGTGCAATGAACCATTCCGTTGATTTTAGATCTATCAATTTCAGAAAAAATCTTTTTCACAACAGGGGAATAGGTTCTAGTAGGAGATAAAACTAAATTTCCTATATCTATAGGAAGACCATCTATTTTATCTAGTAGTTTTTTACTACCAGAATATATTAGATTTTTAGAGATATTATTATCAAAGGTTTCGGGAAATTTTTTTCCAATTGAAGATTCAAAAACATCATGCCTGGCTGAAGTTAAACCATTACTTCCAATACCACTATTATATTTATTTTCATAAATACTTTTTCCAAATGAAGCTAAACCAACAATTACATTACCGTTACAAATATTCGCGTTGTCAATTACTTCAGATTTTTTTAATCTTGCTACAACAGTTGAGTCAACAATAATTGTTTTTACAAGATCTCCAACATCAGCAGTTTCTCCTCCTGTGCTATAAATTTTAACCCCATAGTTGCTAAATTCTTTTATAAGCTCCTCGGTTCCATTTATAATAGATGAGATCACATCTCCTGGTATTAATTTTTTATTTCTGCCAATTGTAGAGGAATACATAATATTATCAGTAGCTCCAACACACAAAAGATCATCAATATTCATGACTAAAGCATCTTGAGCAATTCCTTTCCAAACATCCAAATTCCCTGTCTCTTTCCAATAAGCATAAGCTAGTGAGGATTTTGTACCCGCACCATCTGAATGCATTACAAGGCAATGATCATTGCTGTTTGATAGATAATCAGGAACAACCTTACAAAATGCACTGGGAAATATACCCTTATCAATATTTTTTATAGAATCATGTACATCAGTTTTATCAGCTGAAACACCTCTAGATTCATATCTGCTTTTTATCATTTTATATTTATCAGACTTTTGTCTAAAAGTATAGCATTTTTTTCAATTTTTTTTTTAGGATAAAAACAAAATTTAATCTTAATTGTTAATATAATTTTAAAAATTATCTCCAATCTTTAAAAGATTCGTAAATAATTAATCATGTTGATATCTATAGCAGCTATTAACAGCAAGTTGAGTTTCAAAATTATACATTTAAAGTTCAAAAAATTAAACTTATGAGTAAAACAAAATTAGAATATATATGGTTGGATGGATACAAGCCTACTGCCAACCTGAGAAGTAAAACAAAAATAGTTGACAATTTTGGAGGAAAATTAACAGATTGCCCTATGTGGTCATTTGACGGAAGCTCCACTCAACAAGCTGAGGGAGGCTCATCCGATTGTCTTCTTAAACCTGTTGCCGTTTATCCTGACCCTGTAAGAAAAAATGCTTATTTAGTGATGACTGAAGTACTAAATGCTGACGGAACTCCACACGAATCAAATGGAAGAGCAACCATCAATGATGATGATAACGATTTTTGGTTTGGTTTTGAGCAAGAATACTTTTTATGGGATCCAGAAACCAATCTTCCACTTGGATTTCCAAAAGACCAGACACCGCAAGGGCAATTTTACTGTTCTGTTGGAGGAAAAAATACTTTTGGAAGAGATGTAATGGATGAGCACCTTGACATTTGTTTAGAAGCAGGAATTAATGTTGAAGGAACTAATGCAGAAGTGGCTGCTGGACAGTGGGAATTCCAAACTTTTGCAAAAGGTGCAAAACAAGCTGGTGACGAAATGTGGGTTGCAAGATACTTACTTGAGAGAACAGCCGAAAGTTATGGTCTTGGAATAGAATATCATCCAAAGCCACTTGGTGCTACTGACTGGAATGGTTCAGGAATGCATGCAAATTTTTCTAATACAGTTTTAAGAACATGCGGTGACAAGAAGACATATGAAAAAATATGCGAAGCTTTTAGACCAGTTGTAAAAGAGCATATTGATGTTTATGGAGCTGATAACGACCAGCGTCTCACAGGCGAGCACGAAACTCAATCTATAAATGAGTTCAGTTTTGGTGTTTCAGATAGAGGTGCCTCAATCAGAATTCCTATTATGACTGTTGAGAATGGGTGGAAAGGTTGGTTGGAAGACAGAAGACCTGCCTCAAACGGAGATCCTTACAAAATAGCAGGAAGAATAATCAAAACGGTTAAAGGAGCTATTTGATTATCCTATAGTACTATCTAAACAAGCATCCTGTGTTCAGGATGCTTTTTTTTATTTTGTTTAATTTTACATTATGTCAAATAATTTATTCACTTTCTTAATAAAAATATTTTTATTATTGGCATTGTTTATCCAATGTTCTGGTGGTAGCGATGACAATGATTTGAAAGGTTATCTGCAAGAAGAGAGTATTGTACCTGACTACGATAATGATCCAATTTATAGTAAAGCTAATGCCAGAAATTTAACGTCTTTCTGGGATATTTTTGTTGAATCAGCTGCTATGTATGGTAAAGATTTATCAGATATTACCGATGTTGAATTTGTTTCGGAAGCAGATTTAGCTGGTGGAACTGCAGCTCGTGCGTTGGGCTCTTGTCATGATTATGTAAAAATACAGGTAGATGAAACTGTTTTTCGAAATTTAACTCTGGGAGAACAACTTTTTCTAATGTACCATGAGTTTGGGCATGATGTTTTTAATGCTTCTCATGACGGTGGAGGTCTTATGGCACCTAATGTTCGTTCTGTAGAATATACTTTATTTCAAAGAGAAGTTGAAGATTTTTTTACAGGTGTTGACTACATCGAATGGACAGATGAAGAATGTGAAATAATAAGAGAACTATTAAAAACAGAAACACAATAAATAACATAAATAATTATGAAAAGTAAATATAAAAGAAGAGACTTTTTAGAAAATGTATGTCCCACTGTGGCCCTTGCAATGTTTGGTGTAAGTTTGATTGAAGCATGTTCAAAAAGTGATGATGATGGTTATACTGGTAGTTCAGATACAGTTATAACAGGAGTGACTGTTACAGGTAACGTTGTTTCTATTGATTTAGATGATCCTTCATTTAGTATACTTCAATCTAGAGGCTGGATGAATTTTACTCAACAAAATATGTTGATACTAAAGCTAAGCGACACTAACTACAGAGCATTTACAAATAGTTGTCCTCATCAAGGTACAAGAAATGCTTGGTCATATAATAGTAATCAGGAAAGATTTGTGTGTTCTAGTCACAATAACTCCTACCCCTCGGATTGTACAACACCTGGTACAACCGATGATGTTTTAGAATGTTACGAAACAAATGTAATGGGCTCAACTTTAAGCGTTACCAAATCATAATTATAAAATACATACCAAAGCTCATTTTAATAATGAGCTTTTTATATTCCTGCAATACATTTAACAACAATAAATGCACAAGCATCTATCTAATTAGGCATTCAGAGAAAATTAGAACCGATCAAAACGAAAAAGATCCCTTGCTAAACGAAAAAGGGATTTTAAGGGCACAAAAATGGTCCAAAATATTCGAACAAATAGAGATTAATAGGATATTATCAACTAATACCAAAAGGACAATATCTACAGTAATTCCAACTTCAGAGAAAAAAAAATTAAAAATTGAAATATATAGGCCAGAAGATATAAGCTACGAAACCTTCTTGAAAGAAAATAAAGGAAAAAAAGTGTTAATTGTTGGACACAGCAATACCATTCCAGAAACTATAAACACACTCATAAAAAAAGATTATTACGCTCAAATAGAAGATGATAATAATAGCAATCTTTATTATGTAAATATCTGCAATGGAAAAATTATTCATGAATTACTTTCCTATCCTCTGGAAGGACAGATAACCAAAGATTCAATTTAAAAGAATTCATACTTTTATGTTACCTCTAATGATAGATTTATCAAAATATAAAAATATAGTTTTAGACTTTGATGGTGTAATACTTGATGCAAACAGACAGAGAAAATTAAATATGAAGTTTGTTTTAGATAAAAATCTAAGTCAAGAATTATCTATCCTTACCTATGATTATTTTTCTAAAAATTCTGGTATCTCAAGAAATTTTTTGCTTGGTAAATTTATTAAAGATGAATTTGTTTTAAATAAAGTTTTAAAGGAATACTATGAGTTAAATCTTTCGACTCTATCTAAATGTCAGCTTATAAAGGGTATTAAAGAATTCATTGTAAAATATCATAATTCAAAAAAAATACTTATTCTAACTGGGGCTGATGAAGAGGAGGTGAAAATTTTAGTTAGTAACAAAAATCTAAATGATTACATATTCTATTTGGGAGGAGGGCCAAAATCAAAAATCCAGCACCTGAAAGAAATAAAACTTGAAGGTGAGACTATTTTCTTTGGAGATAGTAAATACGACAATTTTGCAGCTAGTGAATATAAACTTGATTTTGTGTTTGTTAATGGTTACACAAATATAAAAGAGAAAAATCTTGAATATGGTCTCATAGGAAAGGTTAAAGATTTTAGTGTTTTAGTTTAATAAGTCAAATACAACCACCCTTTTTTAACCTTGCCTGTCTCTTTTACCTCAACTAGATAGTAATACGACCCTGCAGGTAGTAGTTCTCCTGTCTCCTGATAGGTACCACTCCAATCATTTTTGTAATTTCTTT
>JBJKWZ010000009.1:0-198637 GCA_045561795.1 Flavobacteriaceae bacterium
CACTGTTGTTGTTGTTATCCGTAACCGTGGCTGTTTTCGTGGCTTCAATAGCAGGAGATCTCGATAAGGTCGTCTCAGTAGGATCATTGGTTGTGTTGCCATCGCTGTCGTCTCCATCGTCCGAGGTATCTGTCGCGTTATTGGTATTGCCAGGACTACTGGCTGCTCCATATACACTGTTAAACAAACCTCCACTGTCAAGAGCTGCCTGGTTTATTAAAAATGTAGCTGAGTAGGTAGCTGTCTCACCCACAACTAGTGTTCCTGTTGCAGATCCACTTGAGGAGGAAACAAAAGTAGGCCCTGAGGATAAGTTTAAGGTGCTAGAAGTTCCATCTGTTAATGTATCTGTAATGGTGAGAGAATTTAGAGTTACATTACCAGCATTTGTTGCCCTTATGGTATAGATTGCGATATCTCCAACATCATTTATGTTGTTATTGTTAGTATCGGTTATGGATACCGTTTTGGATATATCTAAAACAGCAGAGAAATCCATTTTAACCTCCGTTGGATCGTTAAGTGTATTTCCGTCGGTATCGTCTCCATCGTCTGACTTATCACTTACATCAAAAGTTTGACCTGGGCTTGAGGCTATAACATCTACACTATTAAAAATAGAACCTGTATTTGCTGCTGCTGATTGTATATTATAGCTAGCAGAATAGGTTGCAATTTCACCAACCTTAAGGGTCCCAGAGACAGAACCTTGGGAAGCTGAAACAAAATTTGGACCATTGGTAAGGGTAAGGGTATTTGATGCATTATCGGTTAACACATCTGTTAATGTTACAGAGGAAAGCTGAGATATGCCACTGTTGGTTACTTTAATTACATAATTTATGGTATCTCCAGTATTTGTAAATCCGTCACCATTGTCAAATACAGAAGCTGTTTTTTCAACATTGACTCTTGCTTGAGAGGTTATAATTACTTCCGTTGGATCATCCGTTGTATTTCCATCTGCGTCATTCCCGTCGTCACTAACATCAATCGCGTCGTTGGTCCCGTATGCACTACTGGCGGTAGCCGTTGCAACATTGGAAATTTTTGTGGAATCGTATGCCTGTTGATTAATGGTGTAAAAGGCAACATAGGTAGCAACCTCTCCGATCTTAAGATTTCCAACTGTTGAACTAAGTGTTCCTGAAACATAATAAGGACCATCGGTCATAGGAAGAACATTTCCATTTCCATCTTTAAGGATATCCTCAATTGTTAAACCTGAGAGTGGAGCATTACCGGTATTCTCAACCGCAATATTAAATCTGACTATATCTCCCACTGTTATATCACTATTACCGTCATCTATGACTGTAAATGTTTTTGTTACCTCAACAGCAGACTGAGGAGTCATCACTGTAATGGTTGGATCATCTTCAGTATTACCATCCGTATCATCTCCATCATCAGATGTATCCGATACATTACCAGAAAGGCCAATTGCATCGGCGGTTACAGTTACGGTGTTGGCAATAAATTCAGCATTGTACGCTGTGGCATTGATTATAAACTGGGCGGTATAAATAGCTGTTTCACTAACCTTTAGTGTCCCAACTGGTGAGCCGTCTGAGGTACTGATTCGAGCTGGATTAGCTGTAAGGGAAAGCTGATTTCCATTTGAAGTTGTTATAATATCATTAAAGGTTATAGTATTTACCTCTGTGTCACCGGTATTGACGATAGTAATTGTATAGGTGATAATATCGTTGGTGTCTGTTTTACTATTTGAGTTTGTATCGTTTACAGTTGCTGTTTTGGTTACCTCAATTGATGGATTTGCTGAAACCTCGGTAATTGTGGCATCATCTGTGGTGTTTCCATCACTGTCGTCACCATCGTCAGAAGTATCTGTTACATTATTTGTATTACCAGGGGATGATATAGTTGCAAGGACCGAATTTTTAACTCCTGCTCCATCAACAGCTAGTTGATTGATAATAAATGTAGCTACGTAGGTTTCCGTCTCTCCAAAAACAAGAAGCCCTTGGGCATTGCCGTGAGTAGAAGTTGAGTAAGTCGGACCTGAGGTAAGAGTTAATGTGTCTGTTGTTAAATTAGTAAAGTCCTCAGTTAGATTTAAACCTGTTAAATCCATATTACCTGTATTGGAGACAGTAATAGTGTAATTAATTCTATCTCCTAAATCAACCCTTCCATTTCCGTTTAAGTCAGTGGTTGTAAATGTTTTGGTTACCTCAATCGAAGGAAGCTCTGGAATTACAATTTCTGTACCGTCATCTAATGTATTTCCATCACTATCGTCTCCATCATCAGAAGTATCTGTTACATTATTGGTAAGGCCCCCTGCACTACCTACTGCATAAATGGAATTGGAAACCAGACCACTATTAGCGGTTGCATTGGTAATGGTATAAACGCCCGTGTATGTTGCTACCTCTGTAAGCTGAAGTGTGCTGCTTGCAGAACCTAAAGATGAGGTTACAAAAGATAATCCAGAGTCAAGATTTAATGAAACTCCATTACCGTCTACCATGGTGTCGGTTAGGGTTATATCGTCAATTAATAAGTTACCTGTATTTCTAATTGATATAGTGTAAGTGATTTTATCTCCTGGAGATAACATTCCGTCTCCATTGTCAAAAGTTTGGGTTCCTGTTTTGGTAACTTCAAACTTTGGGTCTGGAACAAGTTCAACAATTGTAGGGTCATTTGTGGTATTTCCATCATCATCAATACCATCGTCGGCGAGATCAACTATATCTCCGTTGTTTCCAGGACTTGAAGTGGTAACTGTAACTATATTGCTAATAAACGCAGTAGATGCTGATGCACCAGATATCGTGTAGGATACCGTGTAGGTCATCACTTCATTTGGTCTTATGATACCCTGCTGACCATTAGTAGTGCCAAGACTGTAAGTATTACCACCCATTGCGCTGTGAGCAGAGCAGTAATAGTATAATTTCGGTGTACTATCTGTAACGAAAATTTCGGTATAGGCTCCTGCATTTCCAGGAGTTCCCACAACTGTCACACTTGTAGTGTAAGAACTACCTCCACCATGGGTTCCATCGATTGTTGAGCTTAGTCTAAATGGATGAGATGAATTACTCGCATTGGTCTGGTTAAATCTATAGGTATAACCTTTTTGTAAGACAAGTTCTTTTTGAGCCACGCCATCAATAAAGTATTTATTTACTCCTCCCACTTGAGCAACAGTAACATTTAAATTGATTCTAGTAGGGCTTAGGGTTTGTGAATGATAACTAGGTCCTTTTAACTGTGCATTAAGATTCGTTCCAACACCATCTGTTAAAAGATCTACAAAGGTAGGTGTGGTTAAATTAACATTCCCTGTATTTTCAATATATATCGTATACTCAATTATATCGTTTAAGTCGTTTGAACCGTTACTATTTACATCCGTCAGGGTAGCTACTTTGGTAACCTCCATTGATGGAGAGGCAGTAAATGTTGTTTCTGTTGGGTCATCAATCGTGTTTCCGTCTGTATCATCACCATCGTCGGACTTATCAAAACCATCGCTTGTTCTTCCAGGGCTATTACCTGTTAGAGATACTACATTGGAAATCGAACCAGAATCAAAATTAGATTGCGTTATCACATATTTGGCTGTATATCTATCAATATTGTCTCTTCCAATCACATTATCACTATCGATGGTATTGGTTACTAAATAGGTGGTAAGTGGTCCTTGGAGAGGTACGCCATTTATCCATCTCCAACCACCTTGTGGTTCTGCAAAATCATATGCATTTGGATCTTGAGATAGACCTATCCAGTGAGGGTTACTGTTTACAAAATCATCCCAGTCTGGTTCTTGCCCGCGTATCCATCCCCATTCCTGGGATGAATTTACAACTAAGAGATTCCCACCAAGAGACTCAGCGGTTGATTTTGCCACATCCCAGGTAACAGAACCGCTAGAGACAAAATAAGTAGTACCCTCAAAGCTACCATTTAATCTTGTGAATCCTGCTTGAGAAGTTCTTCCATCGGTAAATTCAACGATGTATTTATGGGATCCTGAGTTGGGTTTATCAGCAGTTCTTATTCTATTGGACGAAATATAAAAATACCCTTTAGAATTTGAATTACCTGTATCGTTCGGTTCATTATTTGGCCAAATATTACTTCCTAGTTTTTCTTCCTTCTTACCATCCAGCCACTTCCATCCTCCAGCAGGTTCGGAATAATCTGGGTCATTAACATCTTGATAAAGACCCACCCAATACCAACTATTTGGAAGAACCGAATTTAAATATTCTCTTTCTCCAGGAGAAGTTAAGTTGGCAAGATAACCACCAATGGCGATAGCAACATTTCTTTGATTTTCCCACGTTGTAGTAGAGGTGTTTCGCATGTAACTATGTCCATCATATGCACCAACGTAAGCGTAACCTGCTTGTACTGTTCTTCCGTCATTAAATTCAATAAGTCCAGCAACAGCACTGGTATTAGGTAGAGATCTGTAAAAACCATTTCTTGAATACTGGGCATAATCATAGCCTGCATCACTTAGCGGATATTGGCCATCCCACTTACCATTACCTATATTAGTAAAATCTACTGCTCCAACTCCAAGATTGGTAGTTATGGTTTTGGTAGTAGACTGGTAGGTAAGTGATGTGGTAAGAGATAGTAAATTTCCATTTCCGTCAGTTAAAATATCATCAATATCTGGATTTTGTACTGGCACATTTCCCTTGTTTTCGACAGTTATAAAATAGTTTACAATATCTCCAACACCATTTACTCCATCTCCGTTATCGGTAATCGTAGCAATCTTGGTAATCTCAATTACTGGGCTAACGGTGGCGAGCTCAGTGATAACTTCTGTTGTATTGGAAGTATTATCAGAATTGGTAGTCGTACTACCTATTACTTCAATTATATTTCTTACTCTGCCTGAATTGAGATCAGATTGAGTTATGGTATAGGAAGTAGTAAATGTGGTAGAACCACGAATTAAAAGCGTACTTGAGGTTGATCCCGATGTCGAGGTTACAGTTTGTAACGGGGTATTTAAGTTTAGTGTTAATCCATTTCCATCTTTGAGTGTATCGGATGTTTTTAAAGACTTTACTTTCACCCCACCAGTATTGGTTACAACAATGGAATAAACAATAATATCTCCAACGTCGTTTATGGTGTTGGAATTAACATCCTGGACTTGTGCAGTTTTAGATACTCTTAAATTGGAAACAATATTAAATTCTGTCTTTGTTTGATCATCGATTGTGTTTCCGTCTCCATCTTGTCCGTTATCGGAGGTATCTGTAACGTTATTGGAATTTGCAGGAGAAGAAGCTACTGCCGAGACAGTATTGAAAACTGCTCCAGCGTCCATCGCAGCTTGGGAAATGACAAATGTGGCCAGGTAAGTTTCTGTCTCACCCATGGTGATGGTTCCCTGGGAGGTACTACCATCTGTAGAACTGGAATAGGTAGGTCCTGAGGTTAGGGTGAGGGTATTGCTTAGAAGATCTGTAAGTGTATCTGTAAGGGTAAGTCCTGTTAGTATTACATTTCCTTTGTTTTCCGCTGTAATGGTATAATTGATGGTATCACCAAGGTCCACCTGTCCATTACCGTTATTATCGGTGGTGGTAAAGGTTTTTGTAAGTTCTAGCACCGGGCTTGCAGTTTCAAGTGACGTTGCAATCTCATAAGTTGCCGTTACGTTATCGGTAAGACCTGAGCTGCTACCCAGTATTAAGATGGTATTGGATACTCCCCCTGAGTTTATATCGGACTGGGTAATGGTATAGGAAGCTGTAAAGGTCGTTACCCCAGCCACCGCCAAACTAGAAGAGGTAGAGCCTGAGGTCGCACTCACCGTACTAATTGGTGCATTGTAGCTAAGGGCAGTGCCACTGAAATCAGTTAAGGTATCAGAGCATGTTAGAGCCGATATAGTTGTATATCCTGTATTTGAAACTACAATAGTGTAGACAATAATATCGCCAAGGTCATTCACCTGACTACCATTTACATCCTGGACAATTGCTGACTTAAATACATCCAGAGTTGATGTCGATGCCAGACTTATAATGGTTGGGTTCTCATCTCCATTAGACGGGTCTCCATCGTCTGCTGTTTTAGATACTACAGTGGTTCCATCGGGATCGATACCTGTAAATGTAGCTGTATTGGATAGGAATTTACTATCTACATCGTCCTGGGTAATGGTATAACTTGCAGTGTAGGTATCTACACTTCTCGATTCTAAAATTCTGTTGTTATCAATGGTGGATGTCATTGTATCAACCGGAGCATTGTATGTGGGTGCAATAGAACTATAGGTATAGATTAATCTTCCTAAGTCACCTTTTTCTAATTGTGCCCCCCAAAATCTTCCTTGATTATTTCCGTTATATAATACTGTAAATCCAACGCGGTAACTGCCTGCTTGTCCAGTTGTAAATGTATAGCTATATCTCGCCCAACCCGTATTATTTGAAGCAGCATTATTATTTTGAACCCAACCAGTTATATTGTTATAGGGCCCATAGGTTTTTGTCGCTGATGGTGGTCCATATACGAATCTTAATCTATCATAATTATTATTTGAGTTTACATAGCTGGAACTGTAGGCCGCTGCATAGACCGACACGGTATATTTTGTATTTGCCTCTAAGGTTACATCTTGATATATGTAATCCGATGTTCTTCCATCGTTGTCGATTCTAGAATACGTATGCACCCTTTGATCAGTACCTCCATACACATAGGGACTTCTAGTGTTTCCAAAACCGTTTGTTTGGAAAACATAGTCTACTTCACTATAGGACCTTCCACTATTGGTATTAAAGTAATATGGTATGCCTGTAGGATATCCCCATTCAGCTTCGGTGGTGCCGTCAGTACCACCATTACTTTCATTCCACTGATTATCTGTATCATCAATTCGGTTAGAGTAATAAAATAAGTTTTGTTTTGCCACCTGAGTTGTAACGGTAGCAACAGTAGAAACATAGGTCACCGTGGTGTTTAAAGATCGTGCATTTCCTAGACCATCGGTTAGACCATCTAGAATCGTTGTAGTAGTTAATTGGGTGTTTCCAGTGTTGGTAACCACAATGGTATATTCAATTATATCCCCAACTCCGTTAAGACCGTCTCCGTTAACATCACTAACAGTCGCCGTTTTTGCAATGGTAACAGAAGACTGTTTGCTAATCTCAATAACCGTTGGGTCGTCGGTTGTATTTCCATCGTCGTCAATACCATCATCAGAGGTTTCGGTAACTATTGATGTTCCCTCAGCTGAGACAAATACCTGATTTAGTAAGGTGCCATCATCCACATCTACTTGGGTAATGGTATGGGTAAACTCATATTCTGCTTTTCCTCCAGGCACCATCTCCGTTGATTCCCCAGGCATAAGTACATGTGAACCATCACTTGCAATCCAATTATCTTGTGTTGTACCACTAGTTGTTTGCCTTACCCCTGTCCAATGCCATTGAGCATTTGAAACACTTTGAAGGCGCGTCATCATCCAATCCCATTCCTCTTTAGTGTTCGGAATAAAAAGGTATCCACCTGCATTTGTAGAGTTATTTTGATGGGTACTCCAACCCCATGTAGTTGTCTCCAAATAGTATCTATGTCCATTGAATTCTCCGAAATAACCGTTATCAAAATGGCTAGAAGTTGGACGATTATTATATGCATTGAAATTTTGGGGTTCAACCTCAAGTATTGAACGATAGCCACTTCCAATATTTATATCTCTAGCATATTTTGTTCCACTATTATTTTGAATAAGTAAAGCAGCTCTGTTGGTGTTGTTTGGATAACCACCCTCCCATTCAATATAGGTGGTGGTAGTATTAGTTGATATTGGCAGAGGATCTGAGGGTTTTGTGCCTTGTTGACTCCATGTATAAATGTAGGTTGTAGGTATAGAGCCTTTTTCTAGTTGTGCCCCCCAAAATCTTCCTCCAAGTGAGCCCGCATAAGGAGGATCGATTCCAACCCTATAAGTTCCCGCAGCTCCGGTTGTAAAAGTGTAGCTATATCTTTCAAACGACCAGTCATTGATATAGGTAGGCATTGTGTTGTACTGAGAAAAAGTATCGGATCCTCCAGGGGGCCTAAAAACAAATCTGAATTGTTCTTCCACGACTGCATCATCATAGCTGCTGTTCCAAGCATTAGCATAAACCGATACGGTATACTGGGTATTTGCCTCTAGAGTTACGTTTTGGTAGTAGTACCTTCCTACGACATTGTTGTCATGGATTCTGCTGTGCGCGCCTGAACGATTATCACCTCCACTTGTCTGTGGGGACCTTGTCCTTCCCAAACCACTTGTTTGAAAATAAGAATCTACATTACTATAATTATCTCCACTGTTTGTTGAAAAATAGTAAGGTTCATTCACCGGATAACCCCATGAGTTTACTGGATTTCCCCAGACGCCTCCCTCGTCTTCCCAATCATAGTCGCTATTATCCTGATAGTTTGAATAAGTAAACAAGTTTTTTACCTCGCTTAAAGTAAAGGAACTCGTATTTGTAAATTGGGTAACAGTAACCCCACTTGAGCGGGTCAAGGTGTCTGTTACGGTAAAGTTTTTAAGGGAAGTATTACCGGTGTTTTTAATGGTAATTTTATAATTTATTCTATCACCTGCATCGATTTGACCATTTCCATTTATATCAGTAGTCGTGGCAGTTTTAGTTACCTCCAACTGATTGGTGACATCAAGTGTGACAATTGTTGGGTCATCTTCGGTGTTTCCATCGGTGTTATCATTATCGGCGCTTACATCAAATGTCGTCCCAGATATTCCACCTGGAGAGGTAAACGATCCTGTTATCGTCACTTGATTTGAAATTTCAGTGGCGGTGTCCATCATGTCTTGCGTTATGGTAACCTGAGCCGAATACGTAGCACTTTCTCCTTGGGGTAATGCCGCTGACCTTGGGTCTGCGGGTATTGTTTGAGTGGTGGTAGATGAACGATTACTATAGGTATATATATATTGAGTTGGTTTGCTTCCTTTTTCTAACTGAGCTCCCCAAATCCTTGTCCAATTATTTCCAAAATATGGGGCTGAAAAACCTACACGGTAAGAACCTGCTACTCCAGTTGTAAATGTATGATGATACCTCGTCCAACCAGTATTACTATTGTTGTTATTATTTGTTACAGGTCCAGACACTCGGTTGTAGGGGCCATATACATCTGACATTCCAGGAGGCGTGTGTACAAATCTTAATTTTTCATAATTATTACTGGTGTTGTAATAGCTGCTATTAGGTGCTGCTGCATAAACCGAGACTGTATATTCAGTGTTTGCCTCTAAAGTGACATCTTGATATACATAATTGGTTACTCCATTTTGGTTGCTTATCCTTGAATACGCATGCACCCTATTATCAGTACCTCCATACACATAGGGATTTCTGGTGTTTCCAAAACCGTTTGTTTGGAAAACATAGTCTACTTCACTGTAGGACCTTCCACTATTGGTATTAAAGTAATATGGTATGCCTGTAGGATATCCCCATTCAGCTTCGGGAGAACCTTGATTATTTCCATTTTCTTTCCACTGATTATCTGTATCATCAACCCGGTTTGAGTAATAGTATAAATTTGTTATTGGCCCCACAGATACATCAGTAGAGGTTGAGCTCCACTCTAATGTTAGGGTCTGCGTGCTGCTTCCATATTTGAGCTTATCATCGATATTTGTGAATAGAATTGGAAGTCCACCTGTGTTGGTAACCACTACCGTATAGGTAATTAAATCTCCCACGTCTGTTTGCCCATTTAAATTTGTATCGGAAACTACAGCTGATTTTACTACCTGCAAAGATGGATTGTAACACCCTACATCGTAATTCTCATCTCTAAAATCAAAAGTATTATCGGCGTTTAAATCTTGAGGAGTGGTATATCCATCCGAGCCACTGGTAACTTTACCCTTGCTATTTTGATTAACTGGATTTGGACCAAGTAAACCATCGGAATTTGGATCGGTATATCCTGCCTCCTCGGTATCGTTACATCCATCACCATCTGAATCCAGTTCAAAAGCATCTAAAATACTATCCGAATCACTGTCCTTAGCTGTATTTAACTCAGCCTGGTCAGATGCACCATCGTTATCGGTATCTGCGAAGCCAGTGTCCAAACCATTAATTACTCCATCATTATTGGTATCCAAAGCTTCATTTCCAGATTCAACCACATCATAAATCCCATCGTTATCAGAATCTAAATCTAGTCCATTTGGGACACCGTCTCCATCGATATCTGTAATACAGCTCTTAGAAGCTGTCATGGTAATCGCATCAAGTTGGATCGATGAGTTGATTCCAGGGGCATAAGCAGAGAACATAATAGCGACTCTAGTAGTTTGAGCATCAGTTGTGAAGGTGACTGTTTTCGACTGCCAGCTAGATGTGGCTGAGGTAATATCGCTTATCGCGTAATTGGTTTGCATAGATTGTATCTGAAGAAGCGTATTTCCACCACCCGCGTGTGTAGCTACAAAACGTCCTCCAGCTTTGTGGTAGAAAGAAACTCCATAGGATCTATTTGGATATACATTTTCTATAACAAGTATTCTATCGTAATTAGCATTGGATCCATAGGCTGTTTTATCCCAGTAAGAACCATCGTTACCACTAGTTTCGTTACTTAAAAGTTCAATAAAATAAAACCCTTGATGTGGACCAAAAGTGGTGCCCTGCGGTCCTTGGCTGTTTGACCATACCTCTCCATCGCCGTTGATGGAGGTGAAAGGAGGAGCAACATTTGTGTTTGGGTACGCTGTATTTCTATTGGCTGGAGAGTTAGGTGGGAACGAACCTGAATAAGATTCGAAAGAATTCCCATCCAATAAAAAGGTTAAACACTGCTCGTCTCTATCTAAAATTCCATCGTTGTCATCATCAATATCTGTCGTATCTGGAATATTATCTCCGTCAGAATCAGTACCTAGAACTAAAAATGTTGGATCGTCCTCTATATTTCCATCCGTGTCAATACCGTTATCACTAATATCTTTTACATCTTTTTCAGCAGGTACAGGATTTCTGACGGTATTACCCTCAAATGTAATTTGGTTTCTAAGCCCTCCAGTATCAATATCACTTTGAGTAATGGTATAAGAGGCTGTGTAGGTAGCGGTCTCTCCAAGTGTTACAGTTCCATTGGCAGAACCAGCAGTAGCAGAATTATAGGTGACTGTACTAGTCATCGTTTTATTTCTTAAAAACGCGTCTTTAAGATCATCGGAAAAAGTAAGATCTTTTATAATATCCCTTGGGTGGGTAGATTTATTTTCAACAGTTATGGTAAATACTGCCACATCTCCAGGGTTTGCACCATTTGCGTATCCGGTATAGGTCGCGGTTTTGGTAACCTCTAATTGAGGTAAATCCCCTAGATAGGAAAGTGTTGGGTCGTTTTCTGTATTGCCATCGCTGTCATCTCCATCATCACTTTGATCCCTAGCATGAACTACTGGATCCCCATTTACATAAACATAACTCGTGGCTGAAGCAGTATTTGAAATACCACCACTTGCAGTATCTGCATTTTGAACGGTATAAGTGGCGGTATAGGTCGCAATTTCACCTGAAATGAGTGTCCCATTTGACGATCCCTGAGAGGCGGAAATAAAGTTAAGCCTATTGGGGGAGCCATAGGCATCCAACTGACGCACATTACCGTTAAAATCGTTTATATAGTCAGTAATGTAAATAAACCTTTGCGTTACATTTCCATCATTTAAAAGGGAAAATGTGTAGACTATATTATCTCCAACAGATATTTTGCCGTCTGCATCGTTGTCTTTATTTACATAGGTTTTAGTTAGATTTAGCGACGGATTAGGTGTAATAAGTGTATCGGTTGTGTCGGTTGCCGTATTTCCGTCTGCATCAATACCATCATCACTTATATCCTCCACATAAAGGGTTCCTGCAACATTACTTGCTCTAACAAGAGCGCTGTTTCGAACCCCACCATTGTCCAGTGCGTTTTGAGCGATGGTATAACTTGCAACATAGGTTTTTACACCTCCAGGTGCAAGAAGATCTGGGTAACTGGATGTAGGCGTTGCATTTAGCGTAAGTGTATTGCCATTAGCATCCACAAAGGTATCTGTAACTGTAAAGTTTTGCAGTGATTCGGTTCCCTTGTTTTCAACTGAAATAATATAATTTATAATATCTCCAAGACTATCTTCTCCATCACCGTCTACGTCAGTAACAGTCGCAGTTTTGGTAGCCTCTAAAATGAGCGTTCCAAATAATATATTTTCAGTAGGGTCATCTACAGTATTTCCATCATTGTCAATTCCATCATCACTCAAATCCGTTACTGTAGCTGTTAAAGAAGCTGCTGTTACAGAGGCTTGATTGGAGACCCCTCCTCCATCAATCGCGTCTTGAGCAATAGTATAGCTCGCTACATAAGTGGCTGTTTCGCTAACTTTTAAAGAACCTGCATCAGATCCTAAAGTTGACGATTTAAAAGTAGGTGTAACAGTTAAAGAAAGTGTTCCACCATTTTTCTTTGACAAAACATCATCTAAAACAACGGATGTGAAATCCAAATTTCCTGTATTTGCAACTGTTATTGTATAAACTACTGTGTCACCTACCCCATATGAGTTGTCTCCGTTATTATCAGTTATAGTTGAGGTTTTTGTAACCTCTATACCCGGAATCCTTGGAATTACGGTTTCCGTTCTATCGTCAACTGTGTTTTGATCAAAATCATTCCCATCGTCACTAGCATCTGTAATTGTGGCATCTGAAGGAGTTTGAGCAGTTACAGAGGCCTGGTTTGAAAGCCCTCCAGAATCTACGTCCACTTGTCTAATGATATAAGTTCCTTGAAAAGTAGCGATCTCGTTTGGTTTTAAAGTTCCGAAAGATGAGCCTTGATTGGAACTAATAAAACTAGGACCCGTATCGAGAGTTTTGGTTACAGTTAAGTTTATGTCTTGAAGATCATCTGAAACTGAAATATTATCTAATGTAACATTACTTAAATTCTGTACTAAAATTGTATAGTCGATTCTATCTCCAAGTGAAATAGCACCACTAGAATCATTATCTGTAAAAGTGGCAGTCTTCGTAACTTCAATCTCTGGAACTTCTCCAATAACAACATCGGTAGGATCATTTGTTAAATTTCCATCTGTGTCAATACCATCGTCACTGGCTTCTGTGACATCTGCAGAAGAACTTCCTGGATTACTTCCCTGCACAACAACTGTGTTTCTAAAGCCCCCTGAATCAACTGATGCCTGGTTTACAGTAAATGATGCTGTGTAAGTAACTATTCCATCCCTTTTGATTGTAGTTGAGCTAGACCCAGCTGTCGCACTTTGAAAAGTAGGACCTCCATTTAACTGGATAGATGCTCCAGCAAGACCCACAAATGTGTCGTTTAGGTTGATGTTACTAACATCTACGTTTCCTTTGTTTTCAATAGTGATAGTATATTCTGCAATGTCTCCAATTACAGGATTTGCATTGGAGGACATAGAAACGGTTTTTGTAGCTTCTAATATTGGGTTGAAGTTTAATCTGACTTCCGTAGGGTCATTTTGCGTATTACCATCAAAATCGTCACCATCATCACTTACATCGGTTCTTGTCAGCCCACCATCTAAGGTTTGAGCAGATACCGTTACCTGGTTTTGAACTTTTGTTGTTGATACATCAGTGGCATCAACAGTATAACTGGCTGTATAAGTCGCACTTTCACCTGTTTGAAGTGACCCAGCAGCAGATCCTCCTGTTGAGGAGTTAAAGGTGGGACCTGCATCTAGTGAAATAGAAGTTCCGTTTCCCCTTTGAAAATTCTCTGTAAGTGTTATAGAGGTTAGTGCTGTGTTTCCTTTATTTGTAACTACAATTGTAAAAACGGCTGTGTCCCCAACTCCTGGCAAATTATTCCCGTTATCAACAAGCACCCCTGTTTTTACTACTTCAACCGCTGGATCAACAGTAAAATCAATTCGAGTCTCATCGTCTACTAAATTTCCATCTGCATCATTCCCATCATCACTCACATCCTTTACGTCACCTGAGTTTCCAGGACTACTCGCCGTGACACTCACCGTATTTAAAATACACCCAGACCCAATCTCAGCATTGCCAACGGTATAGGTTGCAGTATAAGTTCCTACCTCACCGGGATTTAAACTCCCCTGTGCAGACCCTGCACTATTTGAATTCCAAGTTGGTCCACTTGCCATAGTAAGAGTTAAAGTTCCTGTACAATCGGTAAGAAGATCAACGAGGGTAATACCGGAGAGTGCAATCTGACCTGTATTTTGAACCCTTATAGTAAAAGTCACCACATCCCCTTCTCCGTTTTCTCCATCACCATTATCTGCTACTTTAAATGTTTTTGTTGCTTCAATCCTTTTATCAAGAGTGAGAGAGGTCGTAGTGGAATCGTTTTCTGTATTACCATCGTTGTCTATTCCGTCATCACTTACATCAACAACATCACCATTATTCCCAGGTGAATTAGCAGTAGCAGTAAGTGAATTAGAAACACTTCCTGTGTTTGCGACAGGTGCAGTTATGGTATATGAGGCTGTATAAATTGCTACCTCAGCAACTTTGAGTGTTCCAGCAGAGGAACCGAGTGAAGATGACTGAAACAAAGGGTTATGATTTAATTGAACGGTTGCTCCATTTCCATCATCAAAGTTTTCAGATAAAACCAGACCACTTAAGGTAACATTTCCTTTATTTTCTACCCTTATATTATAATTAATGATATCCCCTGGATCATTTTGACTATTTCCATTTACGTCCTGTACCGTAGCGGTTTTTGTTACCTCAAGTGTTGCTGTTGTTGTAATTGTAGATTCGGTACAATCATCAACTAAATTCCCATCGTTGTCAATTCCATCATCAGCTCTGTCTGTTGCCCTACGATTCGTATTTACACCGTCGGCCTGGACATCTAAGCAGTTATTTAAACCTCCACTATCAACTGCACCCTGCTGAACTACATAAACTGCCTTATATGTTACAGTTTCACCAACAAGCAAATTCCCGTTTGAGGAGTTCTGATCAGAAGAAACAAAAATCGGACCTGGAGGAGTAAAAGGTGCAATAAGGGCTAAAACATTATTATTTTGATCTTTTAATACATCAAACAGGGTGACAGCATCTAATTGTTCCTCTCCTTTATTATAAACTGTAATGATATACTCAAGTTGATCTCCAAGACCGATTGTTCCATTTCCATCGGTATCAATATAGTTTTCAACTTTAGTTCCTTCAAGTGCAGTTACCGTCCCACCAGCAATAACTTGAGTTGGATCATTAGCTGTATTACCATCTGAGTCATCTCCATCATCGGATGGGTCAATGACATTATTTGAATTACCTGGTGTACTTGCCGTTCCCGTGACTGTTAAGCTAACCCCACCAGCTGAGACACCAGCTCCATTAAAAGTATAAGTGGCAACATAGGTTCCTGTCTCACCAGCCGCCAAAGTGCCAGCTGAAGAACCACTTGAATTTGAGAAAAAGGTTGGAGAAGTGTTAATAGATAAGGTTGATCCATTTATTCCTGTAAGTGTATGTGAGATAGTTAAACTTGATAAAGTAAGATTACTTATATTTTTCGCTTTGATAGTAAACACAACAACATCTGTGGCATTAACAGTGTTGTCGGAATCGGTCACGATATCAGAGTAAGTGGTAACCTCAAGAATAGTACTCTGTCCTCGAGTTGAAAATATGCCAAACAGAAATAAGGCAAAAAGCGCTAAGTAAAGTTTCCTCAAAATCAACTATAACGGGTTATATAAAATTACAACTGCTAAGAGGCAAAAATCGTACCACTGATTCTAGGTTATTAACTTTTTAATTAACCAAAATATTTTGCTAAACATCTGCTTTACAATGTTTTAAATTCAAAGTATTTTTAAGTTTAGATTTTAATTATCAATTTAAACAACATTTTAAAGGTTAGTTTTATGTAAATAATTCATAAAATTATAAGTTAATAATTCACAATCCTTCAGTAGAAAATAACAATTATTAAAAAAAGTATAATTTTACACGCAAAATTAATTAATATGATAAGAAAAATTTTTTCGATTTTTAACTTTCACACCGTTATAATTATTGCAGAAGCCGTAGGGGTATACTATTTATTTAAACATATCGACCTTACCATGTCAGTTAATTTTGATATTATCAGTATTGCAATAATTTTTCCATTGGTTTTTACCATCACAGGTGCATTTAACAAAAGACAAGAATCACTAAACTACCTTTCAATATTTAGAACCAAAATAATTACTCTCCAAAATATATTTGGAGCAGTTGATGGAGTTACAAAAAAAGACAAACAAAGATTATCTATAATTTTAATCGATTTAGAAAAATACTCCTTTAGCTTGCTTAAAGGAAGTAGGAGGTACTCTATAGTGGGAGTGAGAAAATTTAGCAAAGAAATTTATCAATTAACATTAGATAATATATCAAAGTTTAATGATAGAGAGAAAGATAGTATGATAAGAGTAAAAAACGAAGTTTTTCAAAATATTGAAAATTTACATGCACTTCAATCTCACGGAACCCCAGTTAGTTTAAGAAGCTATTGCCTAGTCTTTATTTACCTTTTCCCTTTAATATATACACCTTCACTTATTGATGGAATTAAATCCAGTATTTCTGAATATCAAAACATAATATCCCTTGGATTTACAATTCTAATTAGTTTTACTCTTATTGCCTTGTACAATATTCAAAATTATATAGAAAACCCATTTGACCAGAAAGGCTTTGATGATGTAAAACTTAGAGAGTTTAAATTAAAGGAAGAGGAAATTTAAGTTTACTATTTCCATTTTGGAGTCCTTTTTTCCTTAAAGGCTTTTAGACCCTCTTGAGCATCGGTCGTATTTATAACCCTATCCAACATAGACTTTAAATATTTTTGATTTTTTTCATCGTCAATAATATTTCTGTAGGCCTCCATACCAAGCGAAATAGCACTTGGAGAATTAGCTATTACCTCCTTTAACCATTCTTTAGTTGCAGATTTTATTTCATATTTATTTACAGCCTTCGAAATCAATCCCCAGTCTTCCGCTTTTTGAGCATCTATTTCGTATCCTCTAATACACCAGTCAAGTAAAAGTCTAGGTGTTATAACTCGCATTAGTACTCCCATTACCTGCATAGGAAAAATACCTCTTCTTGTTTCAGGTAAAGAGAATTTCAAGGACTTATCCGCAATAACAAAAGTGCAGCATGCTAAAAATAAATACCCTCCAGCATATACATTACCTTCAACAACCGCGAGTGATGGTTTATTAAATGCAGTCCATAAATTTACAAGTAATACTTCTTTCAAGGGTCTCCCAATGGACGAGTCATGTTGATCTAACTTTCCTTGCATTGCAGATAAATCTGATCCCGAACAAAAAACATCACCTTTAGCTCTTAAAACCAAAACCCTAATACTTTTATTGTTTTGAGCATATTGAAGAGCAAATGCTAATTCATTTAACATTTGAGGATGGATGGCATTTTTTTTTGCAGTTCTATCAAGTGTTATCTCAAAAACTTCATTTGTTTCATCTATCGCTATAAAACAAAATTTTTCCTTACGGAATTTAGCAAGCTGATCTTCTTTATAATAATTCATTACTTGATTTTTAATAATACATGTCCAGCTTGAATGTTTTCTCCCTTAACAACATTTACAAGATTTATTTCTCCTTCTTCATTAGAGTATAATGTATTTTCCATTTTCATAGAGCTAAGTACAATAAGAGGTTGATTTCTTTTTATTTTATCACCCTTTTTTACAAAAACGTCAACAACTAAAGAAGGCATTGGAGAAATGTATCCTCTTTCTGCTTTTTCTTTTTCTTTAATAGGATATCTATCCGCAACTTGTAAACAGACATTACCAAAATCGAAAGAATGTACATAGATTGATTTATCAATTTCTTTAATATGGTATTTTTTGAAAACTCCATTTATTTCTGCATGTAGCATATTACCTTTTGCTTTAATAATTGAAACATTATGGTTTGATTTATTAAATGAAAAGAGAAAAGTTCCATTTACTATTTTATATTCACATTCAATATAGTTACCATTAAAATAAAATTTTTCTTTTTGAAGACTGTAAAAATTATTTCTCCATCCCGATGGTAGATATTTCAATATTCTCTTTTTTATATTTCTTTTTGACCATCTGAAGAGAGTCGCCACAATAGCCATTTTTTCAATTGTTGATTGATCTCTATCGGTTTGGATAATCTTATGATTCTCAAAAATGAAATTTGTATTGTATTCTCCCTTTACAAATGATTTGGATGATAGAATATTTTTCAAAAGCTCAATGTTTGTAGTAGGGCCAAGAAAAACTATATTGGAAAGTGCATATTTTAATTTATTTATTGCCTTTTCTCTACTACTGTCGTGAGCAATAATTTTGGCAAGCATAGGGTCAAAATAAATATTTACCAAGTCTCCATTTTTCAAATCACTATCTATTCTTAAGCCATTGATTTTTGGAAATTTAAGTTTTTGGATCTTCCCCGATGTTGGTAAAAAGTTGGATACTGGATTTTCAGCATACAACCTTGCTTCAATGGCATACCCTTCAGATATGATGTCTTGCTGATTAAAGCTAATTTTTTCTCCTTGAGCAATTTTTAGTTGAAGACCCACTAAATCGACACCCGTAATCTCTTCAGTGACAGGATGCTCGACTTGAATTCTAGTGTTTACCTCTAAAAAGAAGAATTTTTTTGTTTTATTATCATAAATAAATTCAACTGTGCCTAGACTTTTATATCGTAGTTTCTTACCAATTTGCATGGCACATTCAAGCATATCTTTTCTTAAGTTTTTATCCAAAACTTTAGAAGGAGTTTCTTCGATAATTTTTTGGTAGCGTCTCTGAATTGTACACTCACGCTCAAACAAATGAAATATATTACCAGTATTATCTCCTAAAATTTGAACTTCAATGTGTCTCCCTGATTCAATATACTTTTCAATAATTATACGGTCGTCTCCAAATACATTTTTAGCTTCCCTTCTAACCTCATTTAAAGAATTTATAAACTCAGTTTCATTAAAAACTGTACGCATTCCTTTGCCTCCTCCTCCAGCTGACGCTTTTAAGAGAATAGGAAATCCTATTTTCTTTGCCTTGCTAAGTAGTTTTGTCTCTTTTTCTTTAGAATTCTCATAACCTGGTAGTAAAGGAATCCCTAGCTCTTTTACTAAAAGTCTAGCTTTGTCCTTATCTCCCATAAGCTCAATTGAGTCAGGGTCTGGTCCAATAAATAAAATATTTTCATCATTGCATTTTTTAGCAAAAGAGGCATTTTCAGATAAAAACCCATAACCAGGATGAATAGCATCGGCATCAAATCTTTTAGCAATTTTTATAATTTGAGAAGAATCCATATGAGATTGAACAGGGTTTTCTCCCTCTAGCAAAACAGAGATATCCGCTTCTTCTACATAATTAGAGTTGGTATCTACAAAACTATATACAGCAATAGTTTTAATACCCTCTTTTTTACAGGTTTTAAAAATCCTTCTAGCAATTTCGCCTCTATTAGCGACCAACAATGTTTTAATTAATTTTGCCATCACCTACATTCTAAAAACCCCAAAAGAGCTCGTTCCTTTAATCTTTTGATTATATAGAATAGCCAAACAAAATCCTAAATAGTTTCTTGTTTCTACCGGCTCTATTACACCATCGTCCCACATTTCAGAAGATGAGTGCCAAGCAGTTTGTTTTTGACTCATAATTTCAATAAGTGCTTTTCTATCTTTTTCCATTTTTATTTTATCAAGCTTGATACCTTTTTTCTTGGCTGCGTTAGTTTTAATAATATCCATTACTCCAGCCAGTTGCTCACTTCCCATTACACCAAGTTTAGAATTTGGGTAACTAAATAAAAATCTAGGATTGTAAGATCTACCATTCATAGCATAATTTCCTGCTCCAAAAGATGAACCAACCATTAAACTTAAGTGTGGAACTTCACTATTTGAGACTACGTTAATTAATTTTGCTCCATTTTTAATTATTCCTCCTTCTTCATATTTTTTTCCTACAATAAATCCGGTTGTATTATGGACAAAAAGTATTGGAGTATTATTCCGATTTGCAAGCTGTATAAATTGGCAGGCTTTATTTGCAGCCTCAGAAAAAATAACACCGTTATTTGCAACTATTCCAACGGGGTATCCGTGAATTTTGCACCACCCTGTAACCATGGTTTTTCCGTATTCTTTTTTAAATTCTGCAAAATCAGAGTCATCAATAATTCTTGTAATTAACTCTCTTATATCAAAGGATATTTTTGGATTAGCAGGAATTATGCCATTAATTTCGTTGGTGTTGTATCTTGGACGGAGAACCTTTTTAGGTATTAGTGAAGGTTTTTGATCCGGTAAATACTTAATTATTTCTCTAGCTATTCTAAATGCATCAAACTCGTCTTCTGCTAAATAATCCGAAACACCTGATGTATTGCTATGCATTTCAGCTCCTCCTAATTCTTCTTCAGTAGACACCTCGGTAGTTGCCATTTTTACCAGCGGTGGCCCAGCAAGAAAGACTTTTGCTTTCTTTTTTTGAAAAACTGTATAATCCGACATCCCTGGAACATAAGCTCCTCCAGCTGTAGCGTTACCAAAAACAAGTGAAATCGTTGCAAGTCCTAATTTTGACCTATTTGTAATTTCTTTGAATGTAGCACCTGCATTATTAAAAATTTTATCCTGATCATTTAAATTCACTCCCCCACTTTCAACCAGGTTAATTGTTGGTAATTTGTTTTCTTTTGCAATTTCTGCCGCTCTAAGACCCTTTAGACTTGTTGCATAATCAATTGAACCTCCTTTACGTGTTCCTATATTTGATTGTATGAAACATAGTTTTTCTTCAATAAAACCAATTCCACACACGTTGGTACCTCCAACACCAAATCCCGATTTGTTATTTAAACCAGCTAGTGGAGATAATTCCAGAAAAGGGCTATCTCTGTCAATTAAAAATTCAATTCTCTCCCGAGCAAGAAGTTTTTTTCTCTCTCTTGCCTTTTTAATTGAAGCTTCTGTACCTTCAATTCTACTTTTTTTGAGTAATTCTTTAAGAATAATTACTTTCTTCTCCATTTCAACACTGTTAGTTTTGAAACGAGAGGAGTCTGTTTTTATCTTAGATTTTAGTATCGCCATTTTTAAATTCATTGCAAAATTAACAAAAAGATTAGTTATGATTGAATAAAATGCAACTACAAAGTCTTGTTAGAAATGTTTTTAAAAGTATAATCATCTAATTTGTTTATGTTTTTTAGTTAAAAAAGAAAGTATAGATTATTATATTTATAAAATATTGATTATATGGGTTTTAGTCTCAAGTACTATTTTACTCAACAAAATCATTATTTATAAACCAAACAACTAGTTATGAGTCGTGATAATTCAAACACTCTATTTGACTTCAAATTTTACGAATTAGAAAATAGTCATAGAGATAAACCTTTTTTAAAACAACCTTTTGGAGATTCCTGGGAAGAGTTTTCCTACGGAGAAGTTGGAGACTATGCTAGAAAACTCGCTACAGGTCTAAAATCGCTTGGGCTTAGAAAAGACGCACATATAGGCTTAATTTCAAAAAATTGTAGGGAATGGATTATTTCAGACTTAGCAATAATGATGGCGGGCTATGTTAGTGTCCCTTTTTTTTCAAATTTAACCTCTGATGAAATAAAAAATCTACTTGATTTTGGAGATGTTGATTTGCTTATTGTTGGAAAGGTTGAGGATTGGGAAAACCAAAAAAAAGGAGTTCCAGATGAAATGCCAATAATTTCATTCCCAAATTATGAAGGTTTTTCAAGCGTGGAAGATGGATATCAGTGGTATGATTTTATAAACAAGCATGAGCCATTAAAAGAACCTCACCAGCCAGATTTGGATGATACTTGGACTATTATATTTACTTCGGGTACAACAGGAGATCCAAAAGGTGTAGTACTTACCTACTTGGCTCTTGATAAGACAAAAGTAATTCATTCACAAAGCAACCCTTTAAAAGTTGATTTTAGCGGGAACAATGAATTCATCTCCTATCTTCCTTTAAATCACATTGCTGAAAGAATAGTTGTTGAGCATACTGCACTACGGTATGGTGGACAAATTTCTTTTGTTGAGAATTTAGAATCATTTGCAAAAAACTTACAGCAAGTACAACCTACAATATTTTTTGGGGTTCCAAGAGTTTGGACAAAGTTTCAGCTGGGAATTTTAGAAAAGGTTTCTCAAAATAAACTTAATATTCTTTTAAAAATTCCAATTTTATCATCAATATTGAAAAATAAGTTCAAAAAGGCATTAGGTCTCAGTAAAGCAAAGGCAATTGCTTCTGGTGCTGCACCGCTGCCAGAAACTCTAAGAACATGGTTTAGAAAAATCGATATTGATATAATAAATGGTTACGGAATGACAGAAAATTGTGCAATTACGTCTCAGTTATTCGTATTTAATAAGCCAGGTTCTGTTGGAAAAGCAGCTGCTGAGGTTGAAATAAAGATCGACCCAAATAATTCAGAGATCTTGATGAAAGGGCCTTTTCTAATGAAAGGTTATTATAAACTTCCAGAGCTGACCAAAGAGACAATCAAAGATGGATGGTTGCATACGGGTGATCAAGGGGTAATTGACAAGGATGGTTTTTTATTTGTTACAGGAAGGGTAAAAGACTTATTTAAAACGACAAAAGGAAAATATATTGAACCTTTGGTATTGGAATCTCATTTTACGGATATCAGTGAGTTTGAGCAAATATGTATTGTTGGACTCGGGCTAGACCAACCAATATGTCTAGGTGTTTTATCAGAAATAGGGAAAGAAAAAACTAGAGAAGAAATTAAAAGTTTAATGACTACGCATCTTGATAAAATAAACTCTAAACTTCTTGGATATCAGAAAATATCAACATTTGTAGTTGTAAAAAATCCGTGGACAGTAGAAAATGGATTAACAACCCCAACAATGAAAATTAAGCGGAATCAAATTGACAAAGTCTATGATTCAAGTTTTTCTAACTGGCACAAAGATCAGGAAAAGGTAATCTTTGAATAATAATATTGTAAAAAACCATATTTCTATAGTTTATTGGAGTTATAAACTTATATGCCTTTTTTTAAAAATTTAATAATTTTTGATTCTGTTTTTTTTAAAATTCACAAGGGTTTACAGGATTTAAGATTAAAAACAGGTAATTTAAAAAGTCTAAAACATCCAAATAAAGTAAATTCTTATTATTTTTGACATCAAGATTACATATATAATGTATGATTTTAACCAAATTTCAAAACATGAATGGATACCAAATTTGTCATGGTAACCAGTAATAACAAAAAAAAACAATTATGAAATACAATAAATTATCTTTTACACTTTCAGCTATTTTGCTGTTTTGTGTCAACCTGATGATGGCACAGTCTTCAATTCGTGGAACTGTTACAGATTCAGAGACAGGTGATGCTATTCCAGGTGCTAATGTTGTAATCATTGGAACTAACGAAGGTACAACTGCTGATTTTGATGGTAATTTTACTCTTACAACTAATCAAGATTTGCCATTTAAAATCGAAATTACAAGCATTGGATTTTCATCACAGTCAATAGAAGTAACTTCTGCAGACCAATCAATTACAGTTTCAATGAATCCTGGAGAGAGTTTAGATGAAATTATAGTATCAGCGTCTAGAAGGCCTCAAAAACTTCAAGAGGTACCTGCGTCAGTGAGTTTGATTTCTTCAAAAGACATTGAAAATAATGCTCAGGAGTTAAATCCAGTTCGTTTACTTGTAAATACTCCTGGTGTGCAAATTCAACAGCATTCACTGAATTCAATCAATGTAGAAATGAGAGCGGGAAGTGGATTATTTGGAACATCTACATTCCCAATTTTAGATTACAGATACTTAGCTACGCCAGCTGCAGATTCATTTTTCTCGTATAGCACAGGTATTTCAAATATTGATATCGCGAAGATAGAAGTTGTTAGAGGAGCTAATTCAGCGATGTACGGTCCAAGTGTTACCTCTGGTGTAGTTCATTTTCTAACTAAAAGTGCTATTGATTCTCCTGGATCAACTCTTGAGCTAACTGGAGGATCAATGGATACACGAGGAATAAATTTTAGACACGCTAGATCAAACAAAAGTAAAACATTTGGCTATAAGTTTAATTTAAACTACCAGTCCGGACAAGATTTTAGTTTAGACCCAGAAGAAGATGCCGGAAGAATAGCTGGCTACTCTAAAACTGTGAGTCAACCTGTAATTGTTAACGGCCAAGTTGCAAATTTTCAGTCTCAAAGAATTTTAAGAAATCAGGGAAGTCTAGATCCAGACGGAGATAACAACCCAATGGCTCAGGAGTTTAAAAATGTATCTGCAAATCTTCATTTTGAATACAGACCAAATGATGATACGGAAATGGTATTTTCTAACGGATGGTCAAACTTTGGAGGAATGTTTTTTAACGCATTAGGCCCAGGATATACTGCTGGAAACGACTATTGGACTCAATTTAGAATGCAAAAGGGCGGACTTTTTGCTCAAGCCTATTATAATTATGCTGATGGTGGAGACAGTAACGATCCTACCTTCCTTTATGGAACAGGACTTAGACAGGTTGCCGATAGAAGTAGTGTAGAAGCTCAAATTCAGTATGCATGGGAAGCTCCATCTTTATTAAATACTGAATTTGTAGTTGGAGCAGATTATAGAGATACTAAATCTGATTCTCAAAATACGCTTTATGGAAGATACGATGATGGTAAATATCAAATATTTGGAGCGTATGTTACCGCTAACACAGATTTAACAGATAATTTAAAAATGACTGTTGCCGGTAGATACGATACTTTTAATTATATGGATGCCAGCGGATTTTCACCTAGAGCAGCTTTAGTTTGGACACCAAATCCAAGGCACACATTTAGAGCCTCTTACAATGTAGGTAGTTTTACTCCATCGGCACTCCAGATGTATATCGACTTCCCACTTGTAAATGTTGCAGCTCCTATTCCTGGATTGTTTGGAGGAATGGACATTTGGTTGCAGGGACAAACTGAAGACAGACCTGTTAATCCAAATATAATGACAGCACTTGGAGAACTTCCAAGTACAACGACTGGACTGCCACTTGCAGCAGTATGGGGTTTTCCCGCGCCACCTAGTTTATTGCCTCCAGGAGTTCCTGTTGGGACTAGCCTAGGCGCATTGACACAAGCTGGAATTTTTGCTCAACTTGCAGGTACCGCGAGTGGCGCTGTTTTACAGGCCCCGCTAACTACTTTTTTCACATCTGTATTTGACCCTACATTTGGTGGAGGAGCAACTGGTTCCTTATATCCTTACAACTTAGCCAATTCCCTTGGTGAACTGTTATCAGGAGGAACTAATTTAACTCCGTGGGACCAAACCCAGGCTGGAGCTAGTAGTGCTGATATAGGATATGCGAGATCCTTGGAAGTAGGATATAAAGGTTTATGGGGAGATAAGCTTTCGGTTGCTGTAGATTTTTATACTTATTCTAGAACCGGATTTACAAATTATCAATCAATATCCCCTACATATGCATTATTGGGTGCTGACCCTGCAACAGATCTTACTGCTGCTGCTGCTTCTCAATTAACTACATTTTTCTCAACAAACGCTCAAGGTCAAGCAGCTATTCAAGCTTTGACCATTGGAAGTGTAGCACCGGCATTTGGTATTAATCCCACAGACATTGTAGCTGTTGGAACAGCTTTGGCTACAAACCCAGCTTTTGCTGGAGCCGTTGCTGCAACCCAACCTGCAGTTTTATCACAGACAGTTGCTACGGTTGCTGCCGGATTTACTGCTGCAGGAACTACATTTGATGATAATGCTTCAGCTTTATACCCCGTATTTGGTGTAAACGAGAGTGTTACCTCTCCTAACGACGGAATTATACACGCTGCAGCAGGTTATAGAAGAAATGATGCTACAAGATCTCACTTTGGAACTGATGTAAACTTAGAGTACTTCGCTACAGATAATTTAACCATGTACGCAAATGCATCTTGGCTCAGTCAAACTTCTTGGATACCTGGTGAAAGTAATGACGACGGGTTGGAGTTTAGAAGTGAATTACAAGCCCCTAAATTCAGAGCTAGAGCAGGTATTACGTATTCAGGAAATACAGGTCTTTTTACTAATATAGCTTATCAGCATGATGATAAAATTTATGGGTTTGAAGGGGTCTACACGGGATGGGTTCCAGTTAAAAATCTTGTAGATTTTTCAATAGGTAATAGATTCGACAATTTCACTTTACAATTGTCAGCAACAAATCTATTAAATACACCTTACCGATCCTTTGTTAACATGCCTGTAATAGGTAGAAGAGTTTTAATGACAGCTAGAATAGATCTATAGTTTAAGTCATTTAAAATAATTTTTATTACTGGTAAAACTCTGATTACGGAAAGAGCGACTTTTAGTTGCTCTTTCTTTTTTTATGATAATCTTATGCGTATATAACAAAAAAATATCAGCTAATTAGTTTTTTATTTAAATACCTAAGGTTTTTTGTATAATTTGTTGTTTAAGATTAACTAAGACTTTATTTTTATCAACCTATTTGTAAATTAATGTTTCTAAGGATTAAAATCTAATAAAAATAATGAGATATCTTACTGAAGAGCACGAACTTTTTAGATCTAGCCTAAGGAACTTCCTTGAAAGGGAGGTTAAACCTAATTTAAATACGTGGGAAAAAGAGAAAAAAATTCCTAGATATATATGGGAAAAAATGGGTGAAATGGGTTTTCTTGGACTCTCCTATCCAGAGGAATATGGTGGGGCAAATCTTGACTTTTTCTATGAAGTTATTTTCAATGAAGAAATTGGAAGAATGAATTCTGGTGGCTTTGCAGTTACCCAACAATCCGTTCAGTATATGGCAAGTCCGTATATTTTTAAATATGGTAGTAGTATTTTAAAAGCAAAGTATTTACCTGGTACCATAAATGGAAAGCTTATTGGTTGTATTGGTATTACAGAACCTGATGCAGGGTCCGATGTTCAAAATATTAAAACCAAGGCAATTAAAAGTGGTGATTATTATATTGTCAATGGCTCAAAAACTTTTATAACCAATGCATTCTATGGTGACTATGTAGTTACCGTTGTCAAAACAGATCCTGAGAAAAAATCAGCAGGTGTTAGTCTTCTCGTTATCGATTTAAATAGTAAAGGGATTAGTAAAAATAAGCTAGAAAAACTCGGATGGCATGCGTCAGACACTGCAGAACTTAGTTTTGACAATGTAAAAGTACCAGCAGAAAATTTAATTGGAGAGGAAGGAAAAGGTTTCAAATACTTAATGAATGGTCTTCAACTAGAAAGACTAATTTTTATTCCGTATAGTGTAGCTTCGATGGAATACGCCATTAAAGTATCCCTAGATTATATGTCAAAGAGAAGGGCTTTCGGCAAAACAATTGATAAGTTTCAAGTTTTAAGACACCGAATAGCAAAACTTTCATCAAAAGTTCAATGCCTAAAAGCTTTTGGATATTATTGTTCAAAATTATACGATGATAAAGTTTATGAAGTTGGTTTGTGCTCGATGGCAAAGCTTATTTCTACTGAATTACATGAAAAGGTCGCAACCGAATGCCTTCAGGTTTTCGGTGGGTACGGTTATATGGAGGAATATCCCATGGCTAGGATGTACAGAGATGTAAGAATCGGCACCATTGGTGCTGGGACATCAGAGGTTATGCGCGAAATAATCGCAAAAATAAATATTGATAAAATTCAATATGAAAAAGCAGATTTAAATTCTCAAAATAATCAAATTAAGAAATTAAACTTCTATTATAGCGAGGACCACGAACTCTTCAGACAATCTCTAAGAAATTTTATTCAAAGCTTTTCAAAAGAAAAAATTGATTCTTTTCTAGAAAATAAAGACTCTCAAAGAAAGTTTTTTAAAAATTTATTTGAATTGGGCTATTTCGGATACGAAGGAAGAGGCAAAAACGATAGATTTAATTTTGATTCCCTACAAGGTTTGATTCTAAACGAGGAAATAGCCAGAGTAAAATCAAAAACATTCACAGCTATTAATTATAATTTTCAGATGACACAAGATTATATTAATAGATTAGGTAATCAAAAACAGAGGGACACCTATCTTTTAAAAGACAAAGGGAAAGTGTTAATTGGTTGTAACGCTACTTATGAAAACTTTGACTACACAAATTTATCTACCATAGATACAATTGCGAAACGTGAAGGTGGTTACTATTTAATAAATGGATCAAAAAAAATAGTGGCAAGCGGAATAATGAGTGATTATTTCATAATATCGTGTAAAATTTCCAACGGAAAACAAACCGATGGTTTGTCTCTCATTATTATTCCTAGATTTCTAAACGGGGTTGATATAATAAAAAAATTAATTATTGAAGATTTTAATGAAGATTTCAAAACAATCCGTTTTGAAAATCTAGAAGTACCTGTTGAAAATTTATTAGGAGAGGAAAACCAATCATTAGATTATATCTTTTGTCAAAATTTAATTGGTTCTTTATCTGAGTCATCAAGCTCTGTGTCTATATCAGAATTAAATTTAAAAACGATAGTTGAATACGTTAATACTCAAGAACATAAAGGTGAAAAGGTTGCTCAAATCCAGGCGGTAAGGCATACCATTGCGCAAATGTTAACAGAATTTGAATGTTCGAAACAATTTTTATACACATTATATTCGAGGTTTCTAACAGAAGATGACCTCTACAAAGAGATAATGATGTTAAAATATATATCGACTAAATTAGAAGACAAAGTAAAGTCAAATTGCTTAAAAATATTTTGTGAGTTTGGCTTCTCAGAAAAATATTCGACAGCAGAATTTATTAATTCTAAAGGAAATAATTTATCAGAAAATGCATCAAACGCACTTCTTGACATAATTTCAAATTCTATTATTGATAGTGAATCAGTTAAACCAAAAAATAAACTGAAAAAAGTAAAAACTTTAGTAAGATAGATTTTTCATTTAGTTTACAAATCCTTTATTAATTTCATTATTGTTTTTTTAATTTAAGAAATGAAGAAATCCGAAGAGAAAGCATATTCTAGTAAATTTGAAAAACTCACTGAGCTTAAAAGTTATGTTGGTAAAGAGTTAGGTCTTACTAATTGGATGCAAATGAGTCAGAAAAAAATTGACGCTTTTGCAAAAATCACAGATGACACACAGTGGATTCACACCGATCCTGAAAAAAGCGCTCTATATTCTCCTTATAAAAAAACCGTTGCTCACGGATTTTTAGTTTTATCTATGGTCTCAAGGATTTCATTTAATGCTTTCACAATTCAGAATGTTGTAGCTGGAATTAATTATGGTCTAGATAGAGTTAGGTTTCCCAACGCAACAAAATCCGACTCTACCTACAGAGGAAGAGTGTCACTTATGGAATTTACAGAAATTCCTGGTGGTGCTAAATACAAATTAAAGATTGAGATTGAAATAAAAGGAGAAGATAAACCCGCATGTGTTGCTGAATTTTTAGCTCTAGCCTATACAAAATAAAATACCAAATAGTTTTTACAATTAGATATAAATAATTAATTTAGTAAGTGATTACTCACTAAATGACAAAAAAAGAGTTAATTTTAAAAAAATCACTAGAGCTTTTCTCTTCTAAAGGCTTCAAAGCGACCTCTACTAGGTCAATTGCAGACTTAGCAAAAGTATCTGAAGGTTTAATTTTCAAACATTTTAAAAGTAAAAATGGGTTGCTTTCCGAACTTTTAAAAATCGGAGCATCTAAATCGACCCCAGAAATACAAAAAATTAAAAATTCTGAGGACCCAAAGCTTGTGATTTCCTCCTGCATTAGGCTTTTTTTAAATATCAAAAAAGAAGACTACCCATATTGGAGACTCTACTATGCTAATGGGTTTGAAGAAAATAGTCAAACTATTGGTTTGGATCCAATACTTAAAAAAACAGTTATGGAAGCTTTTAAAAAGTTAGGATATGTCAAACTTGAACTTGAAGCTGAATTGCTTCTAAATAGTTTAGATGGTCTAATGATTAAAATGCTTACAATGAATAATTATAACCCAGAGGCTCAAGTGAATCTTATTTTAAAAAAATATAGGCTTTAGTTAATCCCAGGTTGTTTTATTTCAAAACCTTCTTCTTTTTTTGCCTTATCCACCATCATCTTAACCTGGTTAAGCAATCCCTTGGAATCATAAATTACACCATTACTAATTGTATATTTTACCCCTCCTACTCTTTCAACTTCGTTATTTTCATTTAATTTTATAGCTCCTGTCCCGTATAAAACTTTTAAATTTTCCAAAGGATTGGAATCTACAAGGACCATATCAGCAAGTTTTCCAACCTCTACGGTTCCAATTTTATCATCCATTTTAAGTGTTTCCGCACCACTTAAAGTAGCAGCCCTTATTACTTCTAAGGGATGGAAACCCGCTTCACGCAAAAGCTCCATCTCCCTAATGTATGCAAAACCATATAATTGGAATATAAAGCCTGAATCTGAACCTGTATTCACATTCCCTCCTCTATTTTTATATTCATTTACAAATGTCATCCAAAGTTTATAGTTTTCTCTCCACGCAACCTCTTGTTCGGTTCCCCAGTAATGCCAATAAGATCCGTGAGAAATTTTACTTGGTTGATAAAACCTCCATAAACTAGGAAGTGTGTAATCTTCATGCCATTCTGCTCTTCTAGCCCTATGAAGATCACGACTAGCCTCATAAATATTAAATGTAGGAACAAGTGTAAAATTAAGCGCCAACAGTTCTTCCATAACTCTATTCCAATGATCTGAATAGGGCTTTGCTGCTTGAGCCCAAAGCTTACCAGCTTCTCCAAATCTATGTTGCTCGTTTTGGTAATTAAAGTCTGCTGGATAGTCTTGAACAGTTCTATCATCAAAAAGAGCCTCGGGAAGACCATACCAATGCTCCATTGTGGTGAGCCCAGCTCTAGCTGAGTGCAATACATTCCACCTTGCAACGCTCATTTGAGCGTGATGGCAAGCGGAACCGAGTCCAAGTTTATTGTTTTCATCAAGGGCAGCCTCCATTATCTCAGGTGCTGCTCCAAAAAACTTTATTCCATCCGATCCTGCTTTTGCATTTTCTCTAACCCACTGCCTAGCTTGTTCAGGAGTAGAGATCTCATATTTTGATCCTTGTCCAAATCCAGTATATTGTATTATTCTAGGAGCTATAATCTCATTTTTTTCACTTCTTTTTTTAAGATCTAATGCCCAATCTCTACCTCTCCCACTTGGCTCTCTTGCAGTTGTGATTCCATGAGCAAGCCAAAGATTAAATACATAATCCCAATCTGTTCCCTGAGCCACACCACCAATATGTCCATGCATATCAATAAAACCAGGTAATAAAAACATCCCATGCGCATCAATTTCTTTTCCTCCGTCTCTAAGTGGTGGTCGCTTTTTAGGATCTATTTCAACCCCTGGGTAGCCTACAACAGATACCTCTTTAATTGTATTTTTTTCCACAACTACATCAACAGGACCAATTGGAGGTGCTCCATTTCCATTAATAAGCGTTGCACCTCTAATTATAAGCTGCTCGAAAGGCCCTTCTGAGAGTTGTGCATTCATATTTGAAAAGATAAAAATTAGGGCAACGATAGATAGCTTTTTAAATTGTTTCATGTGGCTTATTTTTTGTAATTTTAACACTTTGTTAAGTATGGCATTATTTGTGATGTTGAATCATAAATGTACAAGGATTTGAGAAAACTATTACTTCTTTTGGTCATTTTATTGTCTATTCCTCTAAGGGGTGGGCAGAATTCCAATAATCTTGTTTTACATTTTGACGCAAATAACTCCCTAAGTTATAATGGTTCTGGCAACATTATAAACGATCTAAGCTCAAGTGATAACGATCTTAAAATGATGGGCGGAGTTAGTTTTGTTAATTCTGCAAACGATATACCTCATTTTAATTTTGATGGAAATGGTGACTACTTAAAAATAAATAGCGCTCCTTTTGCTAACAGTCCAAACGGGTCATCCAACTACACAGTAATTACAAAACTAAAAATTCCTTCAAATAATTCTGCAAGCTATATTATGACCATGGGAAGATCATCTTCTTTTTTTAATAGTGAGTTCATATTTTATCAAAGAACAAATGGAAAAGCTGGATTTTGGGATTACCACAATGGCCTTGGCTTTAGAGACAACTCAACTAGTCAATCCAATGCTGTTTTAGATGATAATGCATGGAAGCATGTTGCTTTTGTAAAATCAGGCACAGTTGGGAAATTTTATATAAACGGTTCTTTAGATGCAACGGTAAATGCCGCAAAAAATGTAACCTCACTGAATAGTCAATATTTTTACATGGGAGGTGATGTAAGAGATTCCAACGATTGGCTAAATGGTAAAATTGCTTCTGCAAAACTCTACACTGCAGCACTTTCTGCGTCCGATATATTGTCCGATTACAATTCATCATTTAATTTCAACCCCCCAACATCATTGGCAACACCAAGTTTGTTAGCATATTATCCTTTTGACAATAACTTTAATGATCAAGTACAACCCTATTATAACGGAATAATAAATGGTATAAGCGGTTCTAATAATATCAACACTAGAGGAAATGGATTTCAGAAAGTAGGAACTGGTGCCGCAGATTTAGACGGAAATAATGATTTCTTACAGTTGGGAAGTGGTGTATGGTTTAATCTAGGAACTGGGGGTAGTGGAATGACCATTTCCTTTTGGTTAAAACCAATTGCTAAAAATCAAAATGCTGAGTTTCAAATATTAAGCCATCCAAAAACTGAACAGTTTCAATTTCAGTATCATGAGGGAAACCAGAAAGTTTATTTTAAAACCAAGCCTGGCAATAATTGGACCATGGTAGAAGCACCCGCTGCATTAGGTGAATGGGCGCATTTTACAGGTGTATACGAGATAACTGGTGGAAATCACGTGATGAAACTATATAAAAACGCATCTCTACAAGCAACGTTAAGCTTGGGATCTAGCCCACAACACACAACCGATAACTCACACCCAAATATTACTTTAGGTGCAATTAGAACAGGGGGAACAGGAGATCCTATCGAAGAATTTAAAGGAGGTATCGACGATCTTGCAATATGGCAAACAGCGCTTAATCAAGACCAAATTTTAAAGATGTATGCTGGTGGAGCTGGGGTCGCTACAAACACAATTTATTTTGATGGTGCAACATGCAAGTGTCCAAATGCAACGGTCGGTGACGTAGCACTGATTAATGGAACTGTATACACAGCTGTAAATAACTCAACTATAAGAGCAGAACTTGAAAGTGGAAATGTAAACCTATGTACAACCTTAGTTACGGATATGAGTGGGGGGACTGTCAATGATCATGCGGGTGTGCCCAGACCTTATGGTCTTTTTACAATAAAAACTAATGGAACAAGTAACGTTGTTTCCTCCACCTTTAATGAAGACATCAGCTTTTGGGACACCTCAAATGTTACTAGAATGTATTTAATGTTTTATGGAGCCCCACTTTTTAATCAAAATATTGGGAATTGGGACACCTCAAATGTTTATACTACGAGTAATATGTTTGAAGGTGCTACATCTTTTAATCAAAATATTGGGAATTGGAATACATCGAATGTTACTGATATGAGGAATATGTTTGAAGGTGCTACATCTTTTAATCAAAATATTGGGAATTGGAATACATCGAATGTTACTGATATGAGGAATATGTTTGTAGGTGCTACATTTTTTAATCAAAATATTGGGAATTGGGACATCTCAAAAGTAACACATATATCAGGGATGTTTCATGGGGCTTCATCTTTTAATCAAAACATTGGAAATTGGAATACCTCAAATGTAACACGTATGGAGCTTACCTTGAGGCAAGCAACTTCCTTTAATCAAAATATTGGAAATTGGGATACTTCAAGTGTAACCAGCATGGAGGCATTGTTCCAAGGGGCCTCATCATTTAATCAAGATATTGGGAATTGGAATACTTCAAATGTAACACTGATGACGCATATGTTTCGCGATGCTGATTCCTTTAATCAAGATATTGGAAATTGGGATGTTTCTAGGGTATATGGTATGAATTATATGTTTTCACAAAATAATGGTTTTTACCAAGATCTTTCCAATTGGTGTGTCACCAGGATTTCTAATACACCTGCTGCTTTTGCCAGTAATGGACGACTAAATAGTAATGCAAGTTTTCATCCAAGGTGGGGGACCTGCCCTACAGGCATAAGTACCCCAACAGGTGCAGGAACCAATTCAAATCCCTACCAAATAAGCAAGATAGGTGAACTCAGATGGATTTCACAAGATGCAAATAGATGGGGACTGGTATACAAACAAACAGCAAATATTGACGCTGATCCATCAATTAATTTTAATAGCCGTGCTGGTTTTATTCCAATAGGAAACACAACTACCGCTTTTACAGGTAAATACGATGGGCAAGGATTTTGGATAGATGACTTGCACATAAATAGAAGTAGTTCTAATGAAATTGGTTTGTTTGGTGTTGTAAGTGGTGGTGAAATTCTAAATGTTAGAATGTATGACGCTAGTATTTATGGAAGCACAAGAGTTGGGGCCATTGCTGGTGATGTGACAGGGAATTCAACCATTTCTAGTATAACGATTGTTGATAGTAGTGTTACAGGAAGTATTACCGTTGGAGGGGTTATTGGTAGAAGTAGTTCCTCAGGATCTCATCAAGTTTTAGGTTATTCTGGTAGTGTATCTGGCGTTATTTCTACTAGCACAGGACACAATATTGGAGGTGTTATCGGTAAAATGCAAAATAACACCAAGCTCACGAAAAGTTATTTCAATGGAAATATTTCAGGGCGAGAGGATGTTGGAGGTCTTGTTGGAAAATCAACAAGTACATCTTTTGTATACAATTCATACAGCCTAGGGTTCATTTCAGGTCTTAATTCTGGTGGCATATATGGTGGTTCATCCTCATCAGTTGCATCTAATTGCTTTACCTCAGCAACAATATCAAGGACAACCGGTGGATATGGTGCTTTAGCAGGTGGAAGCTATGGAGGCCAAAATAATTTTTATAATTCTTTGGGAGGAATTATTAGTACAAACTTCAATCATACAACAGGTAAAACAACTCAGCAGCTAAAAACAAAAGAGACTTTTACCGGTTGGGACTTTGACAACGTATGGATGATCTCTGGAAATGCAAACGATGGGTTTCCCTTCCTTAGAGGAAACAACGAGTTGGATGTAATTGATTTTGTATTTGAAGAACAAACCCGTACAGGATCTCTTACTTTTTCAACTCCTCTTTATAGTGGAACCGGAACACAGTCTCTACAGGCGTCCGATGTATTTGTAAGAGTTTACGACCCCGACAATACGGTATCACTTACAAGCAGTAATCCACTAAATCTAGCAGTTTCTAGCGATAATAAATCTTTTGCATTCCAAGTTAATTATGTTGGTCAAATTTCAGGTAACGAGGAGTTAAGAATTGGACCTGCTTTCTCGGGTACAAATTCGTCTTCAACAGCGCTTAGTACAACAACAATTTACAGCGGTGGAGATCCAGTACAGGCAAATCGATATTTAAGTATAAGTATTGCAGACTCAACGGCACCTACCTATACACTAGCAATTAAAACAACCAAAAAAGGATTCACCACCCCAGGATCTGTTGAATGGACCTATTTTGTTCAAAACGGATATGGAGCTGGAAGAAGTAGGTTATATATTGACCATAGAGAGTTTTCTAGCCAAGGAGTAAAACCAGAAGACCTTACTTATCTCCAATATGCGGATATTTATGATGGGCCTGTTATATATAAATCCGGAGGCTATACTGGATGGGGAATATATGAGGTTCCCACTTCGTTCTCTGCAATTACAAGTTCTACTTATGGAAGCAATGTGATAAGAAATACTGGAACTGGAGAGTATGCGTTAAGACTAGAATTTACTTTTGGTGATATGCAAGATAACATGGTTGTCCCAGGTGAAACTGTTTCAATAACTGTTCAATTTTCTGAAACGATGTCTACAAGCCCAAGTCCTACTCTGAACTTATTTTCCCTCCCAAGTACTGGAATTTACGACCAAGACAAAAGATTCAATGGATTGCAGGGCCAATATACGTCTTCTAACACATGGATTTACACCTGGACTGTAACTTCTACTCAGCCAAATTTCGATTTTTATAGTAGTGGCTTAGAAGGAATATCTGCTATAGTTTCAGGAACAGATTTTTCTGGAAATCACCTGTATGGAAGCCCCTTGGACCCCGGAATTAGTGGAATAGCATCAACTAACTCTCTAACTTTTAAAATTTCAAAAATCTATTTAGATTCTAACGGAGTAACCATAAAATGTCCTACTGCTAACGTTTCCGATACGGCAGTGATAAATGGTAAAAAATACATAGTAGTGGATGAGCAGACTCTTAGAACAAGGGTGAATAACGGAAGCGATGTTTCGTGTGTTTGTACTTCCAAAGTAACCAACATGAGTCTTTTATTTAAAGACAAAGCAAATTTCAATGAAGACATTAGTTCTTGGGATACATCCAATGTTGTAAATATGCAGAAAATGTTCCAAACTGCGACATCCTTTATTGGAACATCAACTTTATCGTCTGACGTTTTATCTTACTGGGATACCTCAAGCGTAAATGACATGTCGTATATGTTCTCCTATGCAGCATCCTTTACAGGACAGCTAAGCAGTTGGGACACCTCAAATGTTTCAACTACCAAAGAGATGTTTAGATCCGCCCATTCCTTTAATGGTAATATTAATGCTTGGAATGTTTCGAAAGTAACTGATATGAACTATATGTTCCAAGATGCCAGGGTGTTTAATAGTCCTATTGGAAGCTGGACAACATCTTCTGTAACCAATATGGAGGCAATGTTTTATATGGCTACACAGTTTAATCAACCTATTGGAAATTGGAATACATCCAATGTAACTAACATGAAGGATATGTTTCGTGGTGCATCCTTTAATCAACCTATTGGAAATTGGAATACTTCGAATGCTACTAATATGGCAAATATGTTTAGAGGTGCTCTATCATTCAATCAATCTCTTGGCAACTGGAATACCTCAAGTGTTTCGGACACAAGATCTATGTTCCAAGATGCAAGTTCATTTAACCAACCAATAGGAAACTGGGATACCTCTAATGTGACTAGAATGGAGGGAATGTTCAACAACGCAGACGCCTTTAATCAAGATATAGGGAATTGGAATACCTCCAAAGTAACTAATATGTATTCTATGTTTAGATTAAATTCAGGGTTTAACAAGGATATTGGAAACTGGGATACCTCAAGTGTAACAAATTTCTCTTATATGTTTAATAGCGCTACTGCCTTCAACCAAGATATTGGAAGATGGAATACATCTAAAGTTACAAGCATGACAAAAATGTTTAGAACGGCAAGCGCTTTCAACCAAGACTTGTCAGGATGGTGCGTTCCAAATATTTCTTCTCTGCCGGATAATTTTAAATCACAATCTCCTTTAAGTAATGATAACACTCCAGTATGGGGAACGTGTCCAAGCCCGTCTGTAACATTAACTCACAACCTACCACCTGCTAGGACAAGTACTGCAAATAGTTCTGAGTCCTTTACTATAACGGCTCAGTTTTCTGCATCAATGTCTCCAACACCAACTATTTCTATAAGTGGAGTAGTTTCAAATGTGGCGATGACAATGGGTTCCTCGTCTACTTGGCACTATACAATGAATACAAATGTTGTTACCACAACCCTTTCGTCCATAACAGCTACAGTGTCAGGAACCAGCAGCCTAGGTAGAACTTATGTTGGAACAGATACCCTTGTGATTTATATCGATAGAAGTCCTCCATCGTTTGATAACTTTGAATTATTATCCAATGGAACTTTTGCTGTTACATTCACAGAACCTATTTACAGTACATTTACATCTAGAGTAGCAACTGGAACTATATCTGCTCAAAATATATCTCTTTCTTTAACAGGCGGTACCGCATCTCTTGCTTCGCAAACGCCAACCTCAGTTACAGCAAGTGGAACAAATAGATATTTGATTGGCTATTCGACCTCAGGTAGTATTTCTGGTTCGGAAAAATTAATAGTTAAAAGATCGTCATCCAATCCGCTTTATGACAAAGTAGGGAACGAACTATCAGCTACAAATTCATTTGTGATAAATCTACTTGACGACCAGGCTCCATTTATCACATCTGCCCAATTAAATAGAGAGAATTCCAATGTGGGAATTGTTTACAATGAAAATATTTTTGGAGGAGCCAACACACAATTTAATTCTTCAACATCTAGTTTTACCACCTATAACCTTTCAACAAAAAGAACCAATACTGGAAGTTGGTCTCCTTGGACCTATGACTTTAATCTTAATGTACCTTCAGGTTATATCGTTACAAAAGTTCAGTTTACATTTGATGCAGTAGATCAAGGGTGGGGAGGAACAAATGGAAGAGCGAGAATAAAACTAAATAGCACGGAAGTAGGTAGTGTTATTCTTACCCATAGTGTACAAAGCTTTGATATTTCTAATGCAAGAACATATCCTGACTTTAATTACAATGGTGCAAACTCACTTAAGTTTTATTTCATTGGTTATCCAGGGTGGAGTTCAACTACCACTAATGGTGTCCTAAAAGTTTTCTATACTCCTATCTCCGTAAGTGGCGGTAATTATCAATTAACGATGACTGGAGGAAATGCAACTCTTTCTGCAAGCACTCCATCATCATTTAGTTTGGACAATAACATCGTGAATTTGGGATTGCCTATACAAGGTACTCCAAATGGACAAGAAGTTTTAAATATTACTATTCCTGGAAACTCAGTTTATGATTCAACTGGTAATGCTGCGACATCGACTTTAGCCAGCTTTACACTTTACGATAAAGGTGTTTCACAAATCAGCACCACTACCCTTTCAAATACCAATTCAAAAGTACTTGTGACATTTAGTAAAGACATTGGGACTTTTGGAATTTTTGAAGGCGATGAACCAAACAATACAAATGGTGATGAGAGTAAAGGACAAATTTTCCCTGGTGGAATCGTTAACGACCATAATTCTACATTTGATAAATCGCATCACTTAATAGAGTTTAACTTTTTAAAGAGAACTGAAAATGGGTATTCCTATATTGGGGACTTTGAAGGGCATAGTTATTTTATAAGTAACGGAATCTCAACTTGGGACGCTGCAAATACATCTCGCAACAATACACAAGGATACTTAACTGTTATAAAGTCTCAGGCAGAAAAAGACTTTATTTTTCAAAATGTTGGAAACAGATTAACTGGTGAAGGTGGATGGATTGGCCTTTATCAGGATCAAAGTGATGCAAAATACTCCGAACCAGCTGGTGGTTGGAAATGGGTAACAGGAGGTTATGCAAATGTTAAAAGTGGATTTAATAAAGATGCTATATCGCTCTCTATAAGTGGAGGAACAGCAAGTCTTACAGCATCTGTACCTGTTTCGGTTGTTCAAAACGATGCCAGAAACTTCCTTTTAGAATTACCATTAACAGGAGAAATTTCTGGTCAAGAATCTGTAACGATAAATATCTTGGCTAATTCTCTTTTCGATGTAGATGGAAATACTCTTGTGGTAACTCAAACAAATAATTCGGTTTTACTAAGAGACACTAAAAAGCCAAATTTAGTTTTAACGCACAACAAGCAAGGTCAGTTTGTTCTTCTTAAAGGTGGAGACACAGTAGCACTTACTGCTCAATCTGATGAAGCGCTTAGTGCTCTTCCTATTTTAACTTTTTCTGGGTTATCAACCACAACAATGTCTGCAGGAAACAATAATAGATGGAGTTACTCATGGGATGTGCCAATGAATTTTAATGGTACCGTTACGGCAAGCGTAGAAGGTATCGATACAAATGGAAATAAATCATTAAAGACCAACCAAACTGAAATTTACTATACTATAGATAATATTGCACCATTTATAGAACAAATCAGATTAGTTAATGATTCTATTGTAAGACTCACATTCAATGAAAAAATATATAAATCAAACAATTCAACCGCTACTTTGGATAATGCTAACTATTTCCAATTAAGTACATCTCAAGGATCTTTGACCCTGTCAAGCGCTACACCGCAAAATCTAAAACAAAATAATCAAGAGGTGGACTTAGAATTTGGATTCACCGGAACTCCTTCTAAAGGGCAAACGCTTAGGGTAAGTCTGAATAATACAATTTTTGATTTAGCCGGGAACTATTCTTCTAGTCTTGTGTCCAATACAATAGTTGAACTTAAAGTAGATTCCGATGGAGATGGAGTAAAAGATGAACTTGACAAATGTCCAGGAACACCTGCCGGTGAAAAGGTCGATGCTAGAGGATGTTCTCAAAGTCAATTCGATGCAGATAATGACGGCGTTCCAGACTATTTAGATCAATGCCCAGGAACACCTTCTGATGAATCAGCGGATGCAAATGGTTGTTCCCCTAGTCAAAAAGACGACGACGATGATGGAATAAACAATAAAATCGATATATGTCCCGGGACTCCAAAAGGTGAAAAAGTTGATGGGTTTGGATGTACTAGAGAACAATCCGACCCAGACAGGGATGGTGTCCACATAGCTGATGATTTGTGTCCCGATACACCAAAGGGAAGGATTGTTGACGATACTGGTTGCGCTATAAAAAATAATGACGAGGACTTCGATGGAGTGCCAAATGAAGACGATAGATGCCCTAATAGTGCTCCGGGAGCTAAAGTTGACGACAAAGGATGTGCACTAAACCCAGACGATGAAGATTTAGACGGAGTTTTAAATGAATTTGATGAATGTCCAGACACCCCAATTGGCGTTCTAGTTGATGACAAAGGTTGTAGCAAAAAGCAAAGAAAAGAGTTAGAGGACTTGCTGGATGACGACGGAGATGGAGTTCCTAATCCACTTGACAGATGCCCAGATACACCGGCAGGAACTATAGTAGATATTTCTGGATGTTCACAAGTAAAAGTTGATCAGATAATAAATACGGATTCTGATTTAGACGGAGTACCAAATGAAGATGATTTGTGTCCAGACACGGAAAGAGGAGTTAAGGTTGATGCTTTTGGCTGTAGACTAGATGAAAAAGATTCTGATTTCGATAAGGTGCCAGACGAAGTTGATTTTTGTCCTAACACACCAATAGGTGAACCAGTTGATGTAAATGGATGTTCAAAAAGTCAAAAAATTAAGGACTTAGATCTAGATGGTGTACCTAATGAAGAAGACAGGTGTCCGGATACTCCTTTTGGGGATCCTGTAAATCAGTACGGGTGTTCTCCTAAACAAGTTACTCTAGATAGGGATATGGATGGGGTCCTAGACGAGTTTGATCTTTGTCCTAAAACAAATCTTGATGACCAGGTTGACGACAAAGGTTGTGCTAAAGGTCAACTAGACGACGATAAAGACGGAGTTGTTAATGAACTTGATAGATGTCCTGATACTCCTGAAAAAGCGATTGTTGATGATTTTGGATGCGAACTAACCCAACTAATTAAAGATGACGACGGAGATGGGGTAAGAAATGAACTTGACTTGTGTCCTGGAACTCCCCCAGGGGCGTCAGTGGACAAAAATGGATGTACGTTTAAGGCACCTAAAATATTTGCACACACATTTAATCAATTGGAGAATAAAAGAGATGACGATGTTTCAAATTTAAAAATCAAACTAGGCGAAATACTAGTAGAGGATACAAATAAGGAATCAAATCCACTAGAAAATGATGTGCAATTAAGAATTGTTGATGGAGAAGATTCTAAAATGTTCAGATTAGAAGGTCGAAATTTATATTTAGTTTCAGGACTGGATTTTGAAACCAAAACAATTCACACAGTTATTCTTGAGGCAACAAATAGTTTGGGAATAAGTAGTCAAAGTGGAATTATTTTAATGGTTGACGATATCCCTAATTCATTTACAAGATCAATATTTAATATCCTTGTATTTAATGTAGCAAATGAAGTAGCTGGTGCCAAAGTAGACCACAACAGATACTATAATCCAAAAGCAGCTCGAGGTGGTGTAGGAAGGTGGAAAATCAAAAAACAAATTTCTGGCGGAAACGACGCACACCTATTCGAAGTCAAAAGCAGGACTAAAGGTGGTGGTAAATCGGAAGACTCAGATGATTACCTTTCATTTATAAATCCACCTGATTTTGAAAATCCGCAAGATCACAACCGAGATGGTATATATGAAGTTGAAGTAATAAATATTAACACTGCAGATGGGGAAGCAACTATGCCAATAGTAGTTACTCAAAGCAATATTGTTGTTCCTGAAAATGATCCTACAGCAATACAACTTCAAGCTGTTCCTGCATCTGCTGCAGATGACTCAGATGGAGACGGTATAAGTGATATTTTAGACAATAGTCCTTTTGTTCCAAACCCAGACCAAAGTGATGAGGATGGTGATGGTGTTGGTGATGCTACCGATGATGCAGACCACGATGGAGTATGGAATCCTTATGATACCTGTGAAGATACTCCTTATGATACCATTGTTGACGCCGAAGGATGTGCAATTTTCTATTTGGCTCCTAACAGCTTTACTGTGAATAAGTCTGAAAAGTGTGAGGATCAAAACTCAATTAGAATTGGATTTAATGACAATACATATCTTTACAATATAAGTGTAAATGGAGTTGAACAAAATGATAAACCAATAAAGGGTTCTTCTTGGGAGATGGATAACCTTATTTCGGGTAATTATGAAATCTGTATTACTGTAGAAGGAGAATCTAAAGAGAGTTTTGAAAGATGTTACAATGTTAATGTCAAGAATCTTAACCCTTTAAATGTCTTTAGTAAAAGTCCAAGTTCCTCCAAGACAATGAAATATTCATTGTCCGGTTCTGGAAAATATATCGTAACGCACAACGGAAACACTTTTGAAACTACAGATTCAGAGGTTGAAATAGTTATGGATAAAGGATTAAACAATGTGAAAATTGCAACCGGTGTGGAATGTCAAGGTATTTTCGAAAAGAATTACTTTAATTCAGAATCTATTTTTGTAAGTCCCGTTCCATTTAATAATGAAATAAATGTATTCGTTGGAGGAACAGATAGAAAAGTATTATTAGAGTTATTTAACGCTAATGGAAGACTTTTAATTTCTAAAACTTTTTCATTAGATGTTAATCTTAGAGATATAAATCTAGACACCTCAGGATTGCCTCAGGGAAGTTATATTTTGAAAGTAAATGGTCAAACCGTTTCTGATTCTAAATTAATTATTAAAGAATGATGAGAATATTAAAAATTAAATATATACTGAAAATTTTAATTTTGTTATTGATTTTGAATTGTTCAAAAGATGAAGTCGAAAATACGGGTAAACCTGGAATTCCTGATCTTGTTTATCCTGAAAATAATACGCCTTGCTTAGATACAACTGTTATTAATGACAACCAAAGTTCGGTTACTTTTAGATGGTCACTAACCAGAGATACAAATTCATATAGACTTTTTGTTACAAATCTTTCCACCGATGAGCTTCAACAATTTACTTCAGAAAATCCTGAAGTAACTGCAACCCTAAATCACGGGGAGCCCTATTCTTGGAGAGTTAGGGCATATGGTCCAAAAGGAACTGCTCCATCCGAAAGTGAAACCTGGAAATTCTATCTTTCTGGCCCAGCGATAGATAATTATGCTCCGTTTCCTCCAGAACTTACGTATCCTATTTCTGGATCCACAGTCACTCCTATAAATAATCTTATACCCCTACAGTGGAATTGCAGCGATGTTGACAATGACCTATCTTCTTACGAAGTATATCTTGACAAAGTAGACGGATCAACACTAATTAAAACTCTTAATCACGAAAGTGAGACTACTATTTTAGAAACAGAAGTTGAGGCAGGTTTTGTTTATTATTGGAAAGTTGTAGCTAAAGATTCACAAGGGAATGAAAGTGATTCAGGTGTATATTCTTTTAGGACAAATTGATTTTTTTCTTAAAAATATAATCTCCTAAGTATTTTATTAATACCCCTAAAAGTATCCCTTCTATAAAACCGACAAATAGGGTGATTAACATCGTTATTAATATGTATGATAGCTCAATTTTATCCTCTCTCCACAGTTTAAACATAAGAGTAAAATCAAAAAGAAAGTATACTGAATAAATTATGAGAGCAGCTATTACAGATTGAGGAAAATAATAAACAACTGGTGTCAAATATAAGATTGTAAACAAAATTATAATGGAAGATACAATACCTGTAATTTGTGTTTTTCCACCTATTTTGTATGCAAGTATGGTCCTATTAAAACTACCTGCTGAAAGCATTGATCCAAAAAAAGAACTAATAATTTTAGCTAATCCCAAGGACACATATTCCCTGTTTAATTTGATTTTTTTTGGCTGATAGGATTCCAATTTTATAGACATCATTGAGCTGCCAATTGAGGCGATAATTGCTATGCCAAGAGCCCCTGGAAGATATTTAATCGAATTTATATTGACGGTTGGAAAAATCAATTCTGGTAAGCCATTTGGAACTTCTCCAATCAATAACAAATCATATTTTTCAAAGTCAAATAAATAAGATAAAATTCCAGTAACTATGACTAGAGATATAGAAGTTGGAAATCTTGGGAAAAATACTGCAAATAGAAAAAGAAATATAATTGAAATTAAAAACAACAATGTAGTATTCAGTTTTAATTCGTGTAAGTGAGTAAATAAATAAGGTATTTTTTTTAGTCCGCCGTCAGGAAACTCAATTCCAAATGCAGTCGTGAATTGAGAAATAATAATAATAATTGCAGCGGCTTGAATAAATCCTGAAATTATTGATATCGGTATATATCTTAAAAATTTACCAAAACCAAAAACTCCAAATAGAAATTGAATAACGCCAACCATAATCCCTAGAATTACAAGATCATTAATATATTCAGTTGTAAAAGGCTCAACAGTATTTGATAATATATCAAAAATAAAAATTGACACTATCGAAACCGGTCCAACATTTAAATAATTAGAACTTGATAAAAACCCATAAATTAATAAAGGAATAAACGACCCATACAAACCATAAATTGGAGGTATACCTGCTAAAATAGCAAACGCCATTGCCTGTGGAATTGTTACAATACCTACAGTTATACCTGCTAATAAATCATCTATAAAAGAATATTTATTTGGAAAATTAAAAATTGTTTTTAGCATTTAATACAAGTTACAAATTGACTTTATAACTGATGATATTTTTTACTCTCTAACTGACAATTTGATATTAACAATATCTTCAATTAAGTTAATAACTAGATTCAAAATCAGCAGTGAAATTTCGTTAATAAAAACTATTTTTTTTAGGTTTGTTTTAAATACGTTTTGACAAATGGAAAATGTTAAATGCTTGATTATTGGAAGTGGACCAGCCGGATATACGGCAGCAATTTACGCAGCTAGGGCAGATTTAAATCCTGTAGTGTACACAGGTATGGAACCAGGTGGACAATTAACTACAACAACAGATGTGGATAACTTCCCCGGGTACCCAAACGGAATTGAAGGTCCAATTATGATGGAAGAGTTACAAAAACAGGCTGAAAGGTTTGGTACAGATGTAAGAATAGGTCAGGTGACCAAAGTAGAATTAAATTCTGTAAAGGGCAGAATGCATATTGTGACTATTGATGAAAATAAAACTCTATGTGCGAAAACAATTATTATTTCAACTGGGGCAAGTGCAAAATACCTTGGGCTACCGAGTGAACAGAGGTTAATAGGAGGCGGAGTGTCTGCTTGTGCAGTTTGCGATGGTTTTTTTTATAAAAATCAAGAAGTTGCTATTGTAGGTGGTGGCGATACAGCTGCTGAAGAAGCTACTTACCTTGCAAACATCTGTTCCAAAGTTACAATGATTGTAAGAAGGAATATAATGAGGGCATCCAAAGCTATGCAACATAGAGTCAATAATACAAAAAATATCGAGATACTATATGAATCCGAAATTGTTGAAGTGTTAGGTGACAAAGTGGTTGAAGCTGTTGAGGTTGTTAACAATAAAACACAAGTAAAAAGCAAGCTTTCTATTTCTGGACTTTTCATAGCAATAGGACATAAGCCTAATACTGAAATTTTTTCTGATCAAATTGAAATGGATGATTTAGGATACATATTAACAAAAGGTAAATCAACAAAGACAAATAAACCTGGAGTATTTGCCTCTGGTGATGTCCAAGATAAAGAGTATAGACAAGCTGTTACCGCTGCAGGAACTGGATGTATGGCTGCTCTTGACGCAGAGAGATACATCGGGACTCTTTAACTACTATTTTTTAACTTTGACAATACTTCAGATTCAAGCCGAGAAATTTTAAAAGTAGCTTGAGTTCCTTCATTCATATTTTTTAAAACAAATTCATCATTTTTAAGTTCTTCCTCACCTAATAAAACAACATATTCGATTTTTTTACTATTTGCATATGATAATTGTTTTTTAAGTTTTGAGTCATCTGGATAAAATTCTGACTTAACTCCTTTAGCCCTTAATTTTTTTAAAATTGTATTGCAAGTCGAAGCAGTCTTGGGTCCAAAATTAGCAATCAAAACCTGCATTCGATTACTTAAATCTTTTGGAAAAAGTTTAAATTTCTGCATGACCATAAATAACCTCTCGAATCCGATAGAAATTCCAACACCGCTGAGGTTTTTTCTACCAAAATTTGATGTCAAATTATCATACCTACCACCACCGCCTATAGAGCCTATTTCGCTGAAATTTGGGAGAGTTAATTCGAATATTGTACCAGTATAATAACTTAACCCCCTTGCGAGTGATAAATCAAACTTTAAATCTATTGATTGGAAACCTCCACTGTCTTCGATATTATCGATAATAAAGTTCTGTTCATTTAGCCCCTCTAAATTTACATTAGAGTCTTTAAATAGTCTTTCAATTTTTTCTAATTTAAACTTATTTGTTCCATCCAATAAAATAAATTCTTTTATTATTTGAATTTTATCCTTAGAAAAATTATGCTTTATCAACTCATTTGTTACACCCTCAATTTTTATTTTATCTAATTTGTCAAGAATTATTGTAAAATCATTGAATCTATTATCAAAGCCAAGAAGTTTTGAAAAATTATATAATATTTTTCTATTGTTTATTCTAAGTGAAACTCCCTTCAATCCTAAATCCTTGATTATTTTATCATAAAGCATACAAAGTTCAATTTCTTGCCATAAAGAGTTACTTCCTATTATATCGGCATCACATTGAAGAAACTCTTGAAATCTTCCGTATTGTGGTCTGTCAGCTCTCCAAACTGTTTGAACTTGGTATCTTTTAAAAGGAAAAGTTATTTCGTTCTGGTGCTGAACAACATACCTAGAAAATGGAACTGTTAAATCGTATCGAAGTGCTTTTTCAGATATAGAATTGGCGAAGTCTGAATAATTTTGTTTAGTAAATGAATCTAAATCTGCTTTTGAAAGTTTTTCACCATTTGATAGTATTTTGAAAATTAATTGTTCTCCTTCATTTCCATATTTACCTCCTATGATCTCTAGTTTTTCAAAAGAAGGAGTTTCAATAGGTTGAAATCCAAATAATTCAAAGTTTAATTTAATTTTTTCTTTTAAAAAATTTCTCAAACAAACCTCTGAAGGAGTAAAATCTCTAGTGCCTTTTGGAATAGATGGTTTCATATTTAAATCACATACAAATATGCAAATTTTAGCATGCTTTAAAAAAATTAAATGAAATAATTGTATGCAAAAATAAAGTTATAGACTTACTTACTAGACTTTTTTTTCGCTTCGGCAGTAATCTCAAAAGGATATTTAATAACAACATCTCTGTGCAGTCTTAATGTTGCCTCGTAGGAACCCAATCTTCTAATATTTCTTCCTGGAATTATAATATATTTTTTATCTAAATCCGTTCCTTCTTTAGATAAAGCATCTGATAGATTTTTAGAATTTATTGAACCAAAAAGCTTATCACCTTCCCCTACTTTTGCTGATATTTTTAAATCAATTTTGGAAAGAGAACTAGCTAATTTTCGAGCTTCTTTAATTAATTTTTCATTTTTTTTGGATTGTTGTTTCAAATTTTCAGCAAGAACTTTTTTGGCAGAATTTGTAGCCAAAACAGCTTTACCTGTCGGTATTAAAAAGTTTCTTCCAAAGCCATTTTTAACAACAACAATCTCATCCTTAAAACCCAAATTATCGATATCCTCTTTTAATATTAATTCCATAAAAATTATTTTAACATATCTACAACGTAAGGCATTATTGCTATATGTCTGGCTCTTTTAATTGCCTTAGAAACTTTTCTTTGATACTTTAAAGAAGTTCCTGTCAAGCGCCTCGGTAACAATTTACCTTGCTCATTAACGAAATTAATCAGAAAGTCTGAATCTTTATAATCGATATATTTTATGCCTGACCGTTTAAATCTGCAATATTTCTTTTTTGTGGATGTGGATATATTTAAAGGAGTCAAATACCTTATTTCACCTTCTTTGCGACCTTTATTTTGTTCTTCAATTGTTGACATTTTCTAGGACTTTATTTTAGATTTTAACTTTTTTACTCTTTTTTTTGCCCATTCAATGGCAAATTTATCAAGTTTAACTGTAAGATAACGCATAACCCTCTCTTCTCTCCTAAATTCTACTTCAAGAGACTCTATAACATTGGGATCTACGGTAAACTCAAATAAATGATAAAAACCACTTTTTTTGTTTTGAATAGGGTAAGCAAGCTTTTTAAGTCCCCAGTTTTCCTTGTTGATAAACTTTGCTCCTTTATCATTTAGAAATGACTCGAACTTTTTAACTGCTTCCTTTATCTGATCTTCAGATAAAACGGGATTTAAAATGAAAACAGCTTCATAATGATTCATAAATTAACTTTTGGTCTGCAAAAATAAGTTAAAAACAATGATTAGACAAAATAATATCTCTTTTATGCTAAATAAAAATTAATTTGGATCAATATCCACGCTAAGTTTAACAACTCTAAATTTTGCAATAGATTCAAAGGATTCAATTGATTTCATCAGATGTCTTTTTATTTTATTTCTGACATTTGTATTTGGATATTTGATTAAAACTTCTTTTATAAACTCATTTTTTATTCTTGATACATGCGGGTCAAATGGACCATAAATTGGATAAATTAAGCCATTACTTATAGATTGAAAAAGCCAACTACTAGCTCTTTTAAGCGTTTCTATATCTCTAGACTTCATTATAAGTTTTATAAGTCGGTAATATGGAGGATAATTAAATTCTTTTCTTTCAGTAATTTCTTGTTTATAAAAGCCATCATGATTTTGTTTTTTTATAAACTCAAAGATTTTATTATCAGATGAAAATGTCTGAATTATAACTGACCCCTTTATTGAAGACCTACCTGCTCTTCCAGATACTTGTGTTAAAATCTGAAAAGCTTTCTCATTTGCTCTAAAATTTGGGAAAAATAAAATATTATCCGCATTTATAACTCCAACTAATCCAATATTTTTAAAGTCTAAACCTTTGGTTACCATCTGGGTTCCTATTAAAATATCAATTTGATGATTTTCGAATTTTTCAAAAATTTTATCAACTGAATATTTTCCTCGTGTTGTATCCCAATCCATTCTATCTACCTTAGCATTAGGGAAAAATGATTTAATTTGTTCCTCAATTTGTTGAGTGCCATAACCTTTCATATCAATTTTAGTACTATTACATTTTAAACATTTTTTTTGGTTATTTTCACTGAATCCACAATAATGACATTTTAAAGAGTTACTATATTGATGATAAGTTAAAGAGACGTCACAGTTACGACATTTAGGAATATATCCGCAAGTCTCGCACTCAATAATCGGTGCGTATCCCCTTCTATTTTGAAATAACAGAATTTGTTGATTTAAAGCTAATTTATTTTCTATTGCATCATAAAGTTCTGGAGTGAATAAACCTTTCATTTTATTTGCCTTATAGTAGATTTTCATATCTATAAACTTAATTTGTGGCGGAGCTGATGTGCCATATTTATCTGTAAGTTTTACGTAGCCATATTTTTTACTTAAGGCATTAAATTTAGATTCTAATGATGGTGTGGCAGAACCTAAAATCAATTTTGCATTATGTATTTTGGATAGTTTGATTGCAGAATCCCTTGCGTTATATCTTGGTGCAGGGTTCTCCTGTTTAAATGAAGAATCATGTTCCTCATCTACAATGACTAATTTTAGATTTTTAAAAGGTAAAAATATAGAAGACCTAGCACCAACAATAATCCTGGCCTTCTCATTATTTTTGATAACATTGTTCCACACCTCAAATCTTTCCTGATTTGAAAATTTTGAATGATAAACAGATAAATATTTACCAAACACTTTTTTTAACCTACTGACCATTTGAATAGTCAAGGATATTTCTGGCATTATGAACAAAACTTGACATCCTCCTGTTAAATAGCTATTTATTAAATGAGAATATATTTCCGTTTTACCAGATGAGGTGACACCTTCAAATAAAACAATTGAATTCTTTTTCCAAATTCTCAAAATTTTTTCTTTAGAGAGAAGTTGAGCCTTAGATAACTTTGATAACTCATGAGTAACATTGGAGTTCAATTTGAATCTGTCTTCCTGAACGATTTTTTCTGATAAAATATCAAGACTTATCATTTTTTGTAATACTGAACTATTCAGTTTGCACTTTTTTTTCAATAAACTGTATTCTATCCATTCATTGTCAGAATAATTTTTTAAAATAAATTCAATTATTTTTCTTTTCCTTGGAGAATTTCTAAACTCCCCTTTAAGGCAAGTTATGTTTTTTAGTTTTTTATACTTGTTATCTAATTTTATATATTTTGTGAGTTTTGGCTTGTATTTTTCTTTAATTCTTTCAATTGAATTTATGTAGCCCTTTTCAATGAGTTTGTTTATTATCGGAAAAATATTTTTTTTATTAACTATTAACCTCACTTCATCAATTTTTATTTTTTTTAAATCAAGAGCATCTAAAATTAAAATCTCTTCATCAGAAATATTTTTATAATCAACCTTTTTGTACTGTTTTTTTTCTAAAAGAGTCTGACTAGTTAGCAAAAAGCTGCTAGGTATTGAAGCTTTTAAAATATTACCCATTGAACATTGATAGTAATTACTCATCCATTCCCAAAACAAAATTTGATTTTTATCTACAACTGGAAAATCGTCTTGAAATGCGAATATTTCTTTTGGTTCATATTTGTCTGGTGTGTTTTTATGTTTACTAATAACAATGGCAGTAAATACTTTCTTTCCACCAAAAGGAACTAAAACTCTAAATCCACTTTTAATAAATTTAAATTCCTTTTCACTTATTCTATATGTGTAAAAGTTTTTTAATGGAAACGGGAGAAGAACGTCAATGTAGAATGACATTATTCAGTTTTATTTTCTTCATTTAAACTTCTAATAGTCGCATTCAATTCAAATCCTAAAAGTAAAATAATTGAATTAATCCAACTAAAAAGCATGAAAATTAACAACGCACCAATAGAACCATATAATTGATTATAGTTTGAAAAGTTGTCTATGTAAATTCCAAACAAATAAGTGCTGAAGAAAAATAATAAAGTGGTCATTAAAGCTCCTGGTGAAAAAAATCCAGTGAATTTTCCCTGAATAGTTCCAAAATAATAAAGTACAGTGATTGATATATATGCTAGTAAGACAAAAATTAAGTTTTGTAAAAATATTGCAAAATCTATTGATTCAGGTAAAAGCCTTTGAAATAAAAGCTCAAATGAAACAAAGGATACAACTGAGACCAAAAGCAAAAAAGCCAGAATAACGCTTACTCCGAGAGAATAAAAATATTGCTTGAAAATATTTCTAAATTCTTTAACATGATATGAAACCTCAAAACTAGTAAAAATTGAATTTACTCCATTAGCAGTTAAAATAACAGATAATAAAAAAACCGAGGATAATAATCCAGCTCTTGGCTTTGACTTAATGTCATCAAATATTTTTTCAAAAAAAGTATGGGTGTCTTGTGGCAAGATAGTATCTATAAAATTAAATAGAATGGCATCAAAATTCTCAATACTAAAAAATTTTGGAATGAAAGGAATTAAATTTAAAACAAATAAAATAAAAGGAAAAAGTGCCATAAAGAAACTAAAGGATACAGAGCCTGCTCTAGATGTTAATGTGCCCCTAGTTAAACCAAGAAAATATAATTCTAGGAGATCTAAAAAGGAAAACCCATTCAATCCGGGGATTTTTATGTAGGATAGAGATTTTTTTATTTTTTCTTTAAGTTTTTCTATCATTTATTTTTTTTCAAAATTAATGTATTTAAAATAAAATATTTTTTTTGACTTTGTAATTTTACAACATGAAAATTGAATTAATATTTATAGAAAAAACGAAAAAAATTGAATACAAAAATATAATTCAAGATTATTTAAAACGAATCAATAAAAAAATAACAATTACAATTAAAGAAATAGCATTTATTAATCCTCAAATACAAAACAAAAATATTTCAATTAAGCAAACCAAGCTAATTCAGAAATATTTAGATGATTTCGATCATGTTGTTCTTCTTGATGTAGATGGTAAAAGTTTTTCATCATTAGATTTTTCTAAATGGATAAATTTAAAAATTGCTTCGAGTAATATAAAATGTTTAAAATTCATAATTGGTGGTCCTTATGGTTTCAATAAGAAAAATTATAATTTAAAAATTAATGAAAAAATAAGCTTATCAAAAATGACCTTTTCTCATCAAATGATAAGAATTTTTATTTTAGAACAAATTTATAGAAGTTTAAAAATTATAAACAATGAACCTTACCACAATGAATAATAGGTTTAGATTATTATTTGCTACTCAAAATAACGGTAAATATGATGAGGTAAATAAAATGATGCCTTCAAATGTCAATTTGCTAAGCTTAAACGATCTAAATTTTAAGGAACATATAAAGGAAACTGGAAAAACCTTAAAACAAAATGCAAAAATTAAATCTGATTTTATTTTTGAAATTTTTAGAATTAATTGTTTTGCAGATGATACTGGCCTAGAAATAGATTCTCTTAATGGTATGCCAGGGGTTTATTCAGCAAGATTTGCAGGCGAAAATTGTAATTCGCAAGATAATATTGAAAAAGTATGGAAATTATTAATCAAACATAAAAACACTAATGCAAGATTTAAATCTGTATTTTCATTAAATCTTAATGGAAAAACTTTTTTTTTTGAAGGCAAAATTGAAGGAAAAATAATATTTGAAAGAAAAGGGAAAAATGGATTTGGTTATGACTCAATATTTATTCCAAATGGTCATTCAAAAACTTTCGCGGAGTTCAATTTATTAGAAAAAAATAAGATAAGTCACAGATCAGATGCTCTTAAAAAACTAATTATGTTTTTAGATAAACAAAAATATCTGTAATTTACTTTAAAGATTAATTTTGGTTTTTAAAAAAAAATTTTTTCATTTATTTTTATTTGTATTATTCATTAATACAGTTAGAGCTCAAGATCAAACATCTTTGTTAAAAGGGAAAATAAAAAACGATAGTACTGATGAATATATGTCAAGTGTGCATGTACTCAATTTGAACTCCGTAGAAGGTGTTATTAGCGATAGAAAAGGTGATTTTGAAATTGCAGTAAAAGCGAAAGACACACTTTATTTTTCTTATTTAGGGTTTAAACCATTAAAAGTTCCCGTGAGTAATGACATGATAAAACTCGGGATCCCAATTTTTAGACTTACCCAACTTTCATTTGCACTAGAAGAGGTGATAGTTAGACCATATTCATTAACCGGATATTTGGATATAGATGTTAAAAAAGTTCCCCTTAATCCTGCAGGGAGATTTACTATTCCTGGGCTTCCTCAATCAGGATACGAGGCTGGAAACAGAAATAAATCTTCAATTTCCAAAGCGATTGGGTCATTGTTTAACCCTGCTGATTTCTTATATAATCTTTTTGGAAAAAATCCTAAACAAATGAGAAAATTAAAAAAAATGAGGGAGGATAATGAAATTAAAAATTTACTTGCAACAAAATTTGACAGAGAAGTTCTAGTTCAACTTTTAGGAGTTAAAAGAGTAAATCTTGAAGAAATTTTAAGAAATTGTAATTATTCTAATGCATTTATTAGAGAAGCGAATGATTTACAAATTTTGGAAGCAATAAGTGGTTGCTATGAAGAGTTTAAAATTCTACAACTTTAAGTTTCTGGTAACATTTTAGATTAAATAAAATTAGATATTAAACTAATGATTTTATGATTATACTTTATCTTTGATCTAATGAAAAATACAATGGTTAATTCATTAAATTCAATCTCACCAATTGACGGAAGATATCGAAATCAAATTGAAAAACTCTCAAGATATTTTTCAGAAAAAGCTTTGATTTACTATAGATTGGTAGTTGAGGTTGAGTATTTTATATCCCTTGTCGAAATTCCTCTACCTCAACTTAAAACCTTTCCACTTGAGAAAATTAAGTATTTAAAGAAGATTTACGAAAAGTTTACGGATGAAGACGCATTAGAAGTAAAAAAAATTGAAAAAAAAACTAATCATGACGTTAAAGCAATAGAATATTTCTTAAAAAATAAATTTGATTTAATAGGTGTATCAAAATTCAAAGAGTTTATTCATTTTGGTCTTACCTCTCAGGATATTAATAATACTAGTATACCTCTGTCGATTAAAAATGCAATTAAAGAAGAATATTTGCCAAATCTTAACAAAGTCTTGTCAAACCTAAACAAACTTTCAAGTAAATCAAAAACTATCTCTATGCTTGCTAGAACACATGGTCAGCCTGCTTCTCCTACAAAATTGGGAAAAGAAATAATGGTTTTTATTGAAAGGTTAAAAAATCAAATACAAGTACTAAATTCAATCCCTAACGCTGCTAAGTTTGGTGGTGCAACAGGAAATTACAATGCCCATTTAGTAAGTTATCCAAAAATTAATTGGAAGAAATTTAGCTCGATATTTTTAGAAACTAAATTTGGTCTTAGACATTCCTTTCCAACAACTCAAATTGAGCACTATGATTATTTTTCCTCTCAATGTGATTCATTAAGAAGGATTAATAATATTTTAATAGATATGTGCAGAGATATTTGGCTTTATATTTCTATGGATTATTTCAAGCAAAAAATAGTCATAAATGAAGTAGGCTCTTCTGCAATGCCACATAAAATAAATCCAATAGATTTTGAAAATGCTGAAGGCAATCTTGGTATTGCTAATTCGACATTTATTTACCTTTCACAAAAATTACCAATTTCGAGACTTCAAAGAGATTTAACTGACAGTACAACACTCAGGAATGTTGGTGTCCCTTTTGCCCACACTATTATAGCATTCAAATCATTAAACAAAGGATTGTCAAAGCTATTAATTAACAGGGATAAAATATCTAAAGACTTAGAGGAAAACTGGTCAGTTGTAGCTGAAGGAATTCAGACTATTCTAAGAAGAGAAGGATATTTAGGAGCTTATGAAAAACTAAAAGATCTAACTCGAAAAAATAAAAAAATAAATCAAACTATAATTTATGAATTTATAGATTCGCTTGATATCACTTCAAAGGCTAAAAATGATTTAAAGAAGATTACACCTTTTAATTATGTTGGAATTTAAATTTGGCACTTTTTTTGTTTAGTAAGATTATTATGAAAGTTATCAATTTAATAAAATTTGAAATTTCAATTAAAGGCTTAATTTGTTTATGCTTGTTTTTTATTATTTCTATAAAATGTTCTAAAAAAGATATTGATGACAATGAAATAAATGTTGTTTCCGATGTAGAATCAGATTCTAAAGATTCTTCCCCAGAAATAACTCTTTCAACCGAAATTAACGACTTTATTTGGAAAGGTTTAAATCAATATTATTATTGGCAATCGGATGTTTCAGATTTGGCAGATTCAAAGGCTACAACGGAAAGCGAATATATTGCGCTTCTAAATTCTCAGCAGGACAGCAACGAGTTTTTTGATGGTCTCCTTCATCCTGATGACAGATTTAGTTGGATAGAGGAAGATTTCGATGTTTTGGAAAGTCAGCTTTCAGGAACAACTTCCTCTAATGGGATGAAGTTTCAACTTTACGTTAGGGACGATGGAGAGCGTATAATTGGAGCAGTAAGGTATGTATTACCTGAATCAGATGCTTTTAAAAAAGGGATAGTGCGTGGTGATATTTTTAATAGTGTTAATGGTAGTGAATTGAACTTTAACAATTATATGTCCCTATTATATGGAGAACAAACAAGTTACAGTATTGAACTTGTAAATTATGATCCTGAAAACGACCTAGTAACTTCAAGAGAAATAAGTATAACGCTAAATAAAGAGGAAAATTTTCAAGAAGTCCCAATCCATAATATTTCAATAATTGAACATAATTCAAAAAAGATAGGGTATGTTATGTATAATAAATTTTTAGGAACTGTAGATAGTGATGGTGATGGTGAAATAGACAGGGATTTTAATCAAGAATTGATTGATTTATTTATTTATTTAAAGAGTCAAAATTTAGACGAGCTTGTTTTAGATTTGAGATATAACGGAGGTGGATCAGTAAATACTTGTACAATCCTAGCTAGTTTAATAACTGGTCAGTTCACAGGAACTATTTTTGCTAAACAAATATGGAATGAAAAAATAATGGCATTTATTGAAGAAAGAAATTCTAATGATGATCCCTCGGACGATTTAAATTTCGATAATTATTTTACTGACTTAACACCCGATGGGAATCCACTTCCAAGTCTTGGACTAAGTCGATTATACGTTTTGACATCAAATAGAACAGCTTCTTCAAGCGAACTTCTCATAAATGGATTAACACCACATATTGATATAATTCAGATCGGAATTAAAACAGTTGGAAAAAATGTAGGCTCAATAACATTATATGATTATACTGATAATGATCAACAAATTAAAAATCCAAAGCACAAATATGCAATGCAACCCATCGTTTTAAAAATTGCAAATAGTGAGAATTTTGCAGATTATAATTATGGTTTAGAACCAGACATAGAATACAGAGAAAAGGCTTCAAATTTGGGAACAATAGGTGATAAAAGTGAACCTCTTTTGTCTTTGGCACTGGATCATATTTCCGGAAGTAGTAAAAAGAAAATCGAAATTAAAGAGCTTTTAGTACCATTTTTTGAACCTGATATTGATAAAAATCAGATTATGTTTATAGATAAAATAAATTTTAAAGTATTGACAGATACTAAAATTCGTAAGTAATTCCTAACCGAAGGTTTCTTCCTTTACTAGAATAATTTAATATTTCTACATATTCCTTGTTAAATACATTATTAATCCAAAAATTAAAGTTTATTTTATCTATAGTAAAAGAGAACCTTGTATCCATTAAACCATATGAATTTAATATTTCCGAACCTCCCATGGCTTCTCTCTTCCCTCTATATCTGTAAATAAAGGATAATTGACGGTTTCTCTTTAAATTATAGGTTATTGACTCATTAAAAGAATGTTTTGGAAGTCGTTGTATAGTTCCATTTTTAAGCTCATTGAAAGAGTAATTGAAATTAAAATCCATCTTATTAAAAAATACTTTTGAGTAATCAATTTCAATACCTCTAAAAATTAAATCTGATGGAGTGTTGATATATCCTCCCATGAAAGTAGAAAAGTCATACTCATAGATAATTTTAGGATTTTCTTTTCTTTCAAAAAATACTACAGATAAATTTCTTTTTTTATTGATCGTTTCAATTCCAATTTCCTTTGAAATGCTTTCCTCTGGTAAAAGGTTTTCATTACCTGAGTAAGAATCATAGAGTTGGTACAAACTTGGTGCAATAAATGCTGAGTTAAGAGTTGCAAATATTTTGACATTTTGTGATTCTTTAAAATTAAAATTATAGGATGGATTTAGACTATAAGTAAGAAAGTTACCATAAGTCTGGTGATTATTGATTCGCCCTCCTAAACTGAAATTTAAATTTTTGCCACTCAAATAGACTAGGTTTGAATATAATCCTATTTGACGTACATTAGGGACACCTTCATATCCAGAATCTTGAAAAAGTATTCCCTGAACTGAATAAATTTTATCTGAAATTTTGAGTTTGTTAAGAATTTCTGCGCTTTTGTTTATTGAGTTGAATGTCAACGGATAACTATCTCTGTATTCTCGACTAGTTTTTTGGAAGCCAGCTGTAAGAGAAATTTCACCTTTACTATATTGATATTTAAGTCTTGAACTGAGTGACTCTAAAAAACTCAGTCCAATAAAATTTGCATCCTCAATTGGGAAGGAATTGTCATAACCATTTTTAATTTGGGATTTATTTAAAATAACGTACCATTCAATTGGCCCAGCTTTTCGGGATAAATTGAGATTAAAATTATATTTAGAAAAATTATCAATCTCTGAGCCAGTTGATATAGCACTCATCCCATTTGTATTTAGAGTTGATAAATTAAATCCTAATTTTAAAAAACTTAAATCCTTGTTAAACCCCAAATTAGAAGAAAAGTAAGTCAGATTATCTAATTTTCTTTTAGTGTCATTTTCTGTCCCAGTAAATAAATCAATACTTAGGGATTTATTTTTGTTACTTTTTTTTGTTGTAATATTAATAACACCTGCTGAAGCAGAACTCCCGTATATAGAACTAGATGCACCTTTTAATATCTCGATAGACTCAATTTGATTTATATTCAAAAAATTTAAATCGAAATCATTATCAATTCGAGAAGGGTCTGATATTCTTACCCCATCAATTAAAATAAGAACCTGATTATTATTACTACCTCTAATTGCGTATCTTATATTTTGACCTGTAATTGATGTATTGCCTAGAGTAATTATACCGGCTTTGGTTGACAACAATTCAGAAATATTTCTTCCATTAAAACTTTTTAATTCTGTACTATCGATTTTAATAATACTTCTTCCAGATTCTCTTCTTTTTAACGGTATTTGACTTTCAATTAATGTTATTTCATCTAAAAAAAATATATTTGTGTCTAATGAATCCGTTTTCATATTCAAATCTTGGGCTTTTAAATTATTGCTAACATAAAAGACACACAAGAGTAAGATTTTTACTTTTGCTTTCATATATGTACTAAATTAGTGTGTAGATTTTTTTATCCCGAAAAAATCATACAGTCCTCATTGGCAGGTCTCCTGGCTTGCATTTTCCTATTCGCCTTCCCAAAAAAAATCAGTGGCATTGAGTTTATAGAAAAATCCTAAATCGGTAATAGCATACAGTTGCGGGAACAGCATTGTCTTTAAATCCAATTTCCCTTTTAATCTTCTAAATTTTAGAAAAACCAACATTTAAAATTAAATAAAATTTAAATAAATTATACGGATATGAATTTAAATTTCTTGGCAGCTTTATAGGAATTAAAAAAAATGAAAGAGTAAAACAAATCACCTAAAATGGTATTTACAAAAAAAGGTATAGCTAGGGTAAAACATGAAATTAGTCCCTCAATATTTTTTGGGTAGCCTAAATACCAAACTCCGAGATTGGTTAAAATAAAAAAAATAACCGATGAGAAAAAAACCGACTTTAATCCTATTTCCGGGGATATAGATCCTAAAAAATATATTATGATAAATGATAGATAAACGAAAATATTTATAAGGCTTATTCCAATAAAAAGATCTGAAATAAATAAGGGAATAATAGGGAGGAAAATACCAAATAATTTGTTGTTTATTTTTTTAGAAGAAAAAAGAGCAATCCCTGTTATCGGAGCAAAATTCGGGGGGTGAGGGGCTAATCTAGATAGAACTGCCAAAATAATGATACTTGCAATTACTATATTTCGATTTCGTTCTTTTTTCAAATAATAATTATTTAGTTAAGTACATTTTTCTTCTTGAATATAAATTATAAAAATCGTCGTCTTTTAAATTTTTTATAAAAAGAATACTCTCTCCTGTACTTTTCATTTCAGGTCCAAGTTGTTTATTAACGTTAGGAAATTTGTTAAATGAAAAAACAGGTTGTTTTATAGCATACCCCTCTAATTTGGGTTTAAATTTAAAGTCTTTTAGTTTATTTTTTCTTAACATTACTTTGGTGGCATAATTAACATAAGGTTCGTTATAAGCTTTAGCAATAAACGGTACTGTACGTGAAGCTCTAGGATTGGCTTCAATAACATACACTTTTTCATTTTTAATTGCAAACTGAATATTTATTAGACCAACTGTATTTAAGGCTTTTGCAATTTTTAATGTGTGATCTTTTATTTGCTGTAAAACGTATTCACCTATATTAAAAACGGGAAGGGTGGCATTTGAATCACCAGAATGAATGCCACATGGTTCAATATGCTCCATAATACCGATTATATGTACTGAGTTACCATCACAAATAGCATCTGCCTCAGCTTCAATTGCACCATCTAAATAATGATCAAGTAATAATTTATTGTTCGGTATCTTTCTTAAAAGATCCACCACATGAGCTTCTAACTCATCCTTATTAATAACTATCTTCATACCTTGCCCACCAAGAACATATGAAGGCCTTACAAGAATTGGAAAGTTTAATTTTTTAGAAAGTTTAATGGCTTGTTCAGCATTTTCAGCTACACCAAATTCAGGATATGGTATCATATTTTTTTTCAGTAGATTTGAAAAACTACCTCTGTCTTCCGCTAAATCTAACGATTTAAAACTAGTTCCTATAATTTTAATTCCATAGCGATCAAGTTTTTCCGCAAGTTTGAGTGCAGTTTGTCCTCCTAGCTGAACTATTACTCCTTCTGGTTTCTCATGCTGAATTATATCATATATATGCTCCCAAAAAACAGGCTCAAAATATAATTTATCTGCTATGTCAAAGTCTGTAGATACTGTCTCTGGATTACAATTTATCATAATAGTCTCGTAACCGCACTCTGATGCAGCTATAACTCCATGAACACAGCAATAATCAAATTCTATTCCCTGACCAATTCTATTTGGACCAGAACCAAGTACTATAATTTTCTTTTTATTTGAAACCAAGCTCTCGTTATCAACGAAAGGATTTTTTTTACTAAGTTTCATTTCTGCTTCAAACGTTGAATAATAATAAGGTGTTTTGGCCTGAAATTCTGCAGCACAGGTATCTACTAACTTGTAAACTCTTTTAATATTGAATTTTCTTCTTAGTTTATAAATTTCACTTTCAACACAACCAAGCATATATGCAATTTGTCTGTCAGCAAAACCTTTTTGCTTGGCTTCAAGAAGTAAATCTTGATTAAGATTTTTTATGTTATAACTTGATATTTTCTCTTCTAACTCATGCAATTCTTCAAATTGTTTTAAAAACCACATATCAATTTTTGTTATTTCATGAATTTTTGATAGTGAAATTCCTAATTGAATAGCATCATAAATAACAAAAACTCTATCCCAACTTGCATTAGTAAGTTTGTTAATTATTGTATTATAATCTTTGTATCCCTTCCCATCGGCTCCGAGACCGTTTCTTTTTATTTCAAGTGATTGAGTTGCCTTATGAAGAGCTTCCTGAAAAGAGCGCCCAATACCCATAACTTCACCAACTGATTTCATTTGCAGCCCAAGGGTTCTGTCTGAGCCTTCAAATTTATCAAAATTCCAACGTGGTATCTTAACAATTACATAATCAACAGAGGGCTCAAACAATGCTGATGTGGATTTTGTAATTTGGTTATCAACTTCATCCAATGTGTAACCTATGGCCAATTTTGCGGCAATTTTGGCTATCGGATATCCTGAAGCTTTAGATGCTAATGCTGATGATCTAGAAACTCTTGGATTAATTTCAATTGCAATAATTTCTTCATTTTCATCTGGACTTACAGCAAATTGAACATTGCAACCTCCAGCAAAGTCACCAATATTTCTCATCATTTTTATTGCCATGTCCCTCATTCTTTGAAATGTTTCATCAGATAAAGTCATTGTAGGTGCAACAGTAATAGAGTCACCGGTGTGAATTCCCATTGGATCCATATTTTCAATAGAGCAGATTATTGCAACATTATCGTTTTTGTCCCTCAACAATTCTAATTCATATTCTTTCCATCCCAATAATGCTTTATCAATTAATACTTCATGAATTGGTGATGCTTCTAAACCCCTAGTAAGTAATTCATCAAAATTTTCTGAATCGTGAACAAAAGAAGCGCCTGTCCCTCCAAGAGTGAATGAAGGTCTAATAACTAAGGGAAATCCAAAGTTCTGAGCAATTTCTTTTCCCTTTAAAAAAGAGTTTGCTGTTTCAGCTTGTGCCACTGGAATATCAATTTTCTTTAGAAGCTCTTTAAATCTTTGTCTATCCTCAGTAATGTTGATAGCTTCAATGTCAACTCCAATTATTTCAACATTAAAGTCATCCCAAATCCCCTTTTCATCAGCCTCTATACACAAATTTAAAGCAGTTTGACCCCCCATAGTTGGAAGTACTGCATCTATATTATTGTCTGACAAAATTTCAATTATTGATTTGGTATTTAAAGGCTTTAAAAAAATATGATCTGCCATTGTAGGGTCAGTCATTATCGTTGCAGGGTTAGAATTAATCAAGTAGGTTTCTATTCCATCTTCTCGGAGAGATCGTAAAGCTTGACTTCCTGAATAGTCAAACTCACAAGCTTGTCCAATTATTATGGGTCCTGAACCGATAATTAGAATTTTTTTTAAATCTTTTCTTTTAGGCATAGATACTTATAAAAATAAAAAAGGTGTAACTTTAATCAAAGCAACACCTCTACAATTTAAATCAAATTTTTTCACTTTTTATGCCTAGGTTCAGATGAAACAGACAATTTTTTTCTCCCTTTAGCTCTACGATTCGAAATAACCTTTCTTCCATTTGCAGTAGACATTCTTTCCCTAAAACCGTGCTTGTTTTTTCTCTTTCTATTAGATGGTTGGTAGGTCCTTTTCATTTAGATTAAAGCTTATGGAGATATAAAAATCTTCCAAATATACAATAAGTTTTAGTTTGGACAATAACATTAAATTAATTAAAATTCTTTTAGTAAATTTAAAATAAATATGATTCCAAAAATTTTTAAAATATTAATATCATTATTTCTGATTGGGTTTAGTTTTTATCAATTTTACGAGGATTTGGTTGGTAACGGAGTTTTCTATTTGCTTCTATCCTTATTCTTCATTCTTATATATTTTAAAAACGAATTTATTTTTTTTGCATTTCTAAAATTAAGAAAGCAAGATTTTAATGGGACTAAAAAATGGTTGGATAGAATTAAAAATCCTGAAAAAATACTTGTTAAAAAGCAAATAGGATATTATCATTATCTCTATGGAATAATAGAATCACAAAAAAATCTAACTTTGGCTGAAAAATCATTTCGTAAAGCATTATCGTTTGGATTATCAATGGGTACCGATCTCGCTATGGCAAAATTGAGTCTTGCAGGTATTTTAATTCAAAAAAGGAGAAAAAGAGAGGCTACAATTTTAATTGGTGAGGCAAAGAAATCAGACAAACACAATATGCTTGGAGAACAAATTAGATTATTAAAAACCCAAATAAAAAAAATCTAATCTAGCCAGAAGGTATTGAAATTGTATAAACCTTTCTTGATTTGTTATTCAAATGATTTTCTAGCAACCATGGATTATGAATTTTAAAATTTTTATAGTTCAATCCTAAATCTTTCGAAAATTCAGATATGTTATTTAGAGGGATATCAATTTTTATTTCTTTGTATTTAATTGGTTTATACATCTGTTCTTCTTTTATATAAAAACCAAAACTCTCGGGAGATTCAACAATATTTTTTAATGCGATGATTCTAAACACATATCTTTTTGTTTCTTCTCCAAATAGAATATTTTCATATACGTTTTGATTTTGATTTGTTATTTTATTTTGAACTCCATTAATTCCTCTGTTGTAAGCCGCCGCCGCAAGTGTCCAAGAACCGAACTTATCTTTAGCCTTCTTTAAATATTTACATGCTAGTCTTGTAGATAGACTTAAATTATATCTTTCATCAACATTATCATTTATCTCTAATCCATATTCTTTTCCTGTTGTTTTCATAATCTGCCAGAACCCTTTAGCTCCACTTGGTGAGGTAACATTTTGCAAACCACTTTCAATTAATGCTAAATATTTAAAGTCTGTAGGAACACCTTCACTAATCAGAATTTTTTCGATTTGAGGAAAGTATTTATTTGCCCTTTTAATCAAAAGAATTGTATTAGACTGCCAATATGTATTCACTAGGAATTCTCTATCCATTCTTTCAATTAAATCATCTTCGTCTAGACTTATTTCCTCACCAGCAAACGAAACTTTTTTTGGTATTGAAATAGGATATATCTTATAGTAAGATTCTTTTCCATCAGTGAGAAATCTACTATTAGAAATAGCAAATGATAAAAAAATAAATACTATTAAAATTGTCAAGGATGAGGTTTTTTTCATTGATTTTACGCCTTTTAAAAAATTTTTATTCATGCACTAAAAATGTTTTCTGGGAACTTAGAGTTATTTTAAAGTTAGATTATTATTGACTAATATCGCTATATTTGCAATGTAATTAATAAAAAATTAAAAAGTTTTTCCCTATTTTATTATTGTTTATTTCCCACAGCATTTTATCTCAATCTGCTAAAGCAATCTTTATTGATTCAGATATAAATATTGACGGGATTGCTGACGAACCTAGTTGGAAAAAGGCCGAATTTAGTTCTGATTTTTGGCAATACTTTCCAGTAGACTCAATCAAGGCAAATGAACAAACAAAATTCAAGGTTCTGTATGACGAAGAGAATCTATATTTACTAATAATTTCGGATTTTGGAGATGATGATTACGTTGTGTCCTCCCTTAAACGGGACTGGAGCTCTAGAAATAATGACTCAATGACACTTGTTCTTGATACATTTAATGATGCTACAAATGCTTTTATATTTGGTATTTCAGCAGAAGGAATTAGAAGAGAAGGTTTGATTTCTAATGGTGGTAATGGCATTGGTTCAGGAAGAGGTTTTAGTTTTTCATGGGATGTAAAATGGGAAGGCGAAATAAATAAAGAGGGAAATATTTTAAACGCAGAATTCAAAATTCCTCTTGCAAGTTTAAGATATGATGATAAATCAATCAAATGGAGAGTCAACATTTACAAAACAGATGTTGGAAAAAATAAACGATCTACTTGGGCCAGAATACCAAGAAATTTAAGCGTTGCTGGGTTAGCCTTTATGGGAGATCTTTACTTTGAAAAACCCCTCGGAAAGTCTAAAACTCCAGTTTTTTTAATACCCTATGTGAGTGGAACGCAAGGAAAGGATTTTGATAAGAAAAAAATAGTTTCTTTTTTTGACGTAGGAATTGATTCTAAATTAAGCTTAGGAAGTGGACTCACTTTAGATCTTACCCTTAATCCGGACTTTTCTCAAGTAGAAGTGGACGATCAAATAATAAATTTAAGTAGATTTGAAGTAAGACTCCCTGAGAAAAGACAATTTTTCCTCCAAAACAGTGACTTATTTTCAAGTTTTGGGAGCAGCTACAATGCTCAACCTTTCTTTTCTAGAAGAATCGGTGTTGCTAAAGATTTAGAGGGCAATAACATCCAAAATAGAATTATAGCTGGTGCAAGACTTAGTGGAAAAATAAACAAAAATTTAAGGCTTGGGCTTTTAAATATGGTTACTGATAGTGACCCAAAAAATAAAATTTCTTCCAATAATAATACCGTTTTAGCTGTCCAACAAAAACTGTTTTCAAGGTCCTTTTTAGGTGCGTTTTTTCTAAACAGAGAAAAAATTGGTGAGGATGAATTTACCAATGATCAGGAAGATTTTAATCGTGTCCTAGGAGTTGATTACAATTTACAATCAAAAGACAATAAATGGGTTGGAAAAGCATGGTATCATAAGTCATTTGAAACAAATAATAATGAAAATAACTTTTCAAACGGATTTAGAATTTACTATAATTCAAGAAAAAACAATTTTAGATTGTTTACAGGACAAAAAAGTGAAAAATTTGCCTCTGATTTAGGTTTTATTCAAAGGACTGGTGTAAAATCTCACTTTTTAAATTACAGCCATAGGCTTTGGATAGATTCCAAAAAAATCCGATCCATAGAATTATCTCAACAACTTTATTTAGTAAATAAACCTAATTTGACAAATCTTATAACAGACAGAAATTATGAGACAAAAGGGGAAATTTCTTTTATGAATCAATCCAAATTAGAGTTGCAATACAATCGGAAATATACCTTCCTTTTGAAAAGTTTTGATCCTGTAGGTGGGGACAACAGTATACCTCTTCCTTCAAATACCGAGTTTTATTACAATGATTTTGAAATAGGGTTTACATCAAATTATTCAAAAGATTTCTATTTTAACTTTCGTTCGACAATAGGAGGCTTTTATTCCGGAAAAAGGGTTTCATTTAATACAGAATTAACTTATCGAATACAGCCAAAGTTTAACAGTAGTATAAAAATAAGATATGATGATATCTATTTTCCTTCTGAATATACTTACGGCAAACTTTTTTTGTTAGGACCAAAACTAGAATATACATTTAATAAAAAAATTTTCTGGAATACCTTTATTCAATACAGTTCTAAATCTGATATTTTGGCAATTAATTCAAGATTACAGTGGCGTTTTGCTCCTTTATCAGATTTTTATCTAGTTTACAATGATAATTACTTTACTTATGATAATTTAATTCCGAGGGTACGAAGTCTAACTTTTAAACTAACTTACTGGTTAAATATTTAACGATGAAAAAATATATCAAATACATATTTTTGCTACTTTTTTTTAAATGTGCAAATGATGCTGACAAAAATCTTAATATTTCTGGGAATGTAAAAGGTTTAAGAAAAGGTAAATTGTATTTGCAAAAATACATAAATGATACGACGTTAATTAATATTGATTCGTTAAAAATTGAAGGTGTAGAAAATTTTGAATTTAATGATAGTTTAAGGGAAGCACAATTTTATTTTCTTGCATTGAAAAAAGATGAAACTGATACTACTTTACAAAAAATTCCTTTTTTTGCGGAAAAGGGTAAAATAAAAATTAATACAAGATTAAATACATTTATAAGTAGTGCAAAAGTTGATGGTTCAAAAAATCAAATACTGTGGGATGAGTATTTAATGGTTATTAGGAAATTTAACAATCAGAATATTGAATTAGTGAAGGATTATTTAGAGAAAAAAGGAGAATTTGAATTTACAAAAAGGGATGAGCTATTTGAAAAAAAGAATAGTTTAATAAATAGAAAAAAAGTACTTTTTTCTTTAAATTTTGCGATGAATAATTCAGATAAAGAAATATCTGCTTATATAGGACTTTATGAACTAAATAATATTTCAAAAAAATATTTAGATAGTCTATATTCTAAATTAAATACTGAAATTAAGAATTCTTTTTATGGAAAAAAACTCAAAAAGAAACTAGAAAGTTTAATTTAGACTTTGAATCAATTAATGTCTTAATTTAAGATGTCAATATATATCCCTTAACCCTTTTAAAGATAATTTTAAACCACTCCGTGTAAATATTTGGATTTCTATCTAAGTCCTTCTCCAGAAAAGACAAATCCACCCACTTCCAGTCCTCCACTTCTTTAATATTAATTTTTGGATTTAAATCGGTGTGCCCAACTAAAACGTGATCAAACTCATGTTCAATAAGACCATTACTAAGATTAGCCTTATATATAAAACTAAATATTTCCTTAACATCTGCACTGAATCCCATTTCTTCATTGAGACGTCTATTGGCAGCATTTACTGTGCTTTCTCCATCTCTTTGGTGACTACAACATGTGTTAGTCCATAATCCTGGAGAGTGATACTTTAGATTTGATCTTTTTTGTAAAAGCAGGGAACCGGAGGAATTGAAAATAAAAACTGAAAATGCTCTATGTAAAATACCTTTTCTGTGAGCTTCTATCTTAGGCATAAGTCCTAATTGAACATCTTCATTGTCTACCAAAATAACCATTTCTTCACTCATATAATAAAAAAACTAATATCGAAATAAGAACCTAAAAATTTAAATTTTAAAATTACAAATTGAAAATTATATTAAATAAAAAAAGGCTAGAAATTACTTTTCCAGCCTTTTGAACTTTTTTTGTAATAGGGTTGCCCTAATTTTTTCCTTTAAATTCTACTCTCCTGCTATTGGCTCGACCAATAGAAGTAGAATTATCACCTTTAGGCATGGTTTCACCAAATGCTTCTACCTCAAGTCTGGAAGAATCTATACCTAATTCAATAAGCTTTGATTTAACAGCTTCAGCTCTTTTTCTAGACAGCGTCATATTGTAAGATGAACCACCATCTTCAGATGCATGTCCTTGTATTAGAACAACACCTTTAGGGTTGGCCATCAAAATTGTTTTCACTTCATCGACAGCACTCATAACCTTGGACCCCATTAACTTATATCCATCAGCTGGAAAAAGTATATTAATTCCTGCGGTATTTAAGGCAGTAAGAACTTCCTCTTTGACTTCTGGACAGCCATCTTCGCTAGTTCCAGCTTCATTAGGACATTTGTCATCTTTGTCTGCAACACCGTCTCCATCGGAATCAGGACATCCCATTGTAGCTTCAGTACCAGCTTCATCTGGACATTCATCCTCACTATCTTTTATCCCATCTCCATCTGTGTCAGGACATCCACCCAATTCAGCTACACCAGCTGTTTCCGGACATTCGTCGTCTTTATCAACAACGCCATCACCATCTGAATCAGGACATCCGTTATTTTCAACAGAACCAGGTTCATCTGGACAGTTATCCTCTCCATCTTGAATTCCGTCTCCATCGGTATCTGGACATCCTTCAAACTCTTTTAACCCAGGAACATCTGGACACTTGTCTTTTTTATCACTTACACCATCTTTATCGCTATCACCACTTCCAAATCCATAGCTAACACCGAGAGAAATTAAGCTATAACTAACTTCAGGGTTCTCATTGATTTTGGCAAATTGAAATTCAGCAAAAGCACCAAAATTTTCTCCTAATGCTAAATCAAATCCTACAGCACCAAAGTTTGAGTAATCTGTAAATTTTGAAAAGCTATCCGTACCATCTTTCAAAGATGTGGTACCATAAACTCCAGCTTTTAAATAGGGACTAAAAGAATTATCCGTTGAAAATCCATATTTTAGGCCTACATGAGTACTATAAAAATCAAAATCTTGGCCACCAGCGGCGTCATTTTTTATTTTTCCAAGAGATAGTTGTCCACCAACTGACAATCCTCCAGTTATTCTTCTATATAGCATCAATGAAGGTGCTCCTAAAGAACCACTTAAATCATTGGAAGATATAGTTGTACCTCTTGTAACTATGTCATCCGAAATAGATGGCATGGTTAAACCAAGACTAACTCTCCATGGGTTAGAGGCATTTTGTGCAAAGACTCCTGCACTAAATAGGAGTAAAAATGCGATGAGTATTTTTTGTAATTTCATATTTTATAATTTGTTAACAAACTTAGTTTCACTTTGAAATTTAAATAACATTCGAAACTACTGTAAATATACAATATTTGAAATATTTCTCAAAATGATTTGCATTAATTGAACTTCTCTAATAATTTGTTATTCACCGTCATAAAGTGATTTAGTTAATGTTCAGTATCTTTTTTTTTAAATGAATAACAGGTATGCCCTGAAATCAGTGACCCAGGGAGGATTCGAACCCCCAACCCTCAGAGCCGAAATCTGATATTCTATCCAGTTGAACTACTGGGCCTCAACAACAAAATTATAATTTATTAAAATATCTATTTTAAGTTTCATCAGAAAGTTTTTGTTTTACAATATTTGAGATGGTTTTACCATCTGCCCTACCTAAAGTACTCTTTACTACTTCTGCCATGACTTTGCCCATATCTTTTAACCCATTTGAATTTGACTCAAAAATTACTTTTGAAACAATAACTTCTATCTCTTGATTTGTTAATTGTTTAGGTAAATAAGAAGATATAAAATCTGCTTGATCTTGTTCTATTTTAGCTAATTCAGGTCGTTTTTGATTTGTATAAATATTTGCACTTTCCCTTCTTTGTTTAACAAGTTTTTGAAGAATTTTAATTTCATCTTCTTTTGATATTATATTTTGTGAAGAGACAGATGTCTGATTAAGAATTAATGAAGACTTAATAGCCCTTAAAGATTCTAATTTTAATTTTTCTTTATTTAGCATCGCCTGTTTCAAGTCTATATTAATTTTTTCAATTAATAACATAATCTAGGTAAATTTAATCAACGTTATCATGTAAAAATGAGTTATTCGACCTTAATTGAACCTCGTCATTTATATCTTTATCTAACGTCAAGGGTGATTTTTTTTCATTTTCAATATTTTGATCAATATTATACCCAAGCCTCTTGTAAGCGGGCTGCTTATCCATCTCATTAATTCTTTTAGTATTATTTTGAAATGAATAATTAAACTTTTTAAGCTCTTCTTTAGAGGAATTATTTGAGTTTTTTAAAGTTTCCTCAATGGAGTTATCAAAAGGCGTATCCTCTTTTACATCAACCTCTATCTTTTCTCCATTAGAGATCTCATCATTTTCTGGATTTTTAATTTTGATATTTAAATCATCCATATCCGGGTTTTCCATTTCAAGATTATCGTCTAAATCTTCCACCTCAGGATTATCTACTAAATTTTCCACTTCAGCATTATCTTTTAGATTTTGATTGCTAACTTCAAAAGAATTTATTTCATAATCATGTTCTAAATTGGACTTTTTGACTTCAGTATTTTTTGAACTGTCCAGGGATTCATTAAAATCAAATTCAAATTGTGGTGGATCCAAATCATTAATTTCCTCAAAGTCTAAAATCTCTATCGGATCTTCTGATTCATTTTCATTGACTTCTTCATTGAAGCTGTCAGAAACTTGAGATGTAGTAGTTTCAATATCTTTAGTGTTTAAATTATCTTTAGTTAAATCATTTTCTTCGAAACTATTATTTTTACTATCTAAACTTCTATCGTTTTCAGTTGAAGAGGTTTTGGAAAAATTTAATTTATCATTTCGAATTAAGTCTTCATTACTAAACTTATTAATATTATTCTGCTTATCTAATTTATACTTTTCCTTATTTTTTGATTTTATTTCATCATCGGTTAAATCTTGAACAAATGATTGATCCTCCTCTAGTGTATGAATTATCTTTTTAGCCTCAGTATTAACAATTTCGTGTTGCTGCTCGGAATTGAATCCAGTTGCTATGATAGTAACTGAGATTCCCTTTTCTAGATTTTTATCTTCACCAATACCCATTATAATATTTGTATTGTTTCCTGCTTCAGATTGAATAAGATCATTTATTTCTCCGATTTCATCTATTGTGATTTCATCCTCTCCAGACACAATAAGTAATAAAACATTTTTACACCCTTTTATTTTATTATCATTTAATAAGGGTGAATCCAAAGCTTTTAATACTGATTTCTCTGCCCTGTCAAGTCCTTCGGCAACTGCTGATCCCATAATAGCAGTTCCACTGTTACTCAAAACAGTTTTTGCATCTTTCAAATCGATATTCTGTCTGTAATGATGTGTAATTACTTCCGCTATACCTCTAGCGGCTGTTGCCAGTACCTCGTCAGCTTTTGCAAACCCCGCTTTGAACCCTAAATTACCGTAAACCTGCCTTAGCTTGTTATTATTAATCACAATCAAAGAATCAACATTTTCCCTTAATATTTCAATTCCTGTTTCAGCTTGTTCTGATCTCATTCTTCCTTCAAATTGAAATGGAATGGTTACAATACCTACTGTCAAAATATCGATTTGTTTTGACATTTGAGCGATTATAGGTGCTGCTCCAGTACCAGTTCCTCCACCCATTCCAGCAGTAATAAAAACCATTTTGGTTTGATTACTTAAAAGTGATTTTATTTCCTCCTCACTTTCTTTTGCTGCCAAGCTTCCAATTTCAGGGTTTGCTCCTGCACCAAGACCTTCTGTTAAAGAAACTCCTAATTGAATTTTAATTGGTACGGGACTTTTTTCTAAAGCTTGAGAATCTGTATTACAAACAACAAAATCTACGCCAGATATTCCTTGCTTGAACATATAATTAATTGCATTTCCACCTCCTCCACCTACTCCAATAACTTTAATAACATTGCTCCTATTTTTGGGTAGATCAAAATTAAAACCTTCCTCCATATTTTCTTTTAGTTTATTCATATCTAATAACTTATGCTTTATCCAAAAATTCTTTGAACTTTTCTGTCCATCTTTCAAAAATTGTACTCCTTTTTATATCGTCGGAATTAGATATATCTCTTACAGTGGTAACTTCATCACCCTCCACTAAGTCATTTTCAAGAACCAATTCGTTAGTATCGTAATTTTCTTCAAGGGCAGTCATTAAAAGTCCAACTGCAGTAGAAAAAACAGGACTTGTTTGATCTTCCCCAGAGTCTCCAGCAAGATGTTCGTTCGGATAACCTATTCTCGTATCCATTCCTGTTATATATTCAACTAGTTGCTTTAAGTGTTTGAGTTGACTTCCTCCACCTGTAATTACAATACCGGCAATTAATTTTTTCTTTTGTTCATCATGGCCATAGTTTTTGATTTCCAAAAAAACTTGTTCAATAATTTCTACTATCCTTGCGTTAATTATTTTAGAGAGTGTTTTTAGTGAAATCTCCTTTGGTTCATGACCTCTTAACCCAGGTATGGAAACAATTTCTGTCTCTTTATTTTCACCAGGCCACGCAGAACCAAATTTAATCTTTAATAACTCTGCCTGTTTTTGAATTATTGAACAACCTTCTTTTATATCGTCAGTTACAACATTCCCCCCGAACGGAATAACAGATGTATGTCTAATTATTCCATCCTTGAAAATTGCAAGATCAGTGGTCCCTCCACCAATGTCAACTAAAGCAACTCCTGCCTCTTTTTCTTCTTCACTTAACACCGCATCTGAGGATGCAATTGGTTCTAAAGTAATTTTTTCCATTTTTAAATCTGCACTTTTAATACATCTTCCTATATTCTTTATTGAAGAAACCTGTCCAACAACTACATGAAAGTTTGCCTCTAAACGGCCTCCATACATTCCAATTGGTTCTTTAATTTCTGCTTGACCATCGACCTTAAATTCTTGAGGTAAAACATGAATTATTTCTTCACCTGGAAGCATTACAAGTTTATAAACTTGATTAATTAATTTTTCTACATCATTTTCATTTATGACTTCTTCGGGATTTTTTCTTGTTATATAGTCACTATGTTGAATGCTTCTTATATGCTGACCTGCAATACCAACAACTACATTTTTAATTTCAGTTGAAGATTTTAATTCTGCTTCATTTACTGCTTCTTGAATCGATTGAATTGTTTGAGTTATATTATTTACAACTCCTCTATGAACACCTAAACTTTTAGATTTTCCAATTCCGATTATTTCAACCTTATTAAATTTGTTTTTTTGGCCTACCATCGCGACAATTTTAGTAGTTCCAATATCTAAGCCAACAGCAAATTGTTTATTTTCTATTTTGTCCATAATCTAAAACTATTTGTTTATCGAATGATAAATTAACTTTCTCTATTTTTAAAAAATCCTTTTTTTCTAAATAACTATATAAAAATTTAAGTTTTTTGATCTTTTGTTTGTTTTTTGAATTTTTCCCCCAGATAATTTTAAATGGAAAAGAGCGGAGACCAAGAACATAATTATTTTTTAAATTTCTTAAATCTATTATTTCAACTTTAGCAAATGAGTCGGTTTTAATTAATTTGATGAAATTTACTAAGTCCTCTAAATTTTCGTCTGCTTGACCATAAAAAATAGGTACTCTAGCTGAATACTTTTTGGAAATAGGAACTCTAAAACCAAAATCATCAATATAAAACTCTTCATTATCATTAATTATTCTGGCAATAGGCTTTCGCTCCTCTAATTTGACTTTTAAAATACCTTGTGGGGTTCTAAAAATGTCAGCATTGGCTACCATAGGATTAGATATAAGTAAGTCTTCAACTAATTTCAAATCTAGCGTATCTTCTTTTAATAAAAACGCAGCTTCTTTCCTTTGTATTAACAATTTATTAACCATTTGAGAGTCTAAAAACTTACCGTTTTCGTCCTTAAAATCTATATTTATTTTAATTATTTTATTTTTAGAATTTCTTTTTTGCGAAAAAATAATCAGAAAGACAAATATTATCAACGTTAGAAAAAAATAAATTATACTGTTTCTCATAACTATTTTAATTTCACTTTTATTTTTTGAATTTCCAGACCAATGTCGCCAGCACCTAGAATAACTTTTACTTTTTCTGGAAAATTATTCATCACTGATAACAGATTCTCCCGTTTAACCAATTCAACAATATTTTTTGATTTTATTTTTCTTTGTAGTACAGATGATTCAATTCCTTTGATAGGTAATTCCCTTGCTGGATAAATTGGCAACAATACTACACGATCAAATTTACTTAATGCTGTAGCAAACTCATTCATAAAATCTTTTGTCCTAGAATAAAGATGAGGTTGAAATATTACACATTTTTTTTCATAAGGAAAATGATCTTCCAAGGCATTCCAAACTGCATTTATTTCGTTGGGATGGTGTGCATAATCATCAATTATTATATCATTTTTTGAATTTAAAACTAGTTGAAATCTTCTTTTAACGCCTTTAAAAGTTGAAAGACATTTACATAATTCTTTTTCATTTATTCCTACTTGACTTGAAATAGCAAAGGCTCCAATAGCATTTAATAAATTATGAAGCCCTAGCTGACTAAAAAAAACTGATTTATATGTATTTGAAGGTGTTGTCAAATCAAAAAAATAACCGGTTTTTGAAAAACTTATATTATTTGCTGAATAATCTGCTTTTTTATTTAAACTATAAGTGATTCCATTGATTCCTAAATCTTTATTTACTATTACTTTATTTTTGACTTTTCTTATAAATTGATTGAATGATTTTTTAACTTCCCCAAAACTTCCATATATATCCAAATGATCAGAGTCTATTGAAGTAATAAGGCCTATACTAGGATTTAGATTTAAGAATGATCTGTCGTATTCGTCTGCTTCCACTACTGCATATTTATTACCAGTAATTATAATATTTGAGTTAAACTCATTTAAAATACCTCCGACAAAAGCTGTAAATGATTGTTGTGTTTTGTAAAAAAGATGAGTGACTATTGCAGCCGTTGTAGTTTTACCATGTGTCCCAGCAATTGCAATTGTTTTGAATTTATTAGTTAAATACCCTAGAAATTCTGCTCTTTTAAAAATTTGATTCCCTTGTTTATTAAAGAAAAACAATTGCTTATTCTTTAATGAAATTGCTGGAGTGAAAATCACTACTACACTTTTATATTTAAATGATGAAGGAATGCTCTTTAATTCATCTTTATAGTTGATTTCTACACCAATTTTTTCTAGATTTTTTGTTATATCGGTTTTTGTTAAATCATATCCTCCAACTATAAAGTTATTAGCAACGAGATATTGTGCTATAGATGACATCCCAATACCTCCTATCCCTATAAAGTAGAATTTATTTCCTTTGTCCATCAGCTAAAATTTTATTTATCTGAAATACTATATCTTTAGTCGCATTAGGTTTACCTAGTTTGTAAATAGCTGATGAAAGTTGCTTTCGAATTATCTTAGATATTAGAAGTTTTTCTAATTGTACAATAAATTCATTGGTGATTTTTTTTTCTTCAATCATAATTGCAGCTCTCTTATCGAGGAGATATTTTGCATTATGGAATTGATGATTTTCTGAAACGTTAGGAGATGGAATTAGAATCGATGGCTTTCCTACAATACAAAGTTCAGAAATTGTTAACGCTCCCGCTCTAGAAATAATAATATCACATTCATCATAAAATTTTTCAATTTGTTCCAGAAAAGGGAAGATTTTAATTGATTCATCTTGCTGAGTCTTGTACCTATCGTAATAATTATTGCCACACTGCCATGTTAATTTGATTTTATTTTTTTTAAAAAAAATTAAATTATTGTAAATGACTTCATTAATTTTTTTGGAACCTAGGCTTCCCCCTAATACAAGGATATTTAAACCAAGTTTATTGTTAGGAATATTTTTTTTAAAAGTTTGTTTTTCTATTTTTAATTGAATCAGTGAGCTTCTCACCGGATTGCCAGTTAAAATAATTTTGCTTTGAGGAAAGAACCTTTCCATATTTTCATAAGCTACAGCAATAATTGATGCAAAACGAGAAAGTATTTTATTGCTAATTCCTGGTAAATAATTTTGTTCTTGGATAACTATTTTTGTTTTAAAAATTGACCCTACAATTAAAATGGGAAGACTTGCATATCCGCCAGTACCAATCATAACATCTGGTCTAAACTTAATCCATATTAGAAATGCTTGAAAAAGACTTACAAATATTTTTATCGGAAGAAAAAAATTCTTCCACCACTCTTTCCTATTTAGACCTGAAATCCATAATCCCTTTATTTTAAATCCTTCTTGGGGGACTTTCTTCATTTCCATATTTCCAAAAGCTCCTACAAATAGTATTTGGTTCAAAGGATTAAAATTTTTTAAACAATTCCCAATTGCAATACCTGGATATATATGACCTCCAGTACCTCCTCCAGATATAATTATTTTATTCTTCTTCACTGATGATTAATAATGGATTTGAAACTGGTTTATCTTGCTTTATTCTTCTTTGATTAAATCTTTCTTCACTAACACTGAGAATAATACCAAAAGCTATACATGTTACCCAAGCTGAAGATCCACCACTACTTAGCAACGGCAGGGTTTGTCCTGTAACAGGAAAAATATTAAGAGCCACACCTATATTAATAAATGCTTGGATAATGATTGGTAGACCAGCTCCAATTATTAATAATTTACCGTAAGCCGAGCTTGCATGATGAAGAATAACTGTAATTCTAAAAAGAATTAACAAATAAATTAAAATGACCATTATTCCTCCAATTAGTCCATATTCTTCAACAATAATTGCATAAATAAAGTCTGAGCTACTTTGAGGTAAAAAGTTTTTCATCACACTTTTACCAACACCCAAACCAGTTATACCTCCTGAGGCTATTGCAATTTTTGCTCTTTCGATCTGATAATTCCCGTCTTTACTTAATGAGGGGTTAATATAACTTTCAACTCTATTAATCCATGTGCCTAATCTGTCTGGAGCTTTATCTGGATATTGGAATGCAAAAAAAATAAATGTTGTAAATAAAAAGAAACCCGTTAAAAAAATATTTAATAGATATTTTGTCGGATAACAACCATAAATTAAAATCAAAAAAACTGTAAATAGAACAATCAATGCTGTAGATAAATTTGTTGGGAAAACTAAAATGAATATCAAAAAAATGGGGGTCCACAATGGGAATAATGATTTTTTAAAATTATTATTTAGTTCTTTAACTTTATCAAGATAGTAAGCTATATAAATCATCAAAATTAATGATGCTAAAGAAGAAGTTTGAAAACCAATTCCTATTAGTGGAATCTTAATCCACCTACTTGCATTTACACCATCAATCATGTTACCTTGAGATATAGTATAAATCAACATTAAAATTACAATTGGTAGAAGTAAAATTGATATACCCTTAAAATAATAAAAAGGGATTTTATGAACACTTAAAATTAAAAGAAAGCCAGTAATTAAAATAAATGTATGTTTTAGCAAATATTGCCAGGGTGTTCCACTTCCAATTACATAACTTAAATTAGAACTTGCACTAAAGATCGGAAAGAAAGAAAAAAGAGCAAGCAATGCTAAGAGTACCCATAAAACTTTATCACCTTCAAATAATCTTCTTTGCATTTTTATTAGAGGTTTCTAACTGCTTTTTTGAATTGGTTCCCACGATCTTCAAAGTTTTTGAAAAGATCAAAACTAGCACAGGCAGGCGATAATAAAACATAATCTTTTTTATTGGCTAGTTTATGTGCAATTTTTACTGCCTCAGACATAGATTGAGTCTCAACTAATACATCAACAACAGGAGAGAAGGATTCAATAATTTTCTCGTTATCCAATCCAATGCAAACAATTGACTTTACCTTTTCCCTTACCAAGGGTAGTAATTCCTTGTAGTTATTACCTTTATCAATTCCTCCAGCAATCCATACCGTTTGACCTTCCATGCTCTCAAGAGCATAAAAAGTTGCATTAACGTTGGTAGCCTTAGAATCGTTTATATAAGTTATATTTTGAATTTTTAAGACTTCTTCGAGTCTGTGTTCTACATTTGAAAAACTGATTAGACTATCTCTTATACATTTATTTGAGACTTTTAAAAGTCTAGCTACTGAAACTGCAGCCATTGCATTTAGTAAATTATGCCTCCCTTTAAGGGAAAAATTTAAAGTATCATACATATTAATATTTTTTTTTTCTTTAATAATTATTGATTTCTTTTTTACTGTAGTTGTTAAAGCTCCTTTTGGAGAATTAAAACCATAAGGAAATTGAGTTACATTTTGGGCATACTTTTTAACAGCCTTTTTTAACTCCTTATCATCGGAATTAAAAATTAAAAATTGATTTTTACTTTGATTGAGTGTTATCTTAAGTTTTGCATTTATATATTCATCAAAATCATAATTGTATCTGTCTAAATGATCTGGAGAAATACTTGTAATTACAGAAATATCAGCAGAAAAATTCATAATATTATCTAATTGAAAGCTGCTAAGTTCTAGAACATAAATTTTATGATTTTGTTCAGCAATAGATTCTGAAAAACTTTTGCCAATATTTCCAGCTAAAGCAACATTGAGCCCTGACATTTTTAAAATATGATAAATCATCGTTGCCGTTGTAGTTTTACCGTTGCTTCCTGTAACTCCAATAATTTTTGAGTCAGTTTGTAAAAAACCAAATTCAATTTCTGATATGACATCAAGGCCTCTTTTGTTTATACCAACTATCAAGTCAGACTTTTTATCAATGCCAGGACTTTTAATTATTTTCTCTGCCTTTACAATTTTGTCTATTGAGTGCTGACTTTCTTCATAATCAATAGATAGTTTATTAAACAACAACTTTGTTTTTTTTGAGATTTTGTTGGAATCTGAAACAAAAACACTATATCCTACTTTTTTTGCAAGAATTGCTGCGCCTCTTCCACTTTCTCCTGACCCTAAGATTGCAACTAATCCCATCATCTTATTTTTAATGTTAGAATTGCTAACACACTTAACAGAACTCCCATAATTAAAAACCTGCTTACAATTTTGCTTTCATGAAGCCCCTTTTTTTGAAAATGGTGGTGAATCGGAGACATTAAAAAAATTCTTTCACCTACTCCTTTTTTTCTTTTTGTATACTTGAAGTAGAAAACTTGAATTATTACAGATAAGACTTCTACAAGAAAAATTCCACAAATGATTGGAAGTAATAATTCTTTTCTAACCATAATCGCTATAACTGAAATTAGAGCTCCAACAGTCAAACTTCCAGTGTCACCCATAAAAACATCAGCGGGATACGTATTAAACCACAGAAAACCAATCAATGCACCAGTAAATGATGCGATAAAAACTGTAATTTCTCCAACACTAGGTATATACATAATATTTAAATAATCTGAAAAAATTATATTCCCCGAAACCCATGCAAAAATCCCAAGTGTTATAGCCATAATTGCTGAACTTCCAGCTGCTAATCCATCAATGCCGTCAGTTAAATTTGCTCCATTTGAAACAGCAGTTATTATAAAAATTACCATTGGAATAAAAATTATCCATGTCATTGATTTAGGAATTGAAGACCATTCAATTAAAAAATAATAATCAAATTCATTATCCTTAACCAGTGGAATTGTAGTCTTTGTGGATTTCTCTTCCTTATAAAAAGTTTTATCTTGACTTTTTGAAATTTTGGGATATTCTAAAATTTTTTGTTTAATAGTTATATCAGGATGGAAATAAATTGTCGAACTGACAACTATTCCTAACATAATTTGACCAATGACTTTAAAACTACCCTTTAAACCTTTTTTATCATTTTTGAAAATTTTGATATAATCATCGATGAAACCTATAACACCCATCCATATTGTTGTGAATATTAACAAAATAATGTATGTGTTGTTAAACTTGGAAAATAAAAGTACAGGTATTAAAGTACCTATTATTATTATTATACCACCCATAGTAGGTGTGCCGTTTTTCTTTGTTTCATTACTTAAACCAAGTACTCTTACTTTTTCTCCAATATTATTTGTTGTTAAAATTTTAATTATTTTTCTTCCAAAGAAAATTGATATAATTAGTGAAAAAATAAGGGCAAATGCAGCTCTAAATGAAATATATTGAAAAAGTCCTGCTCCTGGAATTTGATATTTTTGCTCGAGAAAATTAAATAAATAGTAAAGCATATTATTTAACTAAAAGATTCTTTTACAATTTTCATGTCACTAAAAGGTATTTTCTCGCCTTTTATTTCTTGATAAGTTTCATGGCCCTTTCCTACAACCAAAAGGATGTCTCCTGAATTAAGCTGGGAACATCCTTTTTTGATTGCCTCTTTCCTATTAATTATTTTTGAAATTTTTTTCAGGTTATTCGGATCAATTCCTAGTAACATATCATCAATAATTTTTTCAGGCTTTTCATATCTTGGATTATCAGATGTGAAAATTACTTTATCACATCCATTTAAAACGATTCTTCCCATTTTGGATCTTTTACCTAAATCCCTGTTACCACCACAGCCTATTATAGTAATAAATAATTCATTTTTCGTTCTTATCTGGCTGATTGTATCTATAACATTTTCGAGACTATTAGGAGTATGTGCATAATCAACAATTACAAAAGCCTTATTGGGTGTCCTTAAAATTTCAAACCTTCCTTTAATCCCCTTGGTTTGACTCAAAATTCTTAAAATTTCTATTGACTTAATTCCAGCTATATTCGCTACAGAAAAAACTGCCAGAAGATTAGAAACATTAAATTTGCCTATAAGTGGTGTCCAAAACTCTTTGTTATTTATTTTCAAAAGCATTCCCGAAAAATTAATTTCTAAAATTTTTGCATTATTATCTGCTAAGTTTTTTATTCCAAAAGTTTTAATTTTTGATAAACAATTCTGAACCATGAAGTTTGAGTTTTTATCATCTGCGTTTATAATTGCATAGGAGTCAGATGATAGACAATCAAAAAATTTCTTTTTGACGTTCCTATAAGAAGCAAAAGATTTATGATAATCTAAATGATCTCTTGTAATATTGGTAAAAACTCCAGAATGAAATTTTAATCCATTTATTCTATCCTGATCTATTCCATGTGAAGAGACTTCCATAAAACAAAATTCAATTTCGTTTTTTAACATTTTATGAAGTACTTCATTGATTTTTTTTGAATCTGGAGTAGTATGATGATTTTCAATTTTAATCCCAGCATATTTAATATTAATAGTAGAAATTAGTCCTGATTTTATTCCTGTTTTATTAAATAGATCGAATAGAATTGAGGCTACTGTTGTTTTGCCATTTGTTCCAGTAATTCCAACCAATTTTATTTTTTTTGATGGATTTTCATAAAAGTTTGAGCTTACTATTGATAATGATTTTCTGGTGTTTGGGGTTTTGATAAAAGTGGTTTTCTGGTCTTTGAAAGTATAATGATTGTAAATTACAGCAGAAGCTCCGTTTTCTATTGCCTTATCAATAAATGAATGACCATCAATATTTTCACCCTTAATTGCAACAAACAATGATCCTTTTTTTACCTTCCTGGAGTCAAATTCTATTGATTTGATAGTCAAGTTTGTGTCTCCTTTTATTGAATCTAAGTCAACACCATAGATTATATCTTTTAAAATTTTCATGATAGGTATAAAGTGATTTTTTCCTTATAATCTACTTTAGATCCAGATTTAATTGATTGATCGAATACTTTCCCCTCCCCTTCAAGAACAAATTTTAAACCCATTTGCTCAAGTATTACAATTGCATCCATCGCAGGCATTCCAATAAGGTTAGGGATAACAGAATTTTTATTTTTTTTATACCTTATGAATTGCTTATAGTTTTTTAAAAAATTGTTTGCGTACTTGTTTGACTTTACTATTGTATCCTTGGGAGTTCTAACAAATAATTTTTCTGCTATTTCTTTAAATACTGGAGCTGCAACTTCACCGCCATAATAACCAATCTTTTTATCAGGTTTATTAATAACTACAATACACGTATATTCTGGTTTTTCAAATGGGAAATAACCAACAAAACTTGAAACGTACTGAGTTTCCTCAGAAGTATAATCTACTTGGCATGTACCTGTCTTTCCAGCCATTTTTAATTGGTTACTTTTAATTTTATTTGCTGTCCCCCATTTTTTATCTATTACATTGAACATCATTTTTTGAGCTTTTCTCAATGTTGATTCTGAACAAATAGAGGGGTTTAGTACTTCTTTTTCATATGTTTTGATAGTAGATGATCCAGGGTTTTTAATTTTATATATAAAACGAGGCTTGACTATTTCTCCTCCGTTTGCAATACCGTTATAAAATGAGAGGATTTGCAAAGGTGTCAGTTTAATTCCATAACCAAATGCCATCCATGGTAATGAAATCCCACTCCAATTTTTTTCTCCAGGGTAGGGAATCATAGGTTTACCTTCTCCTTTAATACTTAAACCTAATACATCATTTAGTCCCATGTTATACAATCTATCAACAAATTTTTTTGGATTATTTTTATAATTTTCATAAACCATTTTTACAATACCAGTGTTTGAAGAAACCTCAAATGCCTTGGAGGGACTTAATTTTCCATAACCACCTTTTTTTGAATCTCTAACTTTGTATTTTTCATAAAAAATAATTTCACCATTTTTTGTATCTATCAACTTTTTGCTAATTCCATTGTTATTTTCTAATGTTGCTATTACTGACATTAATTTGAATGTTGAGCCTGGTTCTTGAGATTCTGCTACCGCATAATTGAATTTTTCGTAATATTTTCCATTTCGAGTTTTAGAAAGATTAACAATGGATTTTATTTCTCCCGAATTTGTTTTCATTACAACTGCACAACCATGATCTGCCTTATATTTTTCTAACTGTCGCAAAAGTGCGTGATGAGTTATATCCTGAATATTTACGTTGATTGTTGAATAAATATCATACCCTTGAGTTGGCTCTCTTTCGTTATTGTCATTAATTGGCTTCCATTGGCCATTTGCGATTTTTTGTTTTAATCTTTGACCACTTTGCCCTTTCAAAAAGTGACTAAAAGCACCTTCTAAACCAACTCTTATATAGTGCCCAGAGGGGTCCTTTTTTTCATAACCAATTGTCCTTTCACAAATTTTACCCATTGGGTTTTCTCTAACCTCTTTTGACTCGACAATTAATCCTCCTTTAAGTGAGGAAAGATTAAAAAGGGGTAGTTTTGTAATTTGTTTATATTGAGAATAACTTAGATTTTTTGATATCAAAAGGTACCTATTCCCTTCTTTCCTGGCATTGTTTAAAATATCTAAGTAATATTGAAATTTTCTACCTAAAATCCTTGACAGTCCTTTTGAAAGATTTATTTTTTTCTCTTGAAAGTTTGATTCTGATGGAACTTTAGAATCCCATCTAATTTCATAGCGAGGTGTCGTGGTTGCTAAAAGGCTACTGTCATCAGAGTATATATTTCCTCTGCTAGGTTCTAAAATAAAATTTTTGATTGTATTATTTTTGGAAATACTCCTATAGTAATCTCCCTCTTTAACTTGAATATATAATAATTTAGCAATTAAAATAAATGCGAAAAACACTATAAAAATTAATGATATGTAGTATCTGAACATTATTTTTTTTTCAATACGACCCATTATTAGTTTGATTTTAATCTTACGGGTTTTTCTTTAGATGGACCAACTCCAATTTCAAACAGTTTTTTAGCAACTCTAGTTTCTAATTTTAAAAACATTAATTGAGATTTTTTTTCTACAAATTCACTTTTCACACCTTTCAAATCATTATTCAAATTCGCAATCTGGTAAATTTTTTTGTCTGCGCTGTGCCCGCTGGCTATTGAAATCATCGCTAGAGTTGATATAAAAAAAAGCATTCTCCAATTTTTCATTGAGTCTTCCTTCAATAAAAAATCAATATTTAAAAGAGATAAAATATTTTTCATATTTTTTCAGCTATTCTCATCTTGGCACTCCTTGCTCTTTTATTTTTTTTTATTTCATTATCATCAGGTATAATCAAACCTCCGATTTTTTTAAATGGCTTTTGAACATTACCATAGAAATCCCTGTTGTCTCTGTTATCAAAGGAACCACTTCTGATAAAATTTTTTATCAGTCTATCTTCCAAAGAATGGTAAGAAATACAGACCATTCTACCTTTAATTTTTATCAACTCAGACGCTTGGAGTAAAAGTTGCTTTATAACCTCCAACTCGTTATTTACCTCTATTCGGATAGATTGAAAAATCTTTGCAAGAATTTTATACTTTGAAATGTTACTAATAGAATTTTCTACCACCTTGACAAGGTCTGTTGTTGATTTAATTGGTTTTATTTTTCTACTGAATACAATTTTATTGACGATTTTATTTGCCTGACTAACCTCACCATAATCTTTTAATATTTTATATAGCTTTTTTTCTCCATAATTATTAACAACACTTTCGGCTGTTAAATCTGAAGATTTGTTCATCCTCATATCCAAAGGTCCGTCCTTCATTATGGAAAAACCTCTCGAGGGTACATCTAATTGATGTGATGAAACACCTAAATCAGCTATTATCCCATTTACTTTATAAACATCATAATGATTTAAGTACTTTTTTAAGTGTTTGAAATTAGAATTGATAAAATAAAATCTTTTGTCATCTGTTAAGTTTTCCTTAGAATCAATATCTTGATCAAATGCGAATAGCTTTCCCTTTTTTGTTAACCTGCAAAGGACCTCCTTCGAGTGACCACCACCACCATAGGTAGCATCAACATATATGCCATTCGGATCAGTTACAAGTTCACATATTGATTTTTCAAGTAATACTGGATTGTGGTAAAAAAAATTATTCATTTTCATCTCCCATTACTTCTTCAGCCAAAGAGCTAAAATCAACTTTTGCTTCGTCAATTACTTCCTCGTATATATTTTTATCCCAAATTTCGAGAATGTTTACAGCTGCACTAACTACTATATGCTTTTTGATGTGAGCATGTTTTATTAAATCCTTAGGAATTAATAACCTTCCATTTGTATCTATCTCTATTTTTTTTACCCCAGCAGTAAAGCGGCGGATAAAATCAATATTTTTTTTATTAAAACGATTTAGTTGATCGATTTTGTTCATTACAAATTTCCACTGTTCAAATGGATACAACTCAATGCAATTATTGAATAATCCCCTTTTTATAACAAAGCCCTCTTTATATGAAGTGGATATTTGTTTCTTTAAAGCTGAAGGAATTAAAATTCTTCCTTTGGCATCAATTTTACATTCATAAGTACCTATAAAATGATTCAATTTTTATAAATCTTTATATAAATATATAAGATATTTACCACATTTAACCACTTCTTACCACAATGTTAATAACTTTTACCACATCTAGTTATTTTAATCTTTAAAAAATAAAATAGAATGAATGCACTGAATTAGTTATATTTGAATTGAGTGTAAACTGAAGATTAATTGGAGATTCAAAAAGTTGAAAAGTTATAATTACATAGAAAAAGGTGAAGGACAAGCAATTGTTCTTTTACACGGTTTAATGGGAGGATTAAGTAATTTCAAAGATGTTACAGATTTTTTCTCATCTAAAGGTTATAAAGTTATAATTCCTGAATTACCAATATATAGTTTACCTCTTAAAGCAACTACTGTAACTGCTTTTTCAGATTTTTTAGAAGACTTTATTGAATATAAAAATCTAAATAATGTCATTATACTTGGAAACTCTTTGGGAGGACACATAGGTCTAATTTATTCAAATAAAAATCCAAATTTTGTAAAATCGCTTATTTTAACTGGAAGTTCTGGATTGTATGAAAATTCTATGGGTGAAAGTTATCCTAAAAGAGAAAATTATGAATACATCAAAAGAAAAACACAAGAGGTCTTTTATAATTCTGAGGTTGCAACTAAAGAAATAGTAGATGAAGTTTTTGAAACTGTCAATAACAGAGAGAAACTAGTAAGGACGCTTGCTATAGCAAAAAGCGCAATTAGACACAATATGTCTGAAGAATTACCTAATATTAAAACTCCTACACTTTTAATCTGGGGAGAAAATGATTTAGTTACACCCCCTGAGGTTGCTACTGAGTTTAAATCTTTACTTCCTAACTCAAAATTAAAATGGATAAAAAAATGTGGTCATGCGCCAATGATGGAACATCCTAAAGAATTTAATGAAATTTTATTTGATTGGCTTAGTAAAAAAAACTATTTAGTTTAAATGGATATATTTAAGTCTGAGTTCATAGCCAGTAGTGCAAATGTGAAAAACTGTCCTAATGAATTTATTCCTGAATATGCATTTATAGGGCGTTCAAATGTTGGAAAATCTTCCTTAGTTAATTCAATTTGCAAAAAAAAAAAATTAGCAAAAATATCCGGAACACCTGGCAAAACCAAACTCATTAATCATTTTAAGATTAATGATAGTTGGTATTTAACGGATTTGCCAGGCTATGGCTACGCAAATGTATCTAAAACAGTAAAAAAAAATATTGAAAAATTAATTACAGACTACTTTTTACAAAGAAAACAAGTCAAATTGATTTTTTTGATTATTGATATTAGACATAAACCACTTGACATTGATTTAAGTTTTATGCTTTGGCTAATCAAACAAGGAAAGAGGTTTTCAGTCATTTTTTCAAAGTATGATAAGATAAAAGAAGGGGGGGGCAAGGCACAGGACTACATGCTAGAGATAAAAAATAAACTAAATAACAATCCAAAATATTTCATTACTTCTTCGAAAACAAAAGAGGGAATCAATGAAGTTTTAAATTATATCAATAGCCTTAATATTTTATAACCTTTTGGTTTATTTTTTTTTAACGTTTAAATCTTTTTCAATAGAGGTTGAAAATTTTTTCAAAGCATCTTTAATTTTATTATTTTCAGTAGCTTTGTGGAATGCTTCTCCCATAGTTAATAGTGACTGATAAAAAAATTCATTCATTTCTTCCACTGGCATCTGCTTTGTCCACAAATCTATTGATAAAGATTCATTATTTTTATGATCCCATATTGACAAAAATATTGCGTTAGAAATTTTGTTTTTAACTCCGCCGTCCGGGGCAGACCAAATTAACTTTTCTGGAATTTTATTTTCATCTAGTTCAACTATAATATTAATTTTTGCTTGTTTTTTTTTTACCATTCAATTAGGGTTTATAATTAGCTTTTTTAAACAGTTCTTCAGAAGATAAATTTAAAATATCTGATATTTTAAATGATGGATTTTTTTTTCTAAATGACCTTAAAATTTGCCAACCAATCCATTGACCAATTTTTCCTGGACTCTCATTATCGATTTCCAAATAAAATTTTGAGAATGGTGCTGGAATTATAAATCTATCTATCAGATCGTCATCAGTTTTAAAAAGCAACTCATTCCCAATAAAATATTTCCAAATATATTCTTCATTTTGTACTGCCCAATTTATTTGTTCTTTACTATATCCAATTTTTATTTCATCACTAGATAATGGAATAATAAAATCTTTCAACAAAAGTATTTTCCCTTTATATATGATTCTATCTAAAAAAAATCTATTCGTTGGTGCATCAATTATTGAACTAGCAATTTTGTCAACCAAAATAGATCCAAATCTAGATTTGTCCATATCACTCTTTATATAATTTGGAATTCCATTATATATTTTATTCGTTGATCCTAGAAATGTGTCTAATGAAATTAATATAATTGTATCTGTGAAAATTATTTTACTTTGATAATCAACATTGTTTATCAGTGTCAAAAATTTAGGAACTTTTGTTGAAGGAAAATTATATATAAGGTGCTTATATATATTTTCTGACTCTTTTTCAAGTTTATTCAGACTTGGAAAAACTTTATTCACTTCATTTTGAAGCATAATTTGAATACTGTCACCTTTTCTTTTGATCCATAAACTGTCAGGGAATTGAATTGGGAATAAAAAATTATATTTTTTTTTAAAATTTTGGAATTCCCTTTTATTAACATCTGCAAACTTTAAATCAAATCTATCAAATTTAATTTTCAGTGGAATTTTTTCTATTTCTGAATTGATTTTTTTTTTATTTGAGCATCCAAAAAAAATGAATATAAGACAAATTATATTTAACATAAGAAATATTAATAACTTGTATTGGTTTAGCATATACTTTGTGCTTTTATTTGTGAAGTATTAAATAAAAATAAATTTAGTGAAAAGCATTCAAAAATTATCACAGTTCATAGAAGATTGGTTAGTTAAATATATTAAAAAATCTAAGATGGATGGCTTTGTAATTGGTGTTTCTGGTGGAATAGATTCAGCCGTAACCTCAACAATCTGTGCTAGAACAGGATATCCTACTTTGTGTTTAGAGATGGGTATCCATCAAAATATAGATCAAGTTTCTAGGGCAAGAAAACATATTCAGTGGTTAGAAGAAAATTATGAAAATGTTTCCCATCACAGTTTATCTCTTACTAAATTATTCGATGAATTTTGTTTTACTTTACCCGACGTAATTGATACTGACAAGAAAAATCACGCTCTAGCAAACTCAAGAGCAAGATTGAGAATGACAACTTTATATTATTTTTCAACAATTAATAATTTTTTGGTAGCTGGAACAGGAAATAAAGTTGAAGATTTTGGAATAGGATTTTATACCAAATACGGTGACGGTGGGGTGGATATAAGCCCTATTGCTGATTTGATGAAATCAGATGTTTTCGTTTTAGCAAAACATTTAAATATTATAGAGGATATTCAAAAGTCCGATCCAACAGATGGACTATGGGATGACGACAGAACTGATGAGGATCAAATAGGAGCAAGCTATGAAGAAATTGAATTTGTAATGAAAAGCATTGAAAAGAATTCAAAAGAAACTCTAAATAGTAGACAAGAAGAAGTTCTCAAACTTTATAAAAATTTAAACAGTAAAAATAATCATAAAATGAGTCCTGTGCCTGTTTGTATTGTGCCAAAAGCTTTAAAGAACTCGATTGAGCTTTGATGAAACGATTCTTCTTAGTTGATAATATCCCATTACATCTTCAAGAACGTTTTTGTTATTCTTAGATTTAATATTTTCTTGAAGAGATTCTATCTTTTTACTAACTAATAGTTTTCTCAAACTTAAGATGGTTTCAGTAACCATCACACTAACATTTTCTGAAGGCAATTTTACATAAATACTTTTTTTATCCCACTTATGCAAAAAATGCTTTTCCTCCTGGAGTACAATTGAACTAACTATTTCACTTAGTTTACTCGATAAACCAGGTACAATTTTTTCAATTGAAACGTACCCTTTTATTTGGTACTCAGTCATTAATATATTAAATAAATCTCTGAATTCTTTATTTGCAAATTCAATTTCATCTTGCTGTAGATCCAAAAATATTTTCTCATATACCTTGGAATTGACGTATTTGTTTTTTTCTATTATTTCGTCGTCTTCCTCCGAAAAAATAAGTATTGATTCGTTAAAAGTCTCTGTTTTTTGACCATACAAAATTAAGATTGTTATTATCTTTTTTTCTAACTCATATAGCTCATCTACTAAGCCTTCTTTAGAACTTTTATTTTTAATAATATTAAAAGATTGTGAGGGCTTATTTAGAAATCGATTCTCCTTACTATTTTTAATTCGAGATAATGTGCCAAAAATTGAATCTTCCGAAATATTCATGATTTTTGAACATGTCTGAACATACAATTCCCTTTTAATTATGTCTTTCACAAGGCTTATGCTTTTCACAATATTGTTTATCACTTCAGCCTTTTTTGTGGGTTCATTTTCATATTCTGTAGCTAATAAGGATGCCTTGAAATTTATAAAGTCTAGACTGTTTTGATTTATAAAATCATTGATATAATCTAAAGAATGTTTTCTTGCTAATGAGTCAGGGTCTTGTCCCTCATCTAATTTACAAATTCTTACATTCATTCCATGTTCTAATATCAAATCAATACCCCTAAGAGCGGCATTAATTCCTGCTTGATCTCTGTCAAAAATTACTGTGATATTTTCTGTTAATCTTTTCACAAGCATAATTTGATCTGAACTAAGTGCTGTACCAGACGAAGAAACAACATTTTTAATACCTTTTTGATGCAACTGAATTACATCTGTGTAACCCTCAACTAAAAGACAATTATCTTCTTTGATTATATTAGATTTTGATTCGAATAATCCATATAAAACTTTACTTTTTTGATAAACTTCACTTTCAGGGGAATTTATATATTTAGCAATTTTGCTTGAGCTTGACATTATTCTTGCTCCATAACCAAGAACTCTTCCTGAAATACTTTTAATTGGGAACATTATTCGGTTTTTAAATCTGTCAAAACCCTCTTTACCTTCTTTTATTGTTAATCCACTTTTCTCAAGAATGGAAATTTCATATCCTTTTTTTAAGGCATGGTTAGTAAAACTTTTTTTTTCATTAAATGAAATTCCAAGACCAAATTTTTTTATTGATTCCATTGAAAATCCTCGAGTATTTAAATAAGACATCCCAATTGATTTTCCCTTATCTGTACTATTTAAATTTTCCATGTAATATTCACAAGAAAAACTTAATGCTATATAAATACTTTCTCTTAAATCAAATTTAATTTGTTCCTCTGGTGTATTGCTAAATTCTTTTATTTCAATATTATATTTTTTGCCTAAATATTTTAATGCTTCTGGATAAGAAAATCCTTCGTGTTCCATCAGAAAAGCAACAACATTACCACCTTTTCCACTGCTGAAATCCTTCCATATTTGTTTAGCTGGAGATACCATAAAACTAGGTGTTTTTTCTTGAGAAAAGGGACTTAGACCTTTAAAACTACTTCCAGCCTTTTTCAAACTTATGAAGTCGCTAATAACTTCTTCAACTCGTGCTGCCTCGAAAATATTATTAATTGTTGTCTTTGAAATCAATTTTTTTTATTTTATCAAACTTAGTGAAAAAAGTATTTAATACTTTCGTTCAATCACATAATCTAGCATAAATTCAAGTGATTTACGAAAATCATTTTTCGGAAATTCTAATATCATTTTCAGGGCTCTTGATTTATAGCTTAACATGACTTTTTTTGCATATTCTACTCCTCCTTTTTCCTTAACAAAACTTATTAATTTTTTTACCCTGTTTTTATCTTTATTGTATTTTTTTACAGTATTCATAATCCATTTTCTATCATTTAAACTCACCTTATTAATTACGTGAATTAGGGGTAATGTCATTTTTTTATCTTTAATATCAATTCCTACGGGTTTTCCAATTTTATTTTCGCTGTAATCAAATAAATCATCTCGAATTTGAAAAGTTATACCAATTAGTTCTCCAAATAAAAAAAGTTTGTCAACTAATTTTTTGTCTGCATTTACTGACTTAGCACCAATTGCACAACAGGTTGCCATTAGAGTCGCAGTTTTTTTTCGTATTATCTCCAAATATAAATCTTCATTTATATCAAAACCTCTTGCTTTTTCAGCTTGTAATAGCTCTCCTTCACTCATTTCTCTTACCGCGATAGATATATACTCTAATAAATCAAAGTCTTTGTTTTCTATGCAAAGTAACATGCCTTTTGATAATAGAAAATCTCCCACTAAAACAGCTATTTTATTTTTCCACAAGGCATTTATTGAAAAAAAACCCCTTCTGAAATTAGAATCATCAACAATATCGTCATGTACTAATGTCGCAGTATGAATTAATTCAATTACAGATGCACCTCTGTATGTACGATCATTTATTTCACCATTGTTCACTAATTTAGCTGTTAGAAAAATCAACATAGGTCGCATTTGTTTTCCCTTTCTTTTAACTATAAAATGTGCAATTCGATTAATTAAAGGAACATTTGAGAACATAGATAAAGCAAATTTTTCTTCAAAAATTTCCATTTCATGATAAATTGGATTTTTTATTTTCTCAACGGCTTTCACTAACTAACTTTATTTAAATTAACTAATTGTCCACAAGCAGCGTTTATGTCTCTACCCCTAGAAATTCTATAAGTATTAATTATCCCCTCACTTGCCAAATAGTTTTGATATAATTTAAGTTTTTCAACTTTACATTGCCTAAAAGTTTTATCATCTGTTGGATTATATTCTATAAAGTTTACTTTGCATGGTATAATTTTACAGATTTTAATAAGTGCTTTTATATGCTCAATATTATCATTAATACCGTCAAAAATAATGTATTCATAAAGTATTTTTGTTTTAGTAACTCTATACCAATATTTTAATGAATCGATTAAATCTTCTATGGGAAATTTTTCTGAAAAGGGCATAATTTTTTCTCTAGTTTTTTGAATCGCTGAATGAAGGGAAACTGCAAGATTACATTTTAAATCCTCATGAGCTATATGTTTTATTACTTTAGGTATTCCAGAAGTTGAAATTGTAATTTTTTTTGCTGAGAAATTTAATCCACTTTTCAACTTTATTTTTTTTATAGCTTTTATTACGTTTTTATAATTCAGAAGTGGTTCTCCCATCCCCATAAAAACTACATTTGATATTTTTCTTTTAAAATGAAATTTACTCTGTTCATTCAAAAAAAAGAGTTGATCAAAAATTTCATAGCAAAACAAATTTCTTTTTCTGATTAATCTTGAAGTTGCACAAAATTTGCAATCTAAACTGCATCCAACTTGAGATGAAATGCATGCTGTTACTCTTTTGTTGGATGGTATCAATACGGCTTCAATCAAATTTTTATCAAACAATTGGATTGAATATTTTATTGTTCCATCAAAACTTTTATAAGATTTTATTTCTATTGGTTTCTTCAGGACAAATTTCTTATCAAGAAGCTTTTTTAGATCATACGATACATTTGACATTTTTGAAAAACTATCAACACCTTTGTTCCAAACCCAATCTAAGATTTGATCAACTCTATATTTTTCGTGATTTTTATTAATCAAAAAATCCTCAAGTTGTTTAGAGTTTAATAGCCTAATATCATCTTTGTTCTCCATCCAATTAGAGAATTAGCATTGCATCTCCGTATGAATAAAATTTATATTTTTCTTTGATAGCTTCATTATATGCCTCTTTAATAAGTTCACTTCCTGCGAAGGCAGAAACCATCATTAATAATGTTGATTTTGGAGTATGAAAATTTGTTACCATCGAATTTGCAATTGCAAATTCATGGGGAGGAAAAACAAATTTATGAGTCCAACCATTATATGTTTTTAGAGTATTCATTGAAGAAACTGAGCTTTCCAGACCTCTCATTACTGTAGTTCCAATTGCACATATCCTTTTCTTTTTTCGAATTGATTTATTAACAATTTCAGTTGCTTCTTGATTAATTATTAACTCCTCTGAGTCCATCTTATGCTTAGATAAATCCTCTACCTCAACAGGATTAAAAGTTCCCAAGCCTACATGAAGTGTAATTTCAGCAATATTTACACCTTTAATCTCCATTTTTTTTAGTAAATGTTTTGAAAAGTGAAGACCAGCTGTGGGAGCGGCTACAGCACCTTCATTTTTAGCGTAAATTGTTTGATACCTTTCTTTATCTTCTGGAACCGGATCCCTCTTAATGTATTTTGGTAGGGGCGTCTCCCCCAATCCGTTAAGTTTAATTCTAAATTGTTCGTAGGTCCCGTCAAATAAAAACCTAAGTGTTCTTCCCCTTGAAGTCGTATTATCTATAACTTCTGCAACAAGATTATCATCATCTCCGAAGTAGAGCTTGTTACCAATTCTTATTTTTCGGGCCGGATCAACCAAAACATCCCATAGCCTTTGTTCTTTATTCAATTCTCTTAACAAAAAAACCTCAATTCTTGCACCAGTTTTTTCTTTATTCCCATATAATCTAGCAGGAAAAACTTTTGTGTTGTTAATAATTAATACATCTTCTTCTTCAAAATAGTTAATTAAATCTTTAAACTGGTGGTGATTAATTGTCTTTTCTTTTCGATTTATGACCATTAATCTGGACTCATCTCTGTTTTCAGAAGGAAATTCGGCAAGGAGATTTTTTGGTAAATCGTAATTAAAATCTGATAATTTCATTTAGTTTGTTTTTTCGCAAATATACATTTTGAAACATCCGCTTGTCAAGGTAATTTAATTATATTTTTAAATTGGTTTAATAATAAATCCCGCTTTTTTCAAATCATCCCAAAACTTTGGATAAGATTTAGCCACAACACTAGGATTTTGTATAAAAATTGGGATTTTAAGTGACAAAGGTGCGAAAGACATCGCCATTCTGTGATCATCGTAAGTATTTATTTTTATATTCTTTTTAATTTTTTTTACTTCAAAAAGATTTAGACTGGTTTCAGTAACCTTTACATTTGCTCCTAGCTTTTTCAACTCATTTTCCAATGCATTTAATCTTTTTGTTTCTTTAATATTCAGGGTTTGTAATCCATCTAGTGAACAATTAATCTTAAGTCCAAAACATGTTACGGCTATGGTTTGTGCTAAATCAGGACTATCAATTAAATTTAAATTTAGTTGTTGTGGGAGGGTGAAATCTTTAAGTTTAGTCAGGATTATTTTATTTTGAGTGAATTTTGTTTCAACTCCTAGTGTTTTGTAATATTTGGTCAAAACTGAATCTCCTTGAATACTGTCTTTATAAAAATTGTTGAGCCTTACCTCAGCTCCATCTGAGAGTGCTACTATACTATACCAGTAAGACGCTGAACTCCAATCCGATTCAACATAAATATGTTTTTGCTTAATCTTTTCTAAATTCTCTACTGTAATTAATTTCCCTTTGAAACTCGTTTTAATTCCCAAATCATTTAGGAGGGATAATGTCATTTCTATATAAGGTTTAGAAATCAATTCCCCTTTTAATTCGATAACTAACCCTCCAATTAATTTTGGTGCAACTAGCAAGATAGCTGAAACAAATTGACTACTTACGTTGGAAGAAATTTGTACTTTTCTAAAGTTTAATTTTTTACCTTTAATTTTAATAGGCGGATATCCATCTTTTTCTAGGTAACTAATATCAGCACCAATTAATTTCAGGCAATCAATTAATGGGTATATTGGTCTTTCATGCATTCTTTTTGACCCCTTTATAATAATTTCTTTGTTTTCTAATATTGAGTAAAAAGCAGTAAGAAAACGCATCGAAGTTCCCGCATGATCAATATCTTTTATATTAGAAGAGGATTTTAATGCATTTTCCAAGACGACTGAATCCTGAGACTCAGACTTATTTTTAATTTTTAATGATGGATATATACTTCTTAAAATAAGCAGCCTATTAGTTATACTTTTAGAACCAGTTAAGGATAAACCTACTTTTACAATTCTATTAGGATGTAAAACTGAAATCATACATTTTAAAATAATTTTTTGTTCCCCTTATGTCTTAATGAGTCTCTGATTGATTTTTTAATTAATTTTTTATCAAATTCAGATTGCAAATCTATGCCGGTTTGGTTGGCAATACAAAAAACTACAAATAACACATCTGATAATTCTTCTGATAAACTATTGGTTTTGTCTTCTTCTCTTTTACTTTGCTCACCATAATTTCTGCTTATTACCCTTGCTACTTCTCCCACCTCTTCTGTTAAAATTGCCATATTTGTCATAATATCAAAATATCTTACCCCATACTTTTTTATCCAATCATCAACCTCTTTTTGAGACTTTTTAATATCCATCTTAATTTTTAATTTTTTTAAAGATATTTCTTTTTATAAACTTTTTAAATAACAAGAAATCAATTTATTTGTTAAATCCATTATCTATATTTTTAATTAAAGAAGCAAAATGAAATCTACGTTTGTTATTTTTAAATGAGTTTTCAAAAATTTCGTTATTAAGGATAATAGAAAAACTCCCATAATACTTTTTCCCTATTTCATTAAACTTTTGGATTTTGGATATCGCTTTACTCAGACTAGTTTTATCTATCAATTTGAAATGGGCAATAAATGGTGTTACAAGAAGATTAGTTTTGGTCTCGTTGGAAAGATCATAAAAGAAGAACGAAGAACACGTACTAGCCCTATAACCAAAAGCATCTATATAACCCATGGAAAAATCATTAGCATTTTCTACAGAAAGAAAGTTTTTGTAATCTTGACTTGTTTTTTTTAAACCATCTTGGAAAAGCATTTTAACAACTTTTATATTAACCAAATTGGAAATATTCAAGCTTTCCAGTTGAAAAGTTTTAGGGTTTTTAAGCGCCTTGTTTGAAGGTAATAACCCAATTTCAAAATTATCAGAAACTTCTTTTATGTACTTTCTGAAGTTTTCATTTGTTTTCGGAGTCTCGTTTTTAAAGTAGGATTCAGAAGAAAATGAAAAAAAAAATAAAATTTCTTTATTCGAAGCAAGTAATATTTTTTTTAAATAATCGTCCATCTCCCATGGATCAACTTTTATTCTCAAAAAAACAAAAAAATGCTCTATGACTTCCCATAAATTTAATTTTATTAAATTTTTAAACCAAATCAAAAAAGATTCGAAAGGATACTTATTTGTATACTTATATGGATTTATAGAACTTATTAAAATTGATTTTATTTGGTTATTTGACACCATTTTACATTTTAACTTTATTTTATTTTCTAAAATAGATTTAAATTTTTCAATCCAGATATCAACTAAAGGAATTTCTAAAAATTCTTCTTTATACGCAATACTTTCATTGTAATTAAATTGGCCAATTTTGTTGCCCGTGTGCGGCATATATTCTTCGTAACGAGATAACAAGAAAAAAATAGCTGAAAAAATATCAAAAGGTATTGATGATTTTTCACCAACTTTAAAAAAACATTTTACATTTTCCCATTTAAAAATTTTTACTTCATAATTCTCTAATCCTCTTTCGTGGAGCAATCCAATTGACTGGAAAAATAACTCATCAGAAATTGGAGCATTAGCATAGCTAAACTTGTATCCTCTGTAATCAATAAACTCTGTCTTTGAATAAGTAATTGAGAATTGTTTATTTAGAATAAACTTAAATATATGATTAAAGATGTATTCTATCCTTGGGGAACCTTTGTAACAGTAAATTAAAATCATATTTTTATTTTAAAAATTTTTTTTTAAAAAGGTTTTACTTAATTCAAATTCAGGATTTAAATTAAGGGATAAGTTTATTAACCTAATTGACTCCTCACGATTACCATTCAAAAAAGCTAGTTTAGACTTTAAATAATAAATCCATTCCAACGAATAAAGATTTTTTTTAAAGTTAGAGCTTTCCATATAAAAGTTTAGAGCGCACAAACCAGAATCAACTTCTTTTCCAAAAAAAGAAGTGATCTGAGAAATTTTAATTGGAAAATTATTTGCTTTTTTTGAAAAAAAAACTTTAGAATTCTCACTTCCACAAATCAATAGACTTGATAATTCTTCAAAAAAAATATTTAGATAAAAGTTGGACATTTCATTATTTCCATTTTTATAATAAATCATTGCCATGGACAAATGCCCATCTATTTTACTTACTTGATTTAATCTTTCAGCAAGTTTTAGGGCTTTCTTTTTATCACCACCAAGAATTTTAGGTACACTATAAAGTGCATCTATATAGGCTTCTAGGGTTGGAATATGATATGGATCTAAATCCAAAGCTTTTGAAAAATTGTTCAACATTTCATTTAAATAGATAATAGAAAAAAAGTTTTTTTTTTGGGAAGCAAGGATCCCATTTGTCCCTCCTAGTTGATAAAGTAAATCTGGACTTTCACCCTCAATTTCAATTTGCCGATTTAGTAATATTATAATTTTTTTTATGTCTCTGAATTTTGTAGCTAAAAAAATTTCTTTTTTTATGATATCAATTTCAGGTGCCTCATTAGCTCTAAGTTTATCTAACTCTTTTTTATAGATTTCATTATTGTTATTAGATATAATTTTTATGAAATTTAGATTTTCAAAAGGAGACTCTTTTTGACTGTATAAGTTTAAAAAAATTAAAAAAAAGAAAAAATAATTATTCAATTTGGGCAGAATTTAAAACTTTCCATAGTTCATCTTTAAGATTATTTAAACCTAAGTTGATTACTGAAGATAAAGCTAAAACAGAAACTGACTTAAAATCTTTATTTACTTTATCTAAAAAAAAACTTCTTTTTGAAGCTTCAATAAGGTCAATTTTTGATATTACAACAATAAATTTTTTATCTAATAATTCCGGGTTAAACTTCAACATTTCCTCTCTAAGAATTAAAAACCTCTTATAAATTTCATGCTCAGCAGAGATTAAAAAAAGTAAAATTGAGTTTCTTTCTATATGTCTTAAAAAATAATGTCCTAAACCTTTTCCAGAGGATGCTCCTTCAATTATTCCTGGAATATCTGCAACAACAAATGTTTTAAAATCTTTATATTCAACAATTCCCAAATTTGGTTTTAAAGTAGTAAACTCATAATCACCAATCTTTGGTTTTGCAGATGTAATAGAAGCTAGAAGGGTTGATTTCCCAGCATTTGGGAAACCCACTAAACCGACATCAGCTAAAATCTTTAACTCTAAAGTTATTATCATTTCCTCACCTGATATACCATTTTGAGAGTATCGTGGAGTTCTATTAGTAGATGACTTAAAATAACAATTACCTCTTCCTCCCAGTCCTCCCCGAATCAAAATAATTTCTTTGTTATTCTCTGTGATTTCAGCTAAAAGCTTATGCGATTTTTTTTCGATAATTGTGGTTCCTAATGGAACTTTTATTATGATGTCTTCCCCTTTCTTACCTGTTCTCTTATTTCTGCCTCCATCTCCTCCATGTCCAGCTTTGAAATGCTTTTTAAATTTAAATGTGTAAAGTGTCCAAATGTTAGCGTCACCTCTAAATATTACGTCTCCACCATTTCCTCCATCACCTCCATCAGGGCCTCCTTTAGCCACAAATTTTTCTCTTCTTAAATGTGAAGAACCTCTTCCACCATTACCCGAAATAACATTTAAACTAACATAATCGACAAAATTATCTTCTGTCATTTTAACTATTTTTCAATTATTGAAATAAGTCTTTCAGAAATAACTTTAATACCCCCAACTCCGTTAATCGAAAAAAATTTATTTTGCTTTGTATAGAATTCCTTTAAAGGTAGTGTCTTGTCTTTGTACTCTTTAAATCTATTCAAGATTTTCTCTTTATTTATGTCATCGCTCCTTCCACTAGTTTCTCCCCTTTTTAAAAGTCTATTGAGTAAAATTTCATCTTCTGCCTCAAGTGCAATAGTGAAACTTATTTGCATCGCTAATGACTTTAAAAAATCATCTAATTTTTTTGCTTGATTTATTGTCCTAGGAAAACCATCGAAAATAAAACCACTTGTTTTTTTGTTTTTTTTTACCTCATTTTCTAAAATCTCTATTGTTAATTTATCTGGAACTAAATCTCCATTTTCTAAAAGTGAAGTCACTTTTAATCCCAAAGGGGTTTTATTTATTATATGATGCCTAAATAAATCTCCAGTTGAAATGTGAATTAAATTATATTTGGATTTTAAAAATTCCGCTTGAGTTCCTTTACCTGCGCCAGGTTTACCAAAAATTACAATGTTTAACATTTATCAATTCTTTAATAATATAAATATACCCAAAATTGAACTTAGTTTTTGTTAAATGATAAGTGTATATCCCTATTTTTGTAAATGAATATGAAAACTACTTCTCTAAAAAAAAAACTTGGAATACTAGGTGGGGGCCAGCTGGGAAAAATGTTGATTAATGTTACTAGAAAATGGAGTATAGAAACATATATTCTAGATCCCAACCCTGATTGTCCAGCTTCAAGGTGTTGTGATTTATTTTTCAAAGGAGATTTTAACAATTATCAGGATGTTTATAATTTTGGAAAGAAAGTGGACATTATCACAATTGAAATTGAACATGTTAACGTTAAAGCACTTTACAAACTAGAAAATGAGGGTATAGACGTTTATCCAAGTCCATCAAATATAGAATTAATCCAGAATAAAGGTGTCCAAAAAGATTTCTTTAAAAAAAATAAAATTCCAACATCAAATTATAAAAGGTTTAATAATAAAAAAATCTTGTCTACGTATATTTCTAAAACTGAATCTAAATGTCCTATTATGTGGAAATCTGAGACGATGGGTTACGATGGTAAGGGTGTTAAATTTATTCAATCTTTATCTGATTTGGATGATGTTAACGAGAACGGCTGTATAATCGAGGATATTGTTGATATAAAGCATGAATTGGCTGTTTTAATTGCTCGAAATAATTCTGGTAAAAGCAAATCTTTTCCTGTTTTGGAAATGGAGTTTAATCAGAAATCAAATCAGGTAGAATATGTTATTCTTCCATCAAGAATTCCCGAAAAAATAAAACTTAAGTCTTTGGATATTGCAAATTTAGTATCTAAGTCTCTAAACCACGTTGGATTAATTGCAGTTGAATTATTTTGTACCCATAATGATGATGTTTTAGTTAATGAAATTGCGCCAAGAGTTCACAATAGTGGACATTTAACAATTGAATCTTGTATTACAAGCCAGTTCGAACAACATATACGAGCAATTTATGATATGCCCTTAGGAAATGTCGATCAAATTTTACCTGGAGTAATGGTTAATCTCGTGGGAGAAAATAGTCATAACGGTAAAGCTGTTTATCATAATATTGATAAAGCTTTTGACTTAGATGGTGTTTATCCACACATTTATGGAAAAAAAATAACAAAACCTAATAGGAAAATGGGACACATAACTATAATAGATAAAAAAATAGAAAAGGCTATTTCAAAAGCAAAAATTTTAAAAAAATATATAAAAATAATCTCTACAGAATGAAAAAAATTGGAATAATTATGGGAAGTGAATCTGACTTACCAGTGATGAATGAAGCATCTAAATTTTTAGATGAAATGGATTTGAGTTATGATATCGATATTGTCTCCGCACATAGAACCCCAAAAAAAATGTTCACTTATGCCGAAAATGCAATCAAAAATGGAATAAACGTAATAATTGCTGGTGCAGGTGGTGCAGCTCATTTACCCGGGATGGTTGCATCACTCACACCTATTCCCGTGATTGGAGTTCCAATTAAATCAAAAAACTCAATTGATGGTTGGGACTCAGTATTATCAATTTTGCAAATGCCTGGAGGAGTTCCTGTTGCTACTGTGGCTTTAAATGGTGCAAAGAACGCTGCTATTCTTGCAGCTCAAATTATTGGATCCTTTGACAATGAAATACAATTAAAAATTGTAAAATACAAAGAACTAAACGAAAAAAAAGTAATTGAATCTGCTAAAAAACACAGGAAATAATTACCCACTGATTCTAGGAAGAATAAATAAATTAATTTTTAAAATTATAAAAGCCACTATTGGTAATGCTTCTGTCCATAATCTTGTAAAATAAAAATGTGATTTTGGTTTGACTGTTAAAATTAAAGCTTGAGTTATCAGCAATACGGCTAAAATTGATATAATATATACTGAAAAATCTTTGATATCTTGAAAAAGAAAAAAAAGTGTAACGTGTATAAAGAAAATAGCTACTATTCTAGTAACTCTTATTCCGTATTTATTTGGAAAAGACATCTGAAATGAGAAGTCTTCATCGTAATCTTTTATTTCAAATACTAAACAAATTGAAATTAAATAAAAAAATCTTTCAAAAAAGTGAAAAATATCGAACTTTGGTATTTCTGGAATATTAGGGTTTAAGAAAATGCATGTAAGCAATGACCAACTAAATGAAATTGTTAAAATTTTTATTATTGGATTCTTCCTTAATGAATTATTAAAATTATATGGGTTTTTATAAAAAAAAATTAAAACGATTAGAATTACAATTAAAATTTTATTAAATAAATCAAGATATAAAAAGTAAATACTAGTATATACAATTCCAATAACATAAATAGGAATTAGAAATAAATTTAATTGTTTATTTGAGATGTATTTTTCTTTTCTTAAATAATTATAGGCTAGAAAAGTTATAAAAAATAAAAATATGTGTTCTTCAATATTTTTTTGTCTTTCTGAATGAATATTAGTTAACTCAAAATAGAAAACCAACATTAATGAAACATGAAAATTCTCATTTACATAAATCGAAAGTACTTTTTGAACTCCTTTCAAACAGTTTTTATTTTAATAATGTTCATAAAAAATTGATTTAGGTTGAAAACTTCTCTTCTATTTTACCAAATAGGTTTTAAATAAGTTAACAATTAATTTAATTTAGCATATCATGTTTTCTAACAGACATATAGGTCCCAATGAAAAGGAAATTAAAAAAATGCTTAATGCATTGGGCGTTAATTCAGTGAAAGAGCTAATTTATGAAACTATTCCTAACAACATCCTTTTAAAAAAAAAATTAAAACTTGATGATGCAATTTCTGAAAATGAATTTAATATTTTAATAAGATCTTTATCAAAAAAAAATAAACTTTTTAAGAATTACATTGGTCTAGGATACCATCCATCTATAATGCCTGCCGTAATCCAAAGAAACATTTTAGAAAATCCCGGATGGTATACCGCATATACGCCTTACCAAGCTGAAATTGCACAAGGACGTCTTGAAGCCTTATTTAATTACCAGTCACTCATATGCGACCTTACTGGAATGGAAATTTCAAATGCATCATTACTAGATGAGGGCACTGCTGCAGCTGAAGCGATGGGTATGCTTTTTTCAACAAGAAATTCAGAAAGGATCAAAAGTAATTGTATTGACTTTTTTGTAGATAAAAATACTTTCCCACAAACAATTTCGGTAATGAAAACCAGAGCTAAGCCCTTGGGAATCAATATATATATTGGTGATCCAAATGATTTTAAGGGAGAAAAATCCTTTTTTGGAGCATTCTTTCAATATCAAGGAAAGTCAGGAAATATTTTAAATATTTCAAAAATTTCTAAAGCTTTATCTGAAACCGAAATTCCACTAGTAGTTGGTTCAGACTTATTGGCGCTAACTCTTCTTGAGGCCCCAGGAAAATTTAATATAGATGTTGTTGTTGGGACCTCTCAAAGATTTGGAATTCCATTAGGTTATGGTGGCCCACACGCAGCATTTTTTGCAACAAAGGAAAAGTACAAAAGAAACATTCCAGGCAGAATAATTGGACAAACTATAGATATAGATGGCAATCCAGCCCTTAGAATGGCCTTACAAACACGTGAGCAACACATCAAAAGAGGAAGAGCTACTTCTAATATTTGTACGGCACAAGTTTTGTTAGCAGTTATGGCAGGTATGTATGCTGTTTATCATGGTCCAAATGGATTACAAAAAATTGCCCTTGCTATCCACAACAAAGCAAAGAAACTTGAACAACTTTTAAATTATTTAAATTTTAAACAGCTAAATGTATATTATTTTGATACAATTTATTTTAAAGTAAATTCAAAGAAACTCAAAAAAATTGCTGAAAAAAATGGAATTAATTTCAACTATCCTGATAGCAATCACGTTTCTATATCAATAAACGAGACGACAAGCGAAAAAGATTTAAATGAAATTACCACTGTGTTTGAAATTTATTCTGGAGTTAAAATCAAATCAAATCAAATTGTTGAAGGGGATTTGATTCCTCTAGAAATTAAGAGAGAGAGTGGTTTTTTAACAAATAAGATCTTTAATTCCTATCAGTCAGAGACATCAATGATGAGATATATTAAGTCCTTAGAAAGGAAAGATTTAGCTCTCAACCATTCGATGATATCTCTTGGGTCTTGCACTATGAAATTAAATAGTGCTAATCTAATGATACCCTTAAGTTTTCCAGAATGGGGAAGTATTCACCCTTTCGCACCAATAAATCAAGCCGAAGGTTATCAGGAAGTTTTGAATTCTTTAACTGAAATGCTTAACGAAATTACCGGTTTTTCATCTACTTCGTTACAGCCAAATTCTGGAGCACAGGGAGAATTTTCTGGTTTAATGGTTATAAGAGCTTACCACATTTCCAATGGTGATAAACATAGAAATATTTGTATAATTCCTTCTTCCGCTCATGGAACTAATCCAGCTTCTGCAGTTATGGCTGGTATGAAAGTAGTTGTTACCGGGACTGACAATAATGGAAACATTGATTTTGAAGAGCTCAAAAAACATGTTATTGAGCATGCTGACAATTTAGCTGCTTTAATGATAACTTATCCATCCACTTATGGTGTTTTTGAATCGAACATAAAAAGTATTACCAGATTAATCCATGAAAATGGAGGTCAAGTATATATGGATGGGGCAAATATGAATGCACAAGTTGGACTAACTAGTCCACAAGAAATAGGTGCAGATGTCTGTCATTTGAATTTACATAAAACATTTGCTATACCTCACGGAGGTGGCGGGCCAGGTGTAGGACCGATTTCTGTAGCTAAACACCTTGAGGATTTTTTACCTTCAAATCCTATTGTAAAAACTGGTGGAAATAAACCAATTGAGTCAATTTCGTCTGCTCCTTGGGGATCTGCTTTAGCGTGTATAATATCTTACGGATATATAAAACTTTTAGGTGCCTCCGGGTTAAAAAAGTCGACTGAAATAGCCATATTAAGTGCTAATTACATCAAAGAAAGATTGGATGGTGCTTTTCCAATATTATATGTTGGTGATAAAGGACGATCTGCTCACGAATTAATTATTGACTTACGTGGATTTAAAGAAAAGAATATAGAGGTAGTTGATTTAGCTAAAAGACTTATTGACTATGGCTTTCACGCCCCTACCGTTTCTTTTCCTGTACCGGGTACCATGATGATTGAACCTACCGAAAGTGAAAATCTAGAAGAAATAGATAGATTTTGCGATGCCATGATTTCAATCGCTGCAGAAATATCGGAAGCTGATTATCATGATGAGAATAGTGTATTAAAAAACGCACCTCACACCGAATTGCTTGCAACTGCGGATAAATGGCCCTTTAAATACAGTAGAAAAAAAGCTTTATATCCTTTAAAATATGTTTCAAACAACAAGTTTTGGCCTTCAGTGAGGAGAGTTGACGAAGCCTTTGGAGATCGTAATTTAGTATGCAGTTGTCCAAGTACAAGCGAATACCAAAAAGCTTATAAATCAATAGAAAACGAAAAGTGATTTTTTTTATTTTTCTATTTTTTTAGGTTTGGAAATCGTTCAAAATTTCAAAAAAAAGGTATTTTTTCAGAATAACAATTTTAAATTAGTCTTTTTAAAATTCGATGGGCGTAATTATAACAAAAACTGGATGTTATATTCCAAAATTTGCTGTAAAAAATGAAGTGTTTTTACAAAATTCATTTTTGGATGAAAAGGGAAATCCATTTTTGAAAAAGAATGAAGAAATAGTTGAAAAATTTTCTTCTATTACAGGTATTAAACAGAGAAGGTATGCGGACCAAGATCATAATACTTCTGATTTAGCAACTTTTGCAGCAATCAAGGCTTTAGAAACTAACACCGAGGAAAAAGAATCTATTGACTACATAATTTTAGCCCATAATTTTGGTGATACAGATTTTGGTTCAAAACAATCAGGCTTAATGCCCAGTCTTGCCTCAAAAGTCAAATCTAATTTAAATATTAAAAACCCTAATTGTGTTGCTTATGATTTAATTTTCGGATGTCCAGGGTGGCTCGAGGGAGTAATACAATCATATAATTTCATTAAGGCAGAGGCAGCTAAAAAATGTTTAGTTATTGGTGCTGAAACATTATCAAGAGTAGTTGACAATGTTGACAGAGATTCAATGATTTTTTCTGATGGTGCGGGTGCAGTTATAATCGAGAAAAGTAATTCTGAAAATGGAATAATTGCGTACAAATCTGTTACATACACTGATAACAATGAAGTGGATTTTATAAATTTTGATTGTTCATATAACTCAACCGACGAAAATAAATATATTAAAATGAAGGGGAGAAAAGTTTATGAATTCGCTTTAAAAAAAGTTCCGGTTGCAATAAAAAATTGCATCGATGAAGCAAACTTAGACATAGAAGAAATAAAAAAAGTTTTTATACATCAAGCTAACATGAAAATGGACGAAGCAATAGTGAAAAGACTATACAAGCTTTATGATAAAGAGCTTCCAGAAAATATTCTACCAATGAATATCCAGTCCTTAGGCAATAGTTCAGTAGCTACTATTCCAACTTTATTCGACCAGGTTTTGAGGAATGAAATTATAAACCATAAATTAAATAAAAATGATATTATAGTTTTTGCTAGTGTTGGTGCAGGTATGAATGTAAATTCAGTGGTTTACAAAATTTAAATATATAACTTTACTAAAATTATTTTTGATGATTAAATTCATTGAACATATTGGCAGGTACTTTATAATGCTCCAAAAGATGTTTGAAAAGTTTACAAAATCTGATGTCCTTTGGAGACTAATTCTAAGAGAAATTGACGACCTCATTATTGGTTCTTTGGGCATTGTGTCATTAATATCTTTTTTTGTTGGTGGAGTGGTAGCAATTCAAACAGCTATAAATATGGAAAATCCTCTTCTCCCAAGATATTTGGTTGGTTTTGCGACTAGACAAACTATGATTTTAGAATTTGCCCCAACATTTATTTCTATAATTATGGCTGGAAAAGTTGGGTCTTTTATTACCTCTTCTATCGGTACAATGAGAGTTACAGAACAAATTGATGCTTTGGAGGTTATGGGTGTAAATACTTATAATTATTTAATCTTTCCAAAGATAGTAGCAATGACCCTCTTTCCATTTATAATCGTAATTTCAATGTTTCTCGGAATATTTGGTGGTTACTTTGCGTGTGTTACTGGAGGGTTTAGTACTCATACAGATTTTATTGATGGTTTACAACTTGACTTTGTTCCATTTCACCTTAATTATGCTTTTATAAAGACTTTTTTATTCGCAATGATTTTAGCTACAATACCCTCTTATCACGGATTTTTTATGAAGGGCGGGGCATTAGAGGTTGGTAAAGCAAGTACAACATCATTTGTATGGACAAGTGTTGCAATAATTATTATGAATTCTTTTGTTACAAACTTATTACTAACATAATGATAGAGGTAACTAAACTTAGTAAAAAATTTGACGGCACGTATGTTCTAAACAAAGTAAGTACCTTCTTTGAAAAAGGAAAAACAAATTTAATAATCGGTCAAAGTGGATCTGGAAAAACAGTTTTTTTAAAATGTATACTTGGACTTTTTAGTCCAGAAAGTGGAGAAATAATATATAACAAAACTCCCCTTTCTAAAATGAACTCAAAAGAAAGAACGAAGCTCCGTCAGGAAATGGGGATGGTTTTTCAGGGTAGTGCTCTTTTTGATTCTATGACTGTAGAAGAAAATATTGCCTTCCCAATGAAAATGTTCACAAATACTCATACTGACGAAATACGTGATAGAGCTAACATTGTAATTAAAAGAGTAAACTTAATTAACGCAAATAATAAACTTCCTTCAGAAATTTCTGGTGGTATGAAGAAAAGAGTTGCTATTGCTAGGGCTATAATAATGTACCCCAACTATCTTTTTTGTGACGAACCTAATTCAGGTCTAGATCCAAACACTGCAATTTTAATTGATAATTTAATTCAGGAAATTACTAAAGAGTACCAAATAACAACTGTGATTAATACTCATGATATGAATTCAGTTATGGAAATAGGGGAAAAAATCATTTTCTTAGAAAGTGGAGAAAAAAAGTGGGAAGGAACAAATAAAGAGATCTTTAAAACCGATAATAAATCAATATCAAATTTTGTTTACTCTTCGGAGCTATTTAAAAAAGTAAGAAAGATTTATGTCAAAGAAAATAAGTAGATTTAATTGAAATCATTACGAAATCTTTTAATTAAAACCTCTTTTAACTTCGGAATTGATTCAATTTTATTTCTTGGTATTATCATTAACATTTCCTTATTATTTACAATTATATGATCTTGTAAACTGTCTAATATGATTATTTTTTTTTGATCAGAAAACATAATATTACCGTCTGAAGAATTTAAATAATTTTCTTTAAATCCAATATTTATATTTTTTTTAATATTTTTTTTAGATAAGGTTTCGAATAATGATTCCCATGTGCCAAGATCACTCCATTCAAAATTTGATTTAATAACGTAAGTATTTTTAGCTTTCTCTAGAATAGAGTAATCAATTGATAAGCTTTTAATTTTTGGGAAAATAATTTTAAAAAAATGAGTTTCTTCTTCAGAGTCGAAGTTTTTTAAATTTGACTTAAATATTTTAATTAAGTCTGGCTCAAAAACTTTAAATGCATTTAAAATTGACTCCGTGGACCAAACAAATATTCCAGAGTTCCAAAAATACATATTAGATTTTAAGAACTTTTCAGCTAATTTCTTGCCTGGTTTTTCAGTAAATCTTAAAACTTTTTGAAATGATTCTCTTGTATTTTTTACCTTGATATAACCATAATTTATGGACGGAAAGTTTGGATTTATTCCAAAAGTTACTAATTGGTCGCTTTTAGAAACAGAAAATGCATGTTCTACATTTTCATAAAATTCAGTTAACTTTTCAATAAAATGGTCACTTGGTAGCACAATCATCTTCGCCTCTTTGTTGATTTGATTAATTTTTAAAGAGCCATATAAAATTGACGGAGCAGTATTTCTCATTAATGGTTCACAAATCAAATTTTTCGATTTTATCTCAGGAATTTGTTTTGTGACCAAGTTTTTATATTTATTATTTGTTGAAATAAAAATATTTTTTGTTTTAATAATTTTATTGATTCTGTTAAATGTCTCTTGGATTAGTGTTTTTCCTGATCCCGTCATATCAATAAATTGTTTTGGAAGGGATTCTCTGCTAGCAGGCCAGAAACGTGATCCCGAACCCCCAGCCAAAATAAGTGCATAAAAATTATTATATTTTTTCATTATATTCTAAAACCAGAGTGTTTGGTTGAAAGAGATATAGTTTTCGATTAGAAACTTTTTCGCAAACATACCTCTTTCTTTTTTTACTAATCTTCTTATAGATATCTTTTTTTTTATGCAAAAATAGTTGACCCATTTCTAGTTGACGTATACAAAAGTGGTCACTTAAAGTATCAAATTCACTTAGAGACATAGACAGCTCCATATCCAAATCTGTACTTGATTTTGGGTTTTTAAGATACATTTTAAAAGCATTAAGTATGGACAAGGGAAAAATTGAATCAAACATAAAAGCTTTGGATATTTCTTTAAATACTTTTTTCCATTCAATACCATGAGGTCTAACTTTATTTCCGAATGTTTGAAAAACCAATTGATGTGAAATTTCATGAAGCAGAGTAATTAAAAATCTAAATTTGTTTGAATCCTGATTTAAAGTAATTTTTTTAAGTCCATTACTATACACTCTGAAGTCACCTCTTTTAGTTTTTCTTTCCGAAACCACAATTATATTTAATTCATGTTTATTTATCAAATCCCTTATTTTTTCTTTAGCATTGACCGGAATAAATCTCATTAAAATCATAATACTAAAAATTTATTTAAAGTAACAGATAAATTTACAGAAGTAATTTTATTGGGTTTTCAACAAAATCTTTTAAGGTCAGCAAGAATTTTGAACCAGATGCACCGTCTATAGTTCTGTGATCGCAGGCTAAAGTTAATTTCATCGTGTTTGAAATAACAATTTTATCATTTATTACAACTGGTTTTTGAATAATACTTCCAACAGACAATATAGCAGAGTTTGGTTGGTTAATAATTGAAGTGAAAGATTCGATCCCGAACATACCTAAATTGGATATTGTGAATGTACTCCCCTCAATTTCATTTTGTAATAATTTTTTTTCTTGAGCTCTACTAGCAAAATCCTTAACATTTAATCCAATTTGATTTAAATTTAAATTATTGGCAAATTTTAAAACAGGAACAACTAATCCATCCTCAACAGCAACCGCCACACCAACATGAATATGTTTATGTTGAGTTATTTCATTTTCACCCCATTGACTGTTTATTGCAGGATGTAAACTCAAAGAGAGGGCAGTAGCTTTTATTATTAAATCATTAAATGAAATTTTTGTTTCAGGCTGTGAGTTATATTGTTCTCGAAATGAAATGAGATTGTTAACATTAAATTCAACGTTTAAATAATAATGAGGTGCAGAAAATTTGGAATCCGAAAGTCTTTTAGCAATTGTTTTACGGATTTGAGAATTTTGTATTTGATTACTTGATTCTTTTTCCGATTTTTTAGTAGAATTTGGAGAAGGTATATAGTTTTCAATATCTCTCTTAATAATCCTTCCTCCATCACCTGTACCAACTAAATTATTCAACATTATTCCTTTTTCGGATGCCATTTTTTTTGCTAATGGAGATATAAAAATTCTATCCGCTTGAGAATTTGCTAATTCATTTTTAGATTCATATATAGTAGTGTTAATATTTGTAACATCAACCTTTTTAGAAGAAATATTTTCTTTTATTGGTATTTCAGACTTAATTTCTTTTTCATCAGTAATATCTTTTTGACCTATAGACTTTAAGGCTTTTTCAACATCTGTGTTTTTGTCTCCAATTATAGCTAGAATATCGTCAACTGGGGCAGATTTGCCCTCTTCAACACCAATATAAAGTAAAGTTCCTTCATGAAAAGATTCAAATTCCATCGTTGCCTTATCGGTCTCAATTTCAGCTATTATATCACCTTCTTTTAACTGATCACCAACCTTTTTAAGCCATGAGGATATGGTTCCTTCTTCCATTGTATCACTAAGACGTGGCATTTTTACTATTTCAAATTTGCTTTGAACTTTTTCAGCTAAAACCGAGTTATTATCTTCTATTTGCTTTTTTTCTTCAGACTTTTCGTTGTCTGAATTTGTATTAATCTCTTTTGATTTAGAACCTTGTTTATCAATATATGAAGATATGTCTTCATTTTTTTCTCCAATAATAGCAAGCATTGAGTCTACAGGAACTGTTTTACCTGCCTCCACTCCAATATAAAGCAACTCACCTGAGTGAAAAGATTCAAACTCCATTGTAGCTTTGTCTGTTTCTATTTCTGCTAAAATATCCCCTTCACTTACTTGATCTCCTACTTTTTTTAACCATGATGAAACAGTTCCTTCCTCCATGGTATCGCTGAGCCTTGGCATATTGATAATTTCAGCCATAATTTATTTTAATTTATGGTTTAAAAAAGGGTAATTTGGTTCCTCATAAACAGCATCATACATTACTGAAATATCTGGATAAGGAGATTCTTCAGCAAATTTTTCACATTCCAAAACCTGACTCCTTACTCTTTCTTCAATGGAAGAGATTTCAATATCATTCAAGTACTTTTTCTCAAGAATGATTTTTTTTACCTGCGTGATTGGATCAATCTTTTTATATTCCTCTACTTCTGATTTTGTTCTATATTTTTGAGCATCTGACATTGAATGACCTCTATATCTGTAGGTTTTCATTTCTATAAACGAAGGACCTTCTCCTTTACGAGCATTTGAAATCGCTTTATCAAGAGACTTGGCAACTGTTACCGGGTTCATACCATCAACAGGTTCGCAAGGCATATTATATCCCAATCCTAATTTCCAAATTTCTTCATGATTAGCAGTTCTAGCAACAGAAGTCCCCATCGCATAACCATTATTTTCAACAATGAAAACAACAGGTAATTTCCATAAAGTTGCCAAATTCAATGTTTCATGAAGAGAGCCCTGTCGTACGGCTCCATCCCCCATAAAACATAGAGTTACACAGTCTCTTTCATGATATTTATCTCCGAATGCCATACCTGCTCCAAGTGGTATTTGACCACCTACTATTCCGTGACCTCCATGAAATCGAAACTCTTTTGAAAAAATATGCATAGAACCTCCCAAACCTGAAGAAGTTCCCGTTTCCTTTCCATAAAGTTCAGCCATTACTCTTTTTGGATCTACGCCCATACCTATCGGTTGCACATGGTTTCGATAGGCCGTTATAATTCTATCCTTTCCAACTTCCATAGCATGAAGTGCACCAGCTAAAATTGCTTCTTGACCATTATAAAGATGTAGAAAACCTCTTACCTTTTGCTGAATATAAACAGCTGCTAATTTGTCCTCAAACTTTCTCCAGAAAAGCATGTTTTTGAACCAGTCAATGTAAGTGTCTTTTGTTATTTTTTTCATTTAATTAAATAAATTCATTAACTAAAACAGACAGCTAAAATACCATTTTTTAAACAAAAATAGTGTAGTTATCAATTGTAAAAACCAATTACTTATCAGTGATTTCTTCAATATTTTCGTCAATTTCAGTATTTTGATTACTTAAGGGCAATGTGATAGAAAAACGTAAAGTATTTTCTAATGGATTTCGAATTTTTGAAGTTGAAAATAAGTATGAAATATCAAAACTAGCAAAATCGATAATAAAACCTGCGCCTATGGTTAAAAATCTCCTTGATCCTTTTTCTAAACTTTCATTAAAATATCCTGTTCGTAATGCAAAAGAATTTTGAAATACATATTCTAATCCAAAAGCCCATGTTATTTCTTTCAATTCTTCTCTGAACCCTTCTGGAGCATCCCTGAACGATTCAAAAATACCTTTTATAAAACTTACGTCAGGTTGTTGGTATCCTATAAATTCTCCGTCTTTATATGTAGCTACAGGAGATGGGACAAGAAGTTTGTTTAGTTCTAAATTGAAACTTAAAACATTAACTTCATCCATAATTAAGTCCATACTAGATCCAATTTTTATGTTTGTTGGTATAAAGTTCTTTTGACCACCTTCATCATATTTTAACCTTGGACCAATATTTGAAACATTAAATCCATGTCGAAATCTTGCAATATTTTTATTTAATTTAAAGATTTTCCCGTAGTAAAAACCAGAAATATCAATTCCAACAGAACTCGCAGGGGTTGGATCCGCGTCACTTGAAAGTTTTAAATCTGATCTTATATATCTGGCTGCAACGGCCATTGAAAAAGATTCGTTTAATTTTAAACCATAGGATGCATCCAAAGTTAATTCATTAGGTCTTTCGATTCCTTGTTGTACAATGGTATTGCCAATTAAATCGTTAAATTGGATGTCTCCCAAGCTAAAATACTTTAAGCTAAAACCCCATGCACTTCTATCATTCTTCTTTAGAGAATAAGTGATATTTGCTAAAAAAATATCATTAACTAACTTACTTAAATACGGCGTGTAACTTAATCCAATTTTTTTTCCTTTTTCAGCAAATACATATTTAGAAGGATTCCATTGCTGAGAAAAAATATCTGGAGAAGTTGCTACTCCTAATTCCCCCATACCTGCAGATCTAGCATCGGGTGAAATTAGCAAAAAGGGAACTCCTGTAGTAATAACTCTACTATTATTTTGGGAATAAAGATTACTTTTTATCAAAGAAAGAGTAAGAATTAATAAAATTTTTCTACTAAATGACAATTATTTTCGTTTTATATATAACGGCTTAGAATAGAAATTCTTATAATAATCTTTTATTCATATGCATTTTTGATAATAATATTTGCAAAATTTTTTCGTTATAAGTTGCAAAAGGAAAAAAAACTTAAATAATTTTGCATGAATAAGTTGTATATTGCAGAAAATATGAATTTCAGAATGAAAAAATTATCTGATTCTAAATTATTAGAAATTCGATTTTTAGTTCTAATTATTTCTCTAATAATCACATCATGTGGTAAAAATAATGCTTCTAGAGCCACCGGCTGGGATATTAATTCAAAAAAAGGTGGATTTCAATACAATATTGATTATGAGGATCAGGAAACAGGGCCTGGATTAGTATTTATAGAAGGCGGAACATTTACAAAGGGTCAAGTTCAAGACGATGTTTTGCATGATTGGAATAACACACCTACTAGACAACATGTCATGTCATTCTATATTGATGAGACTGAGGTAACCAATATTATGTATCTGGAGTATCTTGATTGGTTAAAAATGGTTTTCCCTCAAGATAATCCTCAATACAAACAAATTTATGAGGGTGCACTTCCAGACACATTAGTTTGGCGAAATCAATTAGGATACGTTGAAGAATTAACAACAAACTATTTAAGACACCCTGCTTATGCAGAATATCCTGTTGTAGGAGTAAATTGGTTACAGGCAGTTCAGTTTGCTGAATGGAGAACTGACAGAGTAAATGAATTTATTTTAGAAAGAGAAGCATATATCGAAAAAGATGTTCGTTACGGTATTAACCAAGTTGAGGGGGGTCAGGTAGATGCTAACAGTACGTTTAATACCAGAGCATATCAAAAAAATCCATCCGCAACATATGGTGGAAAAATTGACAGCATCGCAGGTAAAAAAGGGAAAATAAAAGATACGATTAGTGTCTATGCTGGAGTAGACAAGGGTCTGCTTCTTCCATCATACAGACTACCCACAGAGACTGAATGGGAATATGCTGCTTTAGCATTGGTTGGAGATAGAGCATACAATGCTTACCGAGGTAAAAAGAAATATCCTTGGAGTGGTGAATATACTCGATCTGGAGATAGGAGGACCGAGGGAGATCAACTTGCAAACTTTAAATTAGGTGAAGGAGATTATGGTGGGATTGCTGGTTGGTCAGACGATGGTGCTGATATTACAATTCAAGTAAAAGCCTATCCACCAAATGATTTTGGGGTATATGATATGGCAGGAAATGTTGCAGAATGGGTTTCTGATGTTTATAGACCTATTGTTGACGACGAAGCAAACGACTTTAATTATTATAGAGGTAATGTTTATTTAAAAGAAATCATTGGTCCCGACGGAAAGGCTGAAATTATTCAACCCGATCAATTAGTTTATGATACTCTTCCTAATGGAAAAGTTCTTCTAAAAAGAACACCTGGTCAACTAAAGCAGGTCCCAATTGATGAAGAAGAAACATTTTTAAGACAAAATTTCTCTGAAAGTGATAACAGGAATTTTAGAGACGGTGATATTGAGTCAACTCGCCTTTTTGCTGATCAATTTGGTTCTGATGATGATGCAGGTGATGGAAGGCCAGAGTCGACTAAAATGTATGATGCACCAACTCACCCTAAAGTTTCTAAAGACCAAGACGGTAATATAATAAGATCCAAGGATAAATCAATTAAAAGAACTTCATTAATCACTGACGAAGTAAGAGTTTATAAAGGAGGCTCATGGAAAGACCGTGCATACTGGCTTGACCCTGCGCAGAGAAGATATTTACCTCAATACATAGCTACTGATTATATTGGATTCAGATGTGCAATGACTAGACTTGGTTCTAAAAGCAAAAAAAAGAAATCCGCTCGCCATAAAAGAAGAGGGTAATTTAAATCTTAAAACGTTTTTGTATCATGGAAATAGATGACATATATTCTCTATTTTCTAAAAGTTCTGGGATATCTACCGACACTAGGACAATCAATAAAAAAAATCTATTCTTTTGTTTAAAAGGGGAAAACTTTAATGGAAATTCATTTATTAATCAAGCAATTGATCTAGGAGCATCATTTGTAATATACGACGAAAAGAAGCTTTATCATAAATCTGAAAAGACTATCAAAGTAAAAAATGCTTTGGAGACTTTACAATTGTTGGCTAAATATCATAGATCAAAATTTAAAATCCCAATTATTGGTTTAACTGGTTCAAATGGAAAAACAACTTCAAAAGAGTTGATCAACAGTGTTCTTTCACAAAAATTTAATGTTACATGCACTTCAAATAATTTCAATAATCACATTGGTGTTCCATTAACAATTTTAGAAATAAATAGAAAAACAGATTTGGCCATAATCGAAATGGGTGCAAATCACTTAGGTGAAATTGATCTATTATGCAGTATAGCGGATCCTAATATCGGTTATATAACAAATTTTGGTAAAGCCCACCTTGAGGGTTTTGGAGGGATAGAGGGCGTTGTAAAAGGCAAAAGTGAATTGTATGAGTATATAAGACAAAAAAAGGGTATTGTTTTAGTCAACAACGATGACAGCATCCAAAGAGAAAAATCAAAAGGAATAAAAACTTTTTCATTCGGTAAATCCAAAAAATCGAATTATTTAACTCATAACACAACATCAAACGAAAGTTTATGTGAGGCATGCTTAAATGACAAAAAGATTAAATCAAATCTATATGGAGAATACAACTTTGAAAATATCAATGCATCCATAGCTATGGGTATTTATTTTGATCTAAGTCTTGAGCAAATTAAAAATGGAATTAAAAATTATATCCCAAAAAATAATCGTTCAGAAATGATAAGGACAAAAAGTAACTTTATTTTGGCTGATTCATATAACGCTAATCCGACCAGTATGAAAGTTTCAATCCAATCATTCATAAAATTACGGGATACTAAAAAAATCTTAATTCTTGGGGATATGCACGAAATTGGAAAAACCTCTATAATAGAGCACAAAAGAATATTAAATTCTATTAAAAAAAACAAAGATTTGAAAATTTTTCTTGTAGGAAAAATATTTAATCAACTTAAATTTAACTCAGAAAAAATTCAATTTTTCTATAAAACAAAAGAATTAATCAGCCACTTAAAAAAAAATCTAATTATGGATTGTACAATTTTACTTAAAGGATCAAGAAAAATTAATTTGGAAAAAGTTATTCCTTTCCTTTAACTAAATTATAAACTCATAAATGATTACTGCGGTTAAAATTCCTTCCAAGTAAGCAATAAGTGCTATGTCATATGTACTCAAATTAAATTTATCCATAACTATTTTCATTATTTTTTTGTGCCAGTTTAACATTTGATGTTTAAAAAAAAATTTAGGTTAACAGTTAAAGTTAATTATTTAGAGCTAATCAATTGGAGTTTTTTTTTCAACAATTTAATTTTATAAATTCTATCTTTTATATTCAAATTTTCACCATCTATTTGGATATTGTTAATTGGTTTATTTGGTGTGATATTTAAATTTGAAATTTTTTTATAAATCCTGTCTCCAGGATTAAACTTTAATCCAAAAATTATTTTGAATATGATTTTAATATTTTTAAGATTAGACAAATTTTCAATAATAACCATATCTAACAATCCATCATCTGTTTTTGCTTTCGGTGTGACCGTGAAATTATAGCCTTGTTGATTTGTATTTGAAACAATTAAAATTAATGGACTAGTTGTGATTCTTTCACCGTCTATATCAATAATGAAGTGTTTTTCTTTCATAAAGAAAAGTGTTTTTACAAATGCAAAAAAATAACCAATTAATCCTTGATATTTGATCTTTTGATAATTTTTAATGAAATCGGCACCTAGTCCAAAAGCAACGTTCCCTAAAAAAAAAGATTTATTTACTTCTCCTATGTCTACGTTAGTATAATTTTGTTTTAAAATTAAATCTAATGATCTGGAAATATCTAACGGGATATTAAAGTGTCTCGCAATCCCGTTACCAGAACCGATCGGAATTATTGCAATTTTAAACCCTCTCCTTTTTATCTCATTTATAATTTCGTTTATAGTACCATCTCCACCACATGCAACAATTAAATCTGTTTTGTCAAGAATGGCCTCTTTCGCCAAGGTTTTCGTTTCTCCTTTAAAACCAGACTCACTAATTTTTACTTGATACTTGTTTCTATCAAATTTGATTCTAATTTCCTCTTTAATTTTTTTAGTGATTTTAAAGTTTATATGTTTTATAATAAAGTGGATTTTTAATCTCATCTAATTTGGATTATAATACATGTTATTACTAATGATTCGATTAAAATAGTCTTGTAGAAATAACCCTGTTTTTTTTTCCAAGTTCAGCATATCCTGATTTTTATTTTGAATTAGATTTTCCTCGAGGTTCAAATCAGATAAATTATAAAAGCCAATTGCTTTATTCCCATCATAAATACAAATGAAGTTTTTATCCATTGATAAATATGCGCCTCCACCAAAATAATTAATTGTGAACGCAGGTTCATTTTTAGCAGACAATAAACTTCTTCCCCAACTCCTAAAAGGCTTTTCATATCCTATCAATTCGGCCACAGTTGGATATATGTCTAGATGGCTGGCCAATCTGTTATCTATTCCTTTAAAATCACTATTTTTTTTATAAATAAGTAAAGGTGTAGCAAATCTATTTACGGTACTTTGATAGTATTTAAAATATGACTGGTTTGTGTGATCGGAGGTGAAAATAAAAATAGTATTTTCAAACCATTTAGATTTTTCAATACTTTTAAAAAACTGTCCTATTGAATAATCAGTGTATCCAACACATTTATGAATAGGAAGATAGCCCTCTTCAAATATACCTTCAAATTTATCAGGAATTATATAAGGTTCGTGAGAAGTTAATGTAAAAATAGTTGCCAAAAAAGGTTCGTTTTTATTATCTAAAATAGATTTTGAGAATTGGAGAAAAGGTTCATCCCAAATTCCCCAAAAACCGTCGTATTCTGCATCATTATTGAATTCATCTCGCCCATAATAATTATCATACCCTAAGGTATTTGCAAAACCTTGAAATCCCATCGAACCATTTTTTGCTCCATGCAAAAACGAAGTATCATAACCTACAGCGTTAGAAATACTTACCATAGACTCTAATTTCTGTCTAGAATAATATGAGGAGGTATATGCTATTTCAAATGATGGTACACCGGCAAGAACTGAAGGCATACCATGAATGGATTTTCTACTTGTTGCAAAAGCATTAGGAAATATTAAACTATGCTTGGATAAAGAATCTAAAAATGGAGTAAAACTTTTAAAATTTTTAATATTTCTATTTTTATTTAATTCTCCCCAATACTCTCTCCCCATACTTTCAATAATAAAAATAATTATGTTAGGCCTTTTAACAGCTTTTCTTTCATTATAAATTTTAATAGGTTTTACATAATTTGTTATTTCAACCTCTTTAAACCGAGAAGTTTTTTTAAACGATTTTTTATTCCAAGTTCGAATAATTGTAAATGAAGTGTTTAGTACCACATCAGAATGAACAGGTTTCGATAAATTATCCATCGAGTCTATAAGTGTAATTGGTCTAGTACTTTTTCTAAAATCTCCTCCTCTTGCCATCATTACGATTAAAGCAGACGAAATAAGAAGTCCAAAAATTGAACTCAGGTAATACATTTTATTATTTTCAATTTTTTCTTCCTTTATATTAACTAATCTATATAAACCAATCCAAATAAGTAAAAAAAGAAAAAAAAGTAAGACAAGATTTAAGTATTTATATAAAAAATGAAAGATTAAAATTAATTTATTGTTTTCTTGAGAAATTGATTCAAAAAAATTTCCCATCATCCTATTTAAATTGAATCTATAATACGCAAAATCAATAAAATTTAGGATTAAAAAAATTGTGTTGAATGTAAAGTATAGGAAAGCAGAAAAAAATTGGTGCTTCTTCGCCCTTAAAAATGATAATGGAAGGACAGAAAAAAAAATGAAAAATAAATTTGAGTATGCTATTGCAGAACTATCAAATCTAAGACCTAAAATACTTAGATAGAAAAACTTTTCTAAATCATAAACTTGAACAATATCATTGTTAAAAATAACAAATAAGACCCTCAACAAAAGATAAGCTATGTGGACAAGAAGTATCCTATAAATTAATACGGAATATTCTTGTAACCTCAAATCGTTGTAAATCATTAAATAAATTTAATAAGAGATGGATTAATTATAATCCTAATTAAATATTATTTAAGAAAGAACCAAGGGAATCTTTAAATTCAATACCCTCTAATGATCGATTTTTTGTTAATTTTTTATTGGCTGATAAACCCCACAAAATAATTTCTTTATAGAAAGGATAATCATCCAAATTAATATTTGAGCAGTACTTTTCGATTAATTTATTTAAGGGCTCTATTGATTTTAGCGTGTCTTTATACTCTTTATCTGTAAAGTCATCTCCTATAAAAATATCGTTTTTACTAAACCATAATAAGATATCGTCGTATGGAGTTGATTCTTCCTCTTTTTTTAACTTTTTAATTTCTGGAAAAATATCATTAAAAGTCTTTAAAATAGAGTTATTGATTAAAGTGAAAGATATTTGATCTGCACCCTCTAATTCTCCCTCATAAACTAATTCTATCTTGCCATTTATTGACGAAATTGTTCCTAAAAAATCAGTAAGTCTTACTGATGTTGATTTTTCTCCATTAATAATTAATCTTCTTCTAGAAGTACTAATTAAATTTTCATAGGCTGAAATACTTAGTCTGGCACTAACACCACTTTTTAAGTCTACAAATTCACTTTTCTTTGCTTCAAAACCAATTTGTTCTATTAAATCCTTAGCTATTTCAGGGACATATATTTTTTCTAGAATCTCTTCTTTTATGTTGGATTCCTGTTCTGTTATCCTCTTTGCTATTTGCATGTTGAGGGGATAATGGGTAAGAATCTGTGATCCAATTCTATCTTTTAAAGGAGTTACTATACTTCCCCTGTTGGTATAATCCTCTGGATTAGCCGTAAAAATAAACTGAATATCAATGGGTAATCTAATTTTGAATCCTCTAATCTGTATTTCTTTTTCTTCTAAAATGGAAAAAAGTGAAACTTGAATTCTGGCTTGAAGATCCGGTAACTCATTGAGCACAAAAATTGATCTGTGAGCCCTTGGAATCATACCAAAATGAATAGACCTTTCATCAGAATAAGATAGCTTTAAATTTGCTGCCTTTATAGGGTCAATATCTCCAATTAAGTCAGATACAGTGACATCAGGCGTTGCAAGTTTTTCGAAAAATCTTTCACTTCGATGAATCCAATCAATAGGGGTGTTATCCCCTTTTTCGCTTATTATTTTTTTACCTTCATAAGAAATAGGATTTAAAGGGTCTTCATTAATTTCACTTCCTTTTATTACAGGTATCCATTCATCTAGTAAAAAAATTAACTGACGAGCTAATTTGGTTTTTGCCTGCCCTCTGAGCCCTAGAAGATTAATATTGTGTCCAGATAGTATTGCTCTTTCCAAGTCTGGGATTACAGTGTTTTCATATCCGTGTATAAACTCAAAAGTTGGAGTCCCAGACTTTAATTTATTTTCTAAATTCCTAGAAAGTTCTTTCTTAACAGATTCGGGTTTATAATCTGTTTTATTTAATTCCGATAACTTTTTTATTGAAGGTTTATTCATTTAAATTCTTTTTTTTCTGTTGGTTTCATAATCTTCAAAAATCATTCCACCAAGATTATCAAGGCCAGCATAAAGTGCTTTACCTCCGTTAATTTTAGTGAATTCTTTTACAAAGTGTTGTAAATATGGGTCTTGAGCAATCATAAATGTAGTTATTGGAACTTTTAGCCTGTGGGCAATTTTCGCCATTATATAACACTTATTCACAATTTTTGAATCAAGTCCGACACTATTTTTATAATACGAACCATCTTTAAGGGAGAGACAGCTTGGCTTCCCATCGGTTATCATTAAAATTTGTTTGTTGTTGTTTTTCTTTCTTCTTAGAATTTCTAGTGCAAGTTCCAACCCAGCTACCGTATTTGTATGGTAGGGACCAACTTTTAGATATGGTAGTTCTTTAATGGGGATGGGTCTAGCGTCATTACCAAAAACTATTATATCCAAAGTGTCTTTTGGATACCTAGTTGTAATTAACTCTGAAAGAGCCATGGCAACGTTTTTGGCAGGAGTAATTCTGTCCTCACCATATAATATCATGCTATGACTGATGTCAATCATCAAAACTGTACTCATTTGTGAATTGAGTTGTCCATCATAAACTACCAAATCATCTTCTACCAAATTTAATTCTGAGCTTCCTGTTCTTGAATACATATTTTTCAAACTTTCAGTAACTGCAATGTCTCCAATTGAATCTCCAAAATTATAATCTCTAAGTTCCGTCATATCATGATTTTTTGACCCACTTTGATTTGTTTTATGATTTCCAGATTTTGATTTTTTAATCTTACCGAAAATTTTATCCATAGCATATTTCCGTAATACTTTTTCCATTTTGGAGGAAATTTTTAGGAGTTCATTCGATCCGCTAGGATTTATTTCTTGAGTCACATATCCCTTTGCAAGAAGATCATTTACAAAATCATCAATGGTATAATTTTCGTCTGTAAGTTTATATTCTTTGTCAAGCTCTCTAAGCCACTCAATAGCCTCACCAAAATCACCAGATGTGTAAACTATTAACTCTTTAAAAATATTAAATAATTTTTCAAAAGGACTTACTTTTTCCTCTATAAACTTCGAAAAATTCCAACCTGATAATTGAAAATCCATACTAAAATTTCGCTAAACTTAATAAAAAACCACAACCAGTATACAAAATTTTGATAAGAAAAATTTATTGTCCAAAGACGGATTTAGGATGGATTGATAATGATGTATTTAACATTCAATTATTAAAAATTAATTCCTTAAATATTGAAATAAGGTGTCGATGTTCTAACTTTATAGCTAATTAAATAGCAAATGCAAATCATATGAGCTTATATACTGACTATTTAAATGAAATTGAAAACAGAAAAAATCAAGGCTTAAGTGCTAAGCCGATTGATGATGCCGCCCTGCTCAGCGAGATAATCACTAATATAAAAGACAAAGGAAACAAAGACAGAGCACCTTCAATAGACTTTTTTATTTATAATGTTTTACCTGGAACAACTAGTGCTGCCGCCGTAAAAGCAGATTTTCTGAAACAAATCATTCTAAAGCAAGAAAATGTAGAGGAAATTTCTCCAGAATTTGCATTTGAACTATTGGGCCATATGAAAGGAGGTCCCTCTGTTAAGGTTTTACTTGATGTTGCACTTGAATCAATAGGCACTCACTCACAAATGGCATGTGAAGTTTTGAAAACTCAGGTTTTTCTCTACGATGCTGACATGGAACGATTGGTAAATGCCCATAAAAAAGGAAATAAAATTGCTTTAGAATTACTTGAAAGTTATGCTAAAGCAGAATTTTTTACTAGAATGCCAGAAGTTCCAGAAAAAATTGAAATCGTAACTTTTGTTGCTGGAATTGGAGATATTTCTACAGATTTACTTTCTCCAGGCAGTGATGCGCATTCAAGATCTGATAGAGAATTGCATGGACAGTGTATGTTTGATCATAACAAAAAGCAACAAAAAGCACTTTTAGAATTAAAAGAAAAATATCCAAATCATAGGGTAATGCTTATTGCAGAAAAGGGGACAATGGGTGTTGGTTCTTCACGAATGTCAGGAGTAAACAATGTAGCGTTGTGGATAGGTAAAGAAGCTAGTCCTTACATACCATTTATTAATATCGCACCAGTAATTGCAGGAACCAACGGGGTTTCTCCAATTTTTTTAACAACGGTGGGAGTCACTGGTGGAATAGGTTTAGACTTAAAAAATTGGGAAAAAACTTACGACAAAAATGGGCAACTTGTTTTAGATGATAATAACGAACCTGTGTTAAAACAAACATATTCTGTTGATACTGGAACTTTACTTACCATAAACACAAAAACTAAAAAATTATACAAGGAAGGAAAAGCAGTAATGGATATTTCTTCTGCATTTACTCCCCAAAAAATGGAGTTTATTAAAGCGGGTGGTTCCTACGCTGTCGTTTTTGGTAAAAAACTTCAAACTTTTGCTGCTAATGTTCTTGGTAAAAATATCAAAAATATTTTTGCGCCATCAAAAGAATTATTTAATGAAGGAGTAGGACTTACTGCTGTAGAAAAAATATTTAATAAAAATTCTGTTGGAACATCAGGGAAAATACTACATGCTGGATCATATGTTCGTGTAAATGTAAATATTGTCGGATCTCAAGATACCACTGGTTTGATGACATCTCAGGAACTTGAAATGATGGCTGCAACACTAATTTCTCCTGTCCTTGACGCTGGTTATCAATCCGGATGTCACACTGCATCTGTTTGGGATATAAAATCTCAAGAAAATATCCCCAAGCTAATGAAATTTATGGGTGATTTTGGTCTTATCACTGGAAGAGATCCACAAAATAAATATCATCCTTTAACTGATGTAATTCACAAAGTGCTAAATGATATCACAATTGATGATTGGGCAATTATCATTGGTGGAGATTCGCATACCCGAATGTCAAAAGGGGTTGCTTTTGGCGCTGATTCTGGAACTGTAGCACTTGCTCTCGCCACGGGTGAGGCATCAATGCTAATTCCTGAGTCAGTTAAAGTGACATTTAAAGGTAAAATGCATGAACATATGGATTTTCGTGATGTAGTCCACGCTACACAATCCCAAATGCTTAAAAAATTTGGTGGAGAAAATGTATTTCAAGGGAGAATAATAGAAGTTCACATTGGTACCTTACCATCAGACCAAGCTTTCACATTTACTGACTGGACCGCCGAAATGAAAGCTAAAGCGTCCATTTGTATATCCGAGGACGATACTTTAATTGAATCTTTGAAAATTGCTAAGGCTAGAATACAATCAATGATTGATAAAGGGATGGATAACGACAAAAAAGTTCTTCAAGGGCTAGTTGACAAAGCAAATAAGAGAATACAGGAAATTAAGTCTGGTGAGAAACCTGCTCTAACTCCTGATGAAAATGCTAATTATTATGCAGAATTTGTTGTGGATTTAAACATCATTGAAGAACCTATGATAGCAGATCCAGATGTCCACAACGAAGATGTTTCTAAACGTTATACCCATGACACTATACGTGAACTTTCTTTTTATCAAGGAAAAAAACATGTTGATTTAGGATTTGTTGGTTCATGCATGGTACATAAAGGAGATATAAAAATTGTTTCTAAAATGTTGAAAAACCTAGAAGAATTTCAAGGAGAAGTAAAATTTAAAGCGCCTTTGGTAGTCACAGCTCCTACATATAATATTATTGATGAACTAAAAGAGGAAGGTGATTGGGAAATTCTTCAAAAGTATTCTGGCTTTGAATTTAACGACGATGCTCCCAAAAATACTGCCAGAACAGAATACGAAAATATACTATACCTTGAGCGGCCAGGTTGCAATCTTTGCATGGGTAATCAAGAAAAAGCTGAAAAAGGTGATACAGTTATGGCTACTTCTACGAGATTGTTTCAAGGTAGAGTAGTTAAGGATTCAGATCGTAAAAAGGGTGAATCTTTACTTAGTTCTACCCCTGTTGTTGTTCTATCGGCTATACTTGGTAGGACGCCAACCTTTGAAGAATACAAAGCTGCTGTTAGAGGAATAAAACTAACCCAATTTGCGCCTCCTGTAAATAAATTGACCTCGAAACCTGGACATTTATTGTCTTACTAGCATTTGATTTAAATAGGGTTTGCTTCGGATATTCACCGCAATCTTCAATATTTTTAATCTCTTTTGGAATTAAATAAGTTTCTTTTATTTGTCTAAAGTTATTATTAGAAACATTATTTAAATGATGATGTTTTAGTAACATTCAACTCATAATTATTAAACTATTTAATGATGAATAACTAACAAATGCAAGGTTTCTAAAAAATATATTTAATCATATAAAATCTTAGAATTAAAAATTATTTTTTGATAGTATTTAATTATTCAAAAAGTTCATAAAAAAATAAAAAAAGCAAATTGAAAAAACATTTATACAATCCAATACGAGATTTAATAAAAATGATTAAAGAACATATATTTGGACTAAATACTTTTTTTAAATTTAAAAAACTTAAAGAAACAAGGCTAAAAGTTTATCAAAGTAATAAAAGTCTTTTACTTGTTGGTAGTGGGAAATCAGCTTTAGAATACAAAAATCACGATTTAAGAAATACTCATATCCTTACTGTGAATAATTCTATAAAGGCATTTGGTGACATGATTGTCGATTATTATATGTGTGCTACTGATTTTCCACAAAAGGAAATCCCAAGCAAATCAAAATTTAAAAAAAGGATTTCGAAGTACGAATATCGTTATCAAACATTGGCTTTTGCTAAGTATAAAAAATTCCCTTTTAGACCATTAATTGGTAAAACTATTTTTTTAGATTGTTTGAACTGGGCTTTTACTAAAGGCTATAAAAAAATTTATCTGTTAGGTTTTGACCATGATTATAATCCAAATAGAGTTAAAAAATGGGATGGGAAATACACTACAAATAAAGAGAAATTAGAAAAGGTTTTCAATGGGAAAAATGACGAACCTGATACTTTCTACGGTCATGGAACACCAGACCCCTTAAGATTAGGAGAAGAAAACCTTCAAAATTATTTTTATTTGATCGAATCACATGCAAAATTCTATGGATCCGAAATTCTAAATTTATCTATGGAAAAAAGAGGTCTTTCAACATTCAAAAAAGTTAAAAAAATAAATTAGTTACTAACTTATTTAAATAATTGATTATCAATTATTTATATTTCATTTGCGAATATGAGATCATATGTCCAAATTTTGTAGAATTTTTTAAAAAAAGAAGAGATATTTGGTGGGAGCAACAAAAAAAATCTGCTTCAAATAGCTTTAGATAGTTCATTTTTATTGAGTTTTATCTTAATAAAATCAATAGCAATTTGATCAATTAATTTTCCAGAATCATTTTCAAAATTAATCTTGATACTTTTTGGATTATTTAACCAAAAATTAATTTCATCTAATTGTTTTAAAGAAAACATTTTAAGAACCTTAACCCCCATCCTATCTAAGGAAACTGCATTATAAATCTGTTCAATGTGGCCCTTCATTGGAATTACTAATAGGGGTTTGTTCAAGAATAATGACTCAGAAGTCGTAGTAAATCCAGCATTTGTAATAACTCCGTCTGCACCTGATAATAATTCTAAAAAAACGTTTTCATGAATTGGATATAAATGAGAAGAACCAATTGTCTTTTTTTGTGATATGTTTCGTGAAAAAATATGCCACTGCTGGTGTGGAAATTTATTTGTAATCTCAAGAATAGACTTCTCATCATAGGCTGGTAAATAAACGACAATACCCATTCCTTTGGATGTAATTAATTTTTTGACCTTCGACCTAATGATAGGATGATAAATTTTTTCGCTAAATTTTTGATAATGTAACCCATACCCTATATTAATCGGTGCAAACAATTTAAGAAAACGAATTGTAGATTTGAATTTTTTTTTGGGCTTTGGGATACCTTTTTTTAAAAGAGAAAGTTGGTTACTTATTCCGAAACAGGGAACTCTTTTTAATTTACAAGACCACGCTGAGATAGGGTCAAAATCATTGATTACTAAGTCGTAATCTTTAACTCTTAAATTGATAATATCCAAAAAAAATAAAAGTAAATTGTTCTTAAAAAGCGTTTTTATCCAATCTATTCCTCCTTTTTTATTATAGAATAATGTTAATCCTTTAAGGTTTTTTTTGATTGGGTAACCCAAATCTAATTTAGGTTTTGGTCCACTGATAATCACGTCAAACTGAAAACGACGACTCATGTATGGAATAAGTTCCTTAGCTCTAGAAATATGTCCATTACCAGTAGATTGTATGGCGTAAAGTACCTTCATTATTTCTTTATCATATTAAATTCATTAATCATTTCATTATATAATTCTTTATTTGACTTTTCTTGATCTGTTGATACGAATTTTTTAAATTTTGATGAATCATGATAATAAATTGACCATTTAGAATTGTTATACTCTAATGCTGTTAAGTTCTCTATCCAATCTCCTGAATTCAAATATGTAACTTTACTATTTCCTATTTTGTATTTTTCGATTTTGGGATGGTGGATGTGTCCACATACCACATATTTAAAATTATTTGATGAAGCAATTTCAACAGCAATACTTTCAAATCGATTAATATATTTTATAGCACCTTTTACACTGTCTTTGATTTTTTTTGAAAAAGACATTTTATTGCGTCCTATTTTTTCAAAAATAAAATTGATAAAACTATTTATTAAGATGAGAAGGTCATAACCAACCCCGCCAAGTTTAGCAATCCATTTTGAATATTGCATAGTTACATCAAAAACATCTCCATGGAAAAACCAAGTTTTCCTCCCGTCGAGGGTTAAAATTAACTTATTTACAATGACAAATTTTCCCATTTTGAAACCTTTAAATTTCCGGAGCATTTCGTCGTGATTTCCAGTAACATAATAGATTTCCTTTCCTTCAGTAATCCACTTGAGTACATGTTTGATTATTTTCATGTGAGATTTCGGCCAATATCTTTTACTGAACTGCCATATGTCAATAATATCTCCATTTAAAACAACGATTTTAGGATCTATAGATTTCAAATAGAGAAGTAATTCTTTTGCATTACATCCGTAGGTTCCTAAATGAACATCTGAAACGACTACAAGCTCGACTTGTCTCAAATTCATAATTGCAAATCTAAGCAACTAAAAAATGATCTAAAATAGATTTACAATAAGTTAAAATTGAATTAAGTTTATGTAAAGTGAGTAAGATTAATAGTAGATATCAAAGATTCACATATAGTTCGCACAAAATACAAAAAATAGGTCGAAACCTCTTAGAAGTATTGTGGGTCATACTGGATTCGAACCAGTGACTTCTACCCTGTCAAGGTAACACTCTGAACCAACTGAGTTAATGACCCAAATGAAAATCGAATATACAAATCTTTAATCTAATGATCCCATAAAAATTTGATATGAAAACTAGATACAATTAATAATTATAATTTGTAAAATTTATTTAATTAGATTTGTCAAAAAGTTATCATGATTATAGGTACCCCTAAAGAAATTAAAAACCATGAATCACGCGTTGGTTTAAATACTGCAAGTGTAGGCTCTTTAGTTGATAGTGGGCACAAAGTTTATATTGAAAAAAATGCTGGGATCAAGAGTGGTTTTTCTGATGAGGACTACAGAAAAGCTGGTGCAGAAATTCTATCCACAGCAAAAGAAATTTATTCTAAATCCAAGCTCATAGTAAAAGTTAAGGAGCCCCAACAAGAAGAGTTTGGTTTAATCCAAAAGAATCAAACTTTATTTACATACTTTCACTTTTCCTCCTCAAAAAAACTTACTGAGGCAATGATGAACTCTAAGGCAACATGCATTGCTTACGAAACCGTAGAAACGAATGACAAGAAATTACCTCTTTTAACACCTATGTCAGAAGTGGCAGGCAGAATGGCTGTCCAGCAAGGAGCAAAATACTTAGAGAAACCGCAACTGGGAAAAGGAAAATTGATTGGTGGAGTTCCAGGCGTAGCCCCTGCTAAGGTGATAATTATTGGAGCTGGAATTGTTGGAACCGAGGCCGCAAAAATGGCAGCTGGTTTGGGATCACAAGTAATTTTATTTGACATAAACTTGGAAAGACTGAGATATTTAAGCGAAGTGCTTCCTAAAAATGTAATTCCATTATATTCTTCAAGAGAGGCAATTATAAATCATTTGTCGACTTGCGATGTGATTATTGGTTCAGTTCTTGTACCTGGTGCAAAAGCTCCAAAAATAATCACTAAGAAAATGCTTGATGAAATGGAATCAGGCACTGTACTTGTAGATGTTGCAGTTGATCAAGGTGGGTGCTTTGAAACTTGCAAAGAAACAACTCATCAAGAACCTGTTTATTTGATCGATGGTAAAGTTCATTATTGCGTAACTAATATCCCAGGTGCAGTTCCTATGACCTCAACGAATGCATTAAATAATGCTACTTTAAGCTACATTCAATTAATAGCTGACCTAGGATGGGAAAAGGCTTGTAAAAAAAATCAAGCGTTAAATAGAGGACTTAATATGCATGATGGTAAAATTGTATATAAAGCTGTAGCTGATACCTTTGGCTACCAATACTTTGAAAATAATTTTTAAACAACACTGGTGGTTGAAATACTAAAAAAAATAGTTGGAGAAGATTCCGTTTTGTCGGATGGTCAAGAAAAATCTAGGTTTGATCATATATGGAAAACGAATATCCCAACAAATGCTTTAGCAGTTGTATTCCCTAGAGATACTAATGAACTATCTTCAATCATGAAAGTGTGCTTTGAAAACAATCAAAAAATTTTAGTTCAAGGAGGATTAACAAATTTAGTAGGGTCTACTAAGACCTTTAAAGATGAAATAATTATATCCTTAGACCGAATGAATAAAATTGAAGAAATTGATGAAAAAAGCAGAACAATCACTGTTCAGTCGGGAGTAATCGTGGAGGATGCGATAAATGCTGTTAATGAAAAAGATCTTCTTTTACCCTTGAATTTTGGTGCAAAAGGGTCTGCTCAAATGGGAGGGGTTGTATCAACTAACGCTGGAGGATTGAGAGTGCTTAAATATGGTATGACGAGAGGATTGGTTTTGGGTTTAGAAGCTGTTTTGTCTAATGGGGAGATAATTTCATCAATGAAAAAAGTAATTAAAGATAATTCTGGATATGACCTAAAACAACTTTTCATAGGCTCTGAAGGTACCCTTGGTATTATAACAAAAGTTATTTTAAAATTAGAGGAAAAACCTGAATCTAGGTGTTCTGCTCTAGTGGCCTTAAAAAATTATGACAACGTTGTAAATCTTTTAAAATTTATCGAAAAAGGTTTGTCAGGAACGTTAACAGGCTTTGAATTGATGTGGAATGATACATATAAAACGATGCGAGATTCCTCTGAAAACTATTCTCCTCTTCTGCCGAGTATCCATCCATTTTATGTATTTATTGAATCTTTAGGTTCAAACTTAAATAGTGATTTTGAGAGATTATCTGAACTTGTTACTAAATCTGCTGAACAAAACTTAATTGAAGATGCAATACTTGCTCAAAATGAAAGAGAACAAAAAATTATTTGGGATATGCGCGAAGACGTCTCTGTCTTAGCAAAGAAATCACAGTTTGATCAACATTTTGACATCAGTTTACCAATTCCAATAATTGACAATGAAATTCAAATTGCCACAGAAAAACTTAAAAAATTATCATTTGTTGAGCATGTATTCACATTTGGTCATGTTGCGGATGGAAATATTCATTTTATTATTGGAAAAAATGATAACTCTCCAAAAAATACAGAAAAGATTAATCAGATAATCTATTCCAATCTAAAAGCGAATGGAGGTTCAGTATCTGCAGAACACGGTATCGGACTAGATAAGAAAAAATATCTGTATACATCAAGATCTTCAGAAGAAATCAACTTAATGAAAACTCTAAAAGAAATGTTAGATCCAAAAAATATACTAAACCCAGGTAGGGTAATTCCAGACTAATTGTTAGAGTTTAATTTTATAGTCATATTTCTTATGCTCAAGATGTACGGATATGTAGAATGTCTAACGTAGTAATTTGGAATACTTAGCTTGTCAAGAGGATCCGAGCCTGCTGTGGTTTCTGTAATATCTAAATATCTATCTCCATCATCATCATTATCGGCGTTATTGCCTATACCGTCACCATCTGTATCAATTTGCTCAGCTGGATCTAATGGAAATGCATCTAACAGATTAGCAACTCCGTCTCCGTCTGTATCCTCCGTAGGTGAAGAAGTCATTGTGGACACAGGCATTTGTGTATTTAAAACCGATGGATCTGTCGGGTACGGAATTTCTTTAATTTCTTTCTCAAATTCTTTTCTTTCAATGTTTAAATTAAATGTAGACAATGAAGGTAAATTAATCTTGGCTCTTTTAAATACGTTGTCTGTCATACTAGAGGCGACCCACATTGTAATTCCATTATATTTTATCATGAATCTTCTGGTACCAGGATAAATACTTGAAATATTTATTTTTGTATCCGAAGAGGTCGCTGATTCAGGGTCAACATAAACAGCATCTGAGGGTGAACTAATGGAAGTCCCTGTAATTGAAGACTCTGTTATATACATGACAGGCACTTTTTCAATTTTGTATTCAAATTCCAACGTTAAACTGTTAGACGGAAAGTTTTCAAAATTTTTATCAGCGGAGACTGTATGTTCAGAAGTGTAAGGAATAGTAATCCAAGATTCGTATGTATTTCCAGACGAATCTACAGGATACTGAAAATCTGAGGTAACCGCACTTGTACCAGTAACATTCCAACTAGTGGCTTCCAGGCCTCTAAAGTCAAGGTCATCTTTATAAAAAATATCTATAAAGTTCTTGAAGTATCTTTTGTCTGTATCCTCGGAATTAAAAACTTCGAGCCCCACATCAAATTTTCCAAATTTTTCATAAGCGACTGTTTCAGTAATTTCACTCACCGAATCATTCGTTTTTCCACCTGGAAAACTCCATGATAAACTATCAATATTACTTGCAGACGCGATAAAAGAAACATTAAAAGAAGGTGAACCAGTATTTGTATTTACACCCAATGTCCTGGATGAAGAAATAAATGAAGCACTTATTTTTCCAATATTTTCCCAATGATCATTTGATGAAACTTCACTTTGCTCTGGTTCATATGGGGGTGGTACACATCCATAAATAAGAAATATAAGTATTAAAATAAAAAAATTGGTTTCCGTGTTGACCATATGAGCTTTAAAATCTAATTACTTATAGAATGAACAAATATTTAGAAAATATTTTCTTTATCTTAATAATTTATATGCTAAATACTAATTTTTTATAAAAATACAAAATTTAAGATGGTATGTTAAAAATTAAATACATATGATTTTATTGTTTAATATCAAATATTTAAATAAATTTCTAATCTTATAATTATTAATTGAATCAATTTATAAAAAAATATAGGGGTTTAATTCTTCTGGTCTTCTTAGGGTTATTAATAAGTCTTATAGATAATATTGTTCTAAAAGGATTTTTTAAGGGGGAGGATTTATTAAAACACCTTCTTTATATATGTGTTCTCTTAGGTGCTTTATTTTTTGTGCTTTATATTCTAGTCAAAGATTAAAATTTATTGATTTAATTTAAACTCTAATTAATGAACTTTATAGGTGAAGAATTACTTAATTATTGCATAACCCATAGCAGTAAAGAATCAGAAATATTAAAAGAATTAAATAGACAAACTCACATTAGAACACTAAATCCACGTATGATTTGTGGAAAACACCAGGGTAGATTTCTAAGTATAATCTCCAAGATAATTAGGCCAAAAAAAATCCTAGAAATCGGTACTTTTACTGGATATTCAACTCTTTGTCTCGCAGAAGGATTAGAGAAAAAGGGAAGAATTGACACAATTGACAATAATTTTGAATTGAAAAAAATTCAAAATCACTTTTTTAATCTTTCGAAAATGCAAAATCAAATTAATCAATTCACCTGCGACGCCATCAAAATTATTCCTAAATTAAAAGGTAAGTATGACCTTATTTTTTTAGATGCTGACAAAAAAAATTACTTAAATTATTTAGATCTACTTATCCCGCTACTTAGAAAAAAAGGGCTGCTTGTTTCTGACAATGTTTTGTGGAGTGGTAAGGTTATTAACAAAAACGATAATAAAGATTTAGAAACTGAAGTTTTAAAAAAATTCAATCAACAATTATCTAATCACAAAAATTTGGAAACAGTTTTATTACCAATTAGAGACGGGATAAGTTTAAGTATGAAAATTTAATTTTTTCTCTTTACTGAACCAGTTAAATCGTCAAAATCATTTTTAGCTTCGTCTATTTCTGACTTAATCTGTTCTTTAATCTCACTTACTGGATTATCTTTTGTTGTTTTTTGAATTTCACTTTTAATTTCATTTGTTGCTTGTTTTACTTGCACTATTCCTTTAGCAAGTGTTCGGGCAAAAGAAGGGATTTTGTCTGCTCCAAAAACAAGAAGTATTACAAAGAATATAAAAAATATTTCGGCTCCGCTTATAAATAATATCATTGGTGAATATTTAATTTGAAATTAGCCTTTTATTTTTTCTTTAAATTTATCAAAATCTGACATCCTATTTATCTCTGGCCAAGAATTGTTATTTAAATTAATGTCTGCAGTTTCAGCATCGGGATCTAATTCAACACCTATCAATTTTTTATCGCTAGTGATGAGTCTTTTAACTATGGAATCATTTTTCCTCCATATCTGAACAGGATACTTAATTCTTTCTTTTGTGCCATCTTCATAACTGTAATCAACAATGATTGGCATAACAAGGCCTCCAGGTTTTTCAAATTGAATTTCATAAAAGTATTTAGGTAATTTTTTGTCATCTCCCAAAGCAGTATCCAAAGCTTCAAAAGTGGATGTTGAATCTATTTCAATTTGAGGATTCTTTTCAAAATTTATTGGATTTTTTTTCATAAAAACAGTAGGATTTAGATCATTGGCTGTCATACCATACTTAGATAAAATACTGTCAATTTCTTTTGATGGTTTTTCTGAAATAACATAATTATCTACTGATTTAATACCAATATCAACTACATCTGTGGAATAAAACCATCCTCTCCAGAACCAATCTAAATCTACTGCAGACGCATCCTCCATGGTTCTAAAAAAATCCTCTGGCGTAGGATGTTTGAATTTCCATCTTTTAGCATAAGTTTTAAATGAAAAATCAAATAATTCTGGGCCCATAATTGTTTCCCTTAAAATATTTAGTGCTGTTGCTGGTTTTGAATAAGCATTAGGACCTAGTTGAAAAACATTCTCTGGATTTGACATAATTGGAGATAAAAAGTTTTGATCTCCGGACATATATCTAATAATTTTCGAAGGCTCTCCTCTTCTTGAAGGATAGTCTTCCTCAAATTCTTGTTCAGTTAAAAATTGAACAAATGTATCAAGTCCCTCATCCATCCATCCCCATTGTCTTTCATCTGAATTAACAATCATTGGGAAAAAGTTATGCCCAACCTCGTGAATAATAACACTAATCATTGCATATTTAGTTCTATCTGAATAAGATCCGTCTTTGTTTGGTCTTCCATAATTCCAACAAATCATTGGGTATTCCATCCCCTGATTTTTGGAATGTACAGAAACTGCTTTCGGATACGGATAATCAAAAGTATATTTTGAATAAATCTCTAGGGTGTGAGCTACAACCCTTGTAGAGTACTCTTCCCACAAAGGATTACCTTCTTTTGGATACAATGAGGATGCAATTATGTTTTTGCCTCCTATTTTTACAGCCATCATATCCCAAATAAATTTCCGTGAGGAAGCGAAAGCAAAATCCCTTACATTTTTTGCAACGAAATGCCATGTACTTTTTCCATTTGACTTTTTCTTCTCTTTCTCTCTAACCTCTTCCTCGGATACTATTAAGACTGGTTTTTCAAACGAATTGGCAGCCTTTTTATATCTCTGTAACTCCGACTTAGATAGAACATCTTTAGGGTTTTGCAGCTCCCCTGTTGCTTCCATTATATGATCGTCTGGAACAGTAATTTTTACATCATAATCACCAAAGTTGAGAGCAAACTCCCCATTACCCCAAAACTGATAATTTTGCCAACCTTCGACATCGTTATAAACAGATAATCTTGGGAAAAATTGTGCTATAACGTAAGCTTTATTGTCATCCTCACTAAAATACTCATAACCAGATCTATCCCTTGCAGGAACATGATTGTTTATTTTGTACCACCATTTAATTGAGAAATTAAATACCTGACCACTCTTAACTGGAGTCGGTAAATCAACTCTCATCATAGTTTTATTTATATTGTATCTCAATGGTCTTCCATTCTCTCCAGTCACCTTTTCAATATTAAAACCACCAACAAATTTTTCTGATGTAAATTCTTCAACAAAAGAGTCAATAGAGGACATTTCTGGAACCCCAGATGAAGTTTTCATCTCCTCCATATTATAATCTCCTCTGATATTCTGGTCTAATTGAATCCATAAATAAGACAGTTCGTCTGGTGAATTATTTTTATAACTAATACTTTCGGTACCGTAGAGTCTTGAATTTTCATCATCTAAAATAATATCCATTTTATAATCAACTTTCTGTTGATAATAGTCTTTCCCTGGAGAACCTGACGCTGTTCTATAACTGTTTGGTGTTGAAAATTCTTCGTAAAGTTGCTTAAACTTGTTATTATTTTTGTGACCTATTTCGACTTTCACTTCTTGAGATGTCAAAAGAGAAGAAGTAAAAACTAAAAAAAAACCTAAAAATCTAATCTGTTTTGTCATGAAATATAATTTGACAGTAAATATATCAATTTCATTTTTCTAATGAATATTGAAAGGTTTTATTTGAGGAATTTAACAGGAAACTTTTCTTTAAGTTTTTAAATTTTAGGTGAACTATGTTTTTTTGACTTTCAATGAAATTGACTAAAAAACTATTGAATACTTCAATATCAAAGACCTCAGAATTCGAAAATTTTGTCTCATAGTAAACAACTAATAAATCACCTTTCAATTCATATCCCAAGTATTTTATTTGCTGCATTTTTTTGTTAATCGATATTTTGAAATTTTTGTGAATAAAATCCCTCAAAATTAAATCAGTGTCTTCACCTTGATCTCCTTCAAAAATTAAAGTAGTATTTGGTGTTTGAAATTTTATAAGACTTTCTATATCATCCACAAAAAACTGTGATGTGATTTGAATCTCGTTTTTATCCAAAATAAAATCAACACTTGTTGTGCTTAAGTAAAACTCATGGTTTGGAGAATCGTTTATAGCTAGTTGGACAATGAATAAAAAGATAAAATTAGTAAGACTCATTATTATAAATTTTGATATATTTATCTAGTTCTTGAATTACTTTTTGATGTAAATCTTGATTAAAATAATGGATAATTTTAGAATTTTCAGAACATCCTAGAACAAAATCATAGACTTGATTATGATTAATATTGTAATTCTCAATGAAAAAAATTAATCCATAAAATTTAATAATAGAAAAGATTGAAACAAACTTAGATTCTAAAGATCTTCTTTTCTTCAGCTTTTTGTAATAACCTGAAATATGTTTATAAAGTGCCTCCACATCAATTTGCATAGAGGTGCCTAACCCTAAAAGTAATTGTGTAGCATCTTTTATTTTTTCTTGCCTTTTACCTTTAAATCCAGGGATCCCAAAATCATCAAAATTTTGCTTTTCTTCTAACCCAGATTCATACAAGTCAATTTTTAAATTTCCTGTTAGAGAATTATTTGTAACAATTACTTCATCCAACTCATTGACAAAACCTTTAAGATAAATCGTTATTTCTTTAGAAGAAAAAACTTTTTCTGAAATAAACAACTCATATTTTTCATATTGAATAGAACTAAATACTAATTTCTCTCCAATTGATACTGATATTTCAAATAATCCGTTTATATCTGTAACCTCCGCGTTTCCTCTTGATGCGTTAATTACATGAATATTGCTTATTGGTATTTCAGAATCAAAAACATATCCTTTTAATAGCTTATATTTCTGAGCGCTTGCTAGAGTTGATGCAAAAAAAAAATAACTAATAGATGTTTTTTCAACGAGAGGAATTTTTAAATTTCTTAGACTCATTAAATAAATACTCTATCAATTCAAACTCTTTGTTTTTTTTTAGTAAACTTTTAATCTTTTGCTTGTTGTCCATTAATTCAAGAAAGGTAATTATTTCAAAATCTTTTAGTCCTAAGTCATTAATAAAAAAATTGTTATCGAAAACAAGAGGTAAAGCTTTTGATGGGGTGAGTTTTATTTCCTGCTCCATTTTACTCTCACTTATTACTTTTGCAAGAAGCTTGGCAATGTTTACAATATTAATACCTCTGTAGAGCTGATTTTGTCGAATAATTTCATTTTCAACTGCGGTTGACTTGTCATCTAGGTAGTCAACTTTTTTAAATTCCTCCTCTTTAAGATCGAGAAACTTTTCTGTATTTTCAGGACTAATAACAACTTCATCTAGAAAATTTAACTTCTCATTTACCTCGACAACCAATCTATTTTTTTTTATTATTTCCTTTGTTATTCTTACGGTTCTTATTTTAAACTCAACCGAGGAAAATATAATTTCATCTCCAACTCCAGCTAAAATTTCAAACTCACCATTTGTATCGGTTATTGTATTATTTTGATTAGAGTTATTTATGACATTAGCAGCAATCACGTTACTATTTCTGTACATTAACTTACCTCTAAGAATGACCCGTTTTTCTTGAGAAAAAGTTATAAATGAAAAACTTAAAAGGAAGAAAATTAAAAATTTATTCATTTTTTAAAGATAATTTTTCATTTAATTTTAAAGTTGAGCGGAAGACCGGGTTCGAACCGGCGACAATCAGCTTGGAAGGCTGATGCTCTACCAACTGAGCTACTTCCGCTTATTATTAAATATACTAAATATCGATATGTTTTATAAAATGAAACCCAAGAATTTTAAAACCGTTGTTGTAGTAAAATTTGTGAGATAAAGTATTTTGTAGGTAAGTATTTAATTCCAGACACTCGAAACCTTTGTTATAAACATGTTCTTCAACAAAGGAAATAAGTTTTGACCCAACACCAAATCTTCTATGTTCTGGAAGAATATAAACATGGTCTAACTCACATGACCTGCCGGAATATAATCTAGTTTGATACCATAATCCGACAACTCCAATTAATTCACTTTTTTTGAACACTCCTATACATTCGTAATTTTGGGAAAACATTTCCTTTTGTCTTTCAGTTAAAATATTTTGAGGTATTTTATTTTCATTAAGTTTATCAACCAAAAAAACAATCTCATTTATATTTTTTTTGGAAAGTGTCTTGAATTTATAATTCATAATTTTAATATTTTAATATTTTAATTTATGATCAAAAACAATCTTAAGCATTACATCGTAAACTTAATTTTATTTTTCTTTATAACATCAATTATCTTTTCACAAAATGAGGTTACAAAAGAAGATTTATTCCTAACAGGAAGAAGTGATTTGAAAGAAATACTTAAGTCAGGTCTTTTACCTGAAGCATATTTAAAATTTAAACAAATGCAAAATGATGCAAAAAAGGAAGGAGTTGAAATTCAAATCGTGTCAGGTTATAGGAGTTATCAAAAACAAAAAGATATATGGAACAACAAGTACAATAAAAATTTTGAAAATGAGATTTTTGGTATAAAAAACATAAATAGAATCATTCAATATTCTACCTTGCCTGGTACATCAAGGCACCATTGGGGCACTGACATAGATATTATAGATAAAAGGTTTGTTCCAAATGGAGATTTATTAATTGAAAAAAACTATTCTGAAAATGGTATTTATAGTCAATTGTTCTCTTGGATGAAGAAAAATTCGAAAAAATATGGTTTCTATTTGGTCTATGACAATTCACCCAAGAGGAAAGGATTTAAGTTTGAACCATGGCATTACAGTTATAAGCCTTTATCCGTAATATTTTTAAGACGTTTTATTGAAGGAGGTCTTCTATTCAAAATTACTCAGGATTCCTCATTACTTGGAAGACAATTTATTGATAATTTTTTTTTAGAAAGTTATTTAAAAGAAAATTTATTAGACGTCAGTATAGACCTAAAATAAATAAATAAATTGGTTAACTTAATATAAAGATAAAATAGTTTAATATGAAAAATGAATATTATAATTCGGAAGATTTAAAAAAATTTGCAGATATAACTGATTGGAATAAAGAACTTGGTGATAAATTTTTCAATTACTATGAAAGCGTATTTGCCGAAGGAAAATTGTCATCAAGAGAGAAGTCATTAATTGCATTAGCTGTATCCCATGTTGTACAGTGTCCTTATTGCATAGACGCGTATACAAAAGATGGACTTGAAAAAGGAATTGAAAAAGAAGAGATGATGGAAGCGGTTCATGTTGGTGCAGCAATCAAAAGTGGAGCAGTCTTAGTTCATGGAGTTCAAATGATGAATCGATACAATAAATTAAGCATGTAAATGATTAATCGACCTAATAAAATAATTAAATCTGGAACTATGGATGTCTCTACGCAATTAGAGGTATTAAAAAATGGTATTTTTTCTGATGGAAAACTACCACGTTTTAAAGAAAAACTTAAAGAGGTTAATATTCCAGATATAAGGAAAGAACAACTGAAAATTCTCCAACTAAATATTGGGTATATGTGCAATCAGACATGTTCTCATTGCCACGTTGATGCCGGACCAAGTAGAAAAGAAATGATGTCTAAGGAAGTTTTAAATATGTGTTTAGACCTTATGGTTAAAAATAAAATTGAAACCGTAGATATTACAGGTGGGGCTCCAGAAATGCATCCAAACTTTAGATGGTTTGTAAAAAGTATAAGAGAAAAAACTGAAGTAGATGAAATTATTGTTCGTTCAAACTTGACTATAATTTTAGCCAATAAAAAATTTTTTGATCTACCAAAATTTTTTTCCGATAATAGGATTCATATTATTTCATCTCTCCCATTTTATAATAAAGAGAAAACAGATAATCAAAGAGGAAAAGGAGTGTTTGACAAATCGATTATGGCGTTGAAAAAATTAAATACTGTAGGATATGGAAAAGCCAAGTCTAACTTAAAATTAGATTTGGTATATAATCCTTCAGGAGCATTTTTACCTCCAGATCAAGGTTCATTAGAAATAAAATTTAAAGAAAAACTATATAATAATTTTAAAATAGAATTTAATCATCTATTTACGATAACAAATCTCCCAATAAGTAGATTTTTAAACTATTTAATTGCTTCAGAAAATTATGAAGAATATATGGAAACTCTTGTTAATCGTTTCAACCCTAATGCAACCAAGGAACTTATGTGTAAAAATACAATTTCAGTAAGTTGGGAAGGATATATTTACGATTGTGACTTTAATCAAATGTTAGATCTTAAAATAAATTCAAAAACTAATACGGTTTTCAACTGTAAAATCGAAAGATTAGTTGACAAAAAAGTTGAGGTTTCCCAGCATTGTTATGGATGTACCGCTGGAGCAGGGAGTAGTTGTCAGGGAAGCATAGCCTAAAGTAATGTTGAAAAATAATCCTTTAGTATTGGTATTTTGCAAAAACCAAATATTAGGTAAGGTAAAGTCAAGGTTGGCTTTAAAAATCGGTCAAAAAAAAGCCCTTTTAATATATTCCGAACTTGTAAATAAAACTGCTTCTATAGTTAACAGTTTGTCTTTAGAAGTACACTTGTATTATTCAGATTATATAGAAGAAAATGATAATTTTAACCCTTCAAAAGTTAAAAAATTTATTCAAAAAGGAAATAATTTAGGAGATAGAATAATAAATGCTTTGAATATCAGCTTTAAAAAATTTTCGCCTGTTGTTATAATTGGTTCTGATCTATGGAAATTGGAAATTAGTGATATAGAAGACGCTTTTAGAATTCTAAAAAATAAGAATATTGTTATCGGCCCTTCAACTGACGGTGGATATTATTTAATTGGGATGAATTACCTAGATACTAAGATTTTTGAAAATAAGAATTGGGGTCAGGAGAGCGTTTTAAATGATACGATAAGGGATATTGATGATGAAACAAATATTCATTTACTAGATGAAAAAACTGATATAGATACTTATGAAGACTTGTGTCAGTTCCCAGATCTAAAAACTAAATTATGAAATCAAAAGAGAAGATAGAGGAGTCAGTAGAATATATTTTACAAAATAAAATAAAAAAGTGTGACCTTGGCATTGTAATTGGCACAGGTCTGGGTGGTCTTGTTAACTCCGTAAATATTATTGTTGAGATTCCGTACTCATCAATTCCTCATTTTCCAAATTCAAAAATGGAAATGCAAAATTCAAGAATTATTTTTGGTGAAATTAACTCCAGAGAAATCTTAATTTTTGACGGAAGATTTCATAAATATGAAGATTTAAATTATTTCCAAATCACTTACCCTATTTATATTATGAGCCATCTAGGAGTTAACAAATTAGTTGTAACAAATGCTGCAGGAGGAATAGATTTAAAATTAAAAAAAGGCCAACTCATGATAATCAAAGATCATATAAATCTTCAAGGTGGATCTCCACTAGCAGAAAAAGAAAATTTTGGGATTGGTGAAAGATTTGTTGATATGAGTGAACCCTATTCAAAAGTTTTAATTGAAAAGGTTATTAAAATATCAACCCGCTCTGAAATTAAAATTGGTTTAGGAGTCTATGCTTGTGTTGTTGGACCACAACTTGAAACATCAGCAGAATATAAATATTTGAGAATAATTGGAGCAGATGCAGTAGGAATGTCCACCGTACCTGAAATAATTGTCGCTAATCAGCTTGAAATAGAATGCCTAGCGATTTCAGTAATTACTGATTTGTGCGATCCAGATAATCTTAAGCCAATAAATATTAAAGAAATAATTGAGATGGGGAAAATGGGAGAAAATCAACTTTTAAAAATTTTAATTGAACTACTAAAAACTATTTAAATTGAACTACAAGGGTGTGTTATTTTTCGTACTATTTTTTTTTACTTCTAATAGTTTAATCTCACAGAAAAATATTCACGATATCTGGAATTCTGAATTAAAAAAATATGTGGATGAGGAAGGAAATGTGAACTACCGGATGTGGAAAAAAAATTCAAAACTATTAGAAACCTACTTGATAAATTTAGAAAATAACCCTCCAATTAATCAATGGACTAAAAATGATTCCTTAGCTTATTTTATTAATGCATATAACGCTGTTACAGTAAAATTGATTTTAGATAATTATCCTTTAAGAAGCATAAAAGATTTGATTATACCCTGGTGGTTAAAAAGATTTAGGCTTAAAAATGAAAAAATAACGCTCAATTTTATTGAGCATAAAATTCTTAGAAAGATGGATGAACCAAGAATTCACTTCGCAATCAATTGTGCATCAAGGTCATGTCCGAAACTTCAAAATGAAGCCTATTATTCACATAAACTAGAAATCCAATTAGATAACGCAACGAGTGAGTTTATAAATGATCAAACAAAAAATAAAATAAATGTAAACCGTTTAATGCTGTCAAAAATCTTTTCTTGGTTTAAGAATGATTTTGGAAATAAAATTCAATTGCTGAAATTTGTAAATAAATACTCTAGAATAAAAATTTTGGAAAATACAAGAATAGAATATTTGAATTATGATTGGAATTTAAATGAGAAATTATTGAAATGAATTTAATTAAGAATATTTTTAAATATGGTATAGCGTCAGCATTTGCAGCAATTGTTTGCTGCGTGGCTCCAATGATTTTATTTCAACTTAGTGTAATTGGAGGTATATATGCTATTTCTTTTGCGGACTTTTTTTATAAATCTGATGGTTCTCTTGGTTTATTTGGGTGGATAATTAGGATAATAGGTTTATTAATAGTTTTTTATGGAATATATAGATTTAACATAAAAGAAAATTGTTCTTTAAATTCAGATAATCAAAAAAGAATTAATAAAATATTATTTTCTGTTTTACTAATAATTTTTTCCTTGACACTTTTCCTTTCTCTTGAAAAACTATCTTCTATTTATTTCGACGAATATATTGTTCCTGCCCAAAAGAAGGAATATCAAGAAAAACTTACTGAGTGAGGATATCAGTAATCATTCCAGCATTTAATGAGGAGAAAAGTATCCCTTTCGTTTTAAATGATATTCCAAATTTTGTAAATCAAATTATAGTTTGCGATAATTCATCAACCGATAAAACATCTGAAATAGCAAAAAATTTAGGCGCAAAAGTGGTTTTTGAAAAGAAGAGAGGTTATGGTTATGCTTGCTTAAAGGGAATTTCCTATTTAAAAAATCTTACAGTTAAACCTGAAATTGTTGTTTTTATAGATGGAGATTATTCAGACGACCCTAAACAAATGAAAAGAATTATTGATCCAATTGTTAATGAAGGATTTGACTTTGTCTTAGGGGCCAGGACAAAAAGCTTGAGAGATAAACATTCAATGACAACTCATCAAATTTTTGGTAATTGGTTGGCCTGCTTATTAATGAAGATATTTTTTGATTCAACATTTAAAGATCTCGGTCCATTTAGGGCTATTACCTGGGATAAACTGATGCAACTAAATATGCGAGATAAAACTTTTGGATGGACAATTGAGATGCAAATAAAGGCTTTAATGAAAAATTACAAATACAAAGAGATATCTGTTAAATACAAAAAAAGAATAGGGAAATCTAAGATATCAGGTACGTTGAAGGGTTCTTTTTTAGCAGGGAAAAAAATTCTATATCTTATTTTTAAGTATTTTTTGAAAAAACAAGTTGGATTATGACGATAATGAATTTTTTAACGATTTTTTTTATAGTTATTTATTCAGTTTGCTCTATGTCAATATTTTTTTTTAGTCTTATACAACTTGACTTATTTTTAAATTACAAAAGGTGTAAAACTAAGGCAAAGAATAAACTTTTAACAAAATTTAAAAAATCTCCATTTGTAACAGTTCAATTACCAATTTACAATGAACAAAATGTAATAAATAGATTATTAGATGCTGTCGTTAATTTAGATTATCCAAGCGATAAAATTGAAATACAAGTTTTGGACGATTCAGATGATAATTCAACTATTTACGTCAAAAATTTAATTTCTAAATTAAAGGTTAAAACTAATCTTAGAATAATACATATAATTAGAAAAAACAGGGATGGATATAAAGCGGGAGCTTTGAAGTATGGTCTCAAACTTGCAAAAGGTAATTACATTGCAATTTTTGATGCAGACTTTATCCCAAGAAGTGATTGGCTAAAAAAAACAATTTGTGGATTCAATGATCCAAAAATTGGAGCTGTTCAAACAAAATGGAATCACATAAACAAAAATTTTTCTCTACTAACAAAAATTCAAGCTTTTGCGCTTGATATCCACTTCACGTTGGAGCAAGTAGGGAGAAATTTCAATAGTCATTTTTTGAATTTCAACGGTACGGCAGGGATATGGAGAAAAGAAGCAATTGTAAATTCTGGTAATTGGAACAGTGATACATTAACTGAAGATCTAGACTTAAGCTACAGAGCTCAATTGAGAGGTTGGAGAATAAAATATATGGAATCAATTAATGCTCCAGCTGAAATTCCTTTTTTAATAAGCGCAATTAAGTCTCAACAATTTAGATGGAATAAAGGTGGTGCTGAAAATTTTAAAAAGCATTTTCCAAGTATTATAAAAAATAGGAATTTAAAATTTGTAACCAAGTTGCATTGTATTTTTCATCTTTTCAGTAGTAGTCTTTTTCTGAGCGTCTTTTTATTATCATTTCTAAGTGTTCCTCTCTCCTATGTGTCAAACGTAACCAATAAATTCAACTGGTTTTTTAATTTTTCTTCGCTTTTTGTTCTAAGCACAATTATTTTCTTCTATGTATACTGGGAACTTTACAAATTAATAAACAAAAAAAAAATCAATTCATTTTTTGAATACATTAAAATTTTTATTTCTTTTTATTCCGTTTCAGGAGCATTTGCTTTTCAAAATTCAGTAGCAGTTTTACATGGATTTATAGGGAAAAAATCCGAATTTGTAAGAACACCAAAATTTAATTTGACTTCTGGAGAAAGAAATACGAAAGAAAAAAAATATACAAATGAATACAAATCATATTATTTTATAATCGAAGGTTTTCTGGCTCTTTATTTTTTGGTAAGCATAATTACTACAATTTTATTTGCAAATAGAAACTTTGGATTTTTGCCCTTTCATTTATTTCTATTTTTTGGGTATACCTATATTTTTGTTTGTTCATTAAGAAAATTATACGGTGGGGTTAAATAAAATATTATATTTTTCCTTGCTGCTTTTGATATATTTTTTTAGCGGATATATTTTTGAAAGACATGAAACAGAAATTATTTTTTTTCTTTTTTTCTCATGTTTTGCATTAACTTTTTTAGTGTCAAAAAAAATATCACTATCTGAAATCCTTTTTTTTGGCGTTTCTTTTAGACTCGTATTATTTTTTGCTTATCCTTGGTTGTCGGACGATTTTTACAGATTTATTTGGGATGGACTTGTAATTGGAGAAAATATTAATCCATATGAATATACACCTTCGGAATTGATTAAGAAAGTGGAGGTTTTAGGAACAAAAAAAATTTTTGGAGAATTATATGGGAAAATGAGTAATCTGAATAGTCTGAACTATAGTCCTTATCCCCCAATAAATCAATTTTTATTTTTCTTATCAACTTCGTTTAAAAAAGATATTTTCTTCAGTTTGATTTCCATGAGGTCATTAATAATTGTATCAGATATACTAAACTTTTTTATAGGATGTAGAATATTAAAAAAATTAAAATTTAAAGAAGAAAAAATTTTATGGTACTTTTTAAATCCTCTAGTAATTATTGAATTAACAGGGAATTTACATTTTGAAGGGTTCATGTTAACTTTTTTTGGTTTTGGAATCCTTTTATTTTTGGAAAACAAAAAATTATTTGCTCTTTTTCCCCTTGCTCTTTCTGTTGGCACAAAATTAATTACAATAATTATTATTCCTTTTCTTATCAAGAAAAAAAAAATAGGTGAAAATTTGAAAATCATTATTTTATTTTTTGGACTACTGTTTTTCATTTTTTTTCTCCCAATTGGGATCAATAATTTGCCAAACTTTTACAATACAGTTAAATTATGGTTTTCAAATCTTGAATTCAATGGAAGTATATATTATGCAATAAGACATTTAGGTTACAAAATAAAGGGATACAATATCATTAATAGTGTTGGATTCATTACCCCACTTTTAACTACTATAATTATGCTATCCTTATTGTTTAGTATAAACAATCAAAAAATAAAAACAATCTTAGAAAAGATGTTTCTACTACTATTCATTTTCTACTTGATATCAATGGTTATACACCCTTGGTACATAATTACAATTTTATATTTAGGTCTTTTTACGAAGTACAATTTTCAAATTATATGGAGCGCCTTGATTTTTTTGACCTATTCTGCTTATCAAAGTTCTAAAGTGGAGGAGAATTTTTATTTAATAGGATTAGAATATATTGTTGTCTTTGGATTTTTTATTTATGAATTTTTAGGACAAGAAAAAATTAAAACATTTTTAAAAAGGAAATTTCTTTTTTAGTTAGAATTCTCCATTTACCACGTTCTAAATTTTTTTTATTAAAATTTAAAATAGACACAACATCATATTTAATTACACTATAGTTAAATTTTTTAAAAAAATTTAAAATATAATTCCCCTGGATTAAGGATGTTTCGATTCCAATTATATTTTTGGGTTTATTAACAACATAATCAATTTTTCTCAACATTATTTTTTTGGATATTTTCCCCAAAATGTATTTTTTCATATTATTCATATCAATAGATGATATTTCTTTATTCAAATTCACTTGGTAGATAATTTTTATTTTGGAGGATTTTTTTCTTAATTTTTCAATTAACTGAAGGTCGTTTGAAAGAAAAACCAGACCGAGATTCGGTCTCCCTAACGAAAATAAAGTTTTTAATTTATTAGTATTTTTAATTGAAATTAGATCTGTGCACAGTCTATTTTGATTACTCTCCTTTGTTGTGGATAAATATCCTTTAGGCTTATTCAGAATTATATGGATATTTTTTTGTCCAGTAATTTCTTGACCGTTAAAATAGACCTTATCTCCACTTCTTATTTTATATCCTAATTGATTAATTATTTTATCATTCACCCTCACTTCTCCCATAGATATGTACATGTCTGCCTCTCTTCTTGAACACAAACCAGAATTAGAAATGAACTTGTTTAATCTTATTAATTCTTTCACAAAGTTTAAAATTTATAAATAATTTCTTTTTTATAACCCTTTAGATTTTCAAAAGTTCTTTCTAAGTCAAGTGTAAAACCTAATAAAAAACCTCCTCCTCCTGATCCACATAATTTAAAAAAGTAATTATCTGTTCTTATACCTTCGTCCCATAATTTTGTAAATTTTTTTGGAATCATTGGTTGAAAATTTTTTAGAGTAATTTCAGAAAGAATTTTTATGCTATTAAACATTGTATTAATATCTCCATTTAAAAATTCATTAATGCAGGTTTTTGAATACTTGATGAATTGTTTCTTCATCATATAATTAAAATTTTCATCTTCCATTTTTTTAAAAAACAAGGAAACCATTGAAGACGTATCGGAAGAGGTTCCTGAATCGAGTATAAAGATACCTCCATGACCCAAGGCATTTTCTTCTGGCATTTTTGTGACTTGAATCTCATTTTGAGACTTGATTAAAATTGGTAATCCTAAGTAACAATTTAAGGGGTCTATCCCAGATGACTCTCCGTGATAATAGGACTCCATTTCAGAAAAAATATTTTTGAGTTTTTGTAATTTATTTTTCGTTAACTTTTCTTCCGAAGATATTTTGTCTTTAACATATCGATCATAGAATGCGGCTACTAATGCTCCGCTGCTACCTAATCCATATCCTTGAGGAATATTGCTTTCAAAAAAAATATTATTTTTTTTGTCCTTATTAATGCTTAACCAATCTAAATCTGGAAGATTTTTAACTTTTTTTTTTAAATATTCTATGAATTCTAAAATTTTCTTTTGGGAATCCTTATTTTTTTTTCCTGCATTTAATTTTAATGATCCTTTATAAAAATTATATGGAATAGCAAATCCAAAAGAATTTAGTACAATGCTATATTCTCCAAAGAGTAAAATTTTAGAACTAAAAAAAGAATTATTCATATTAATTAAAGCTACAATAATTTAGTTCCCAACCCAACGCTGTCATTTATAAAAGAGTTTTTGTGACAATAATAAATCAATTTTTCTTCTATAAATTTTATTACTTTAAAACTATAGTTCTCTGGATAAAGAAGATGTACATTTGGTCCTGCATCCAATGTAAAACAAACTGGAACTTTTTCCTCTTCTCTAAATTTTTTTATTAATTCTATTACTTCTAAAGTTTTGGATTTAATTAAAACCGTTGGTGGATTAGATGACATCATTAAAGCATGAAGTGTCATTGCTTCCTCCTCAACTACTTTTATAAAAACTTCCAAATCCCCGATTGAAATTGCATTGAGTATTATTTCTAAATTTTTCTTTGCTTGATTTTTTCTGTCATTTAAAAATGGATGATCGGTCATCTTTTTATGGCCGTCTGAACTGCTCAAAGTTTTGATTTTATCATCAATAATTAAAATTGTGTTTTGGTAATTTTTAAAAACCTTGTGTGTTTTGTTATTATAATTGACAGCAAAAAAATTGGAACATCCAGAATAAAATTCATTTTCTCCCCAAATCATCAAAGGCCCAGAAATACTTCTAGACCCGCTTCCTGAACCTAATCTTGCTATAAATGAAACCTTATTCAAAAATTTTTGTTCTGTCATTCTCTTATTATAGCTTTTTTCAATACTAACAATACAAAAAGCCAATGAAGAAAACGCTGACGCAGAAGAAGCAATTCCACTACTATGAGGGAATGTGTTTTTTGAATTTATTTTTAAAAATAAATTTTTTAAAAATGGACAAAAAGTGGAAATTCTCTCAAAAAATTCTTCAATTTTATTTTCAAAAGATTTTTTAGCTTTTCCGTCATATAAAAAATCAAAGTTGTCCTGTCCTTTTAATCTTGGTGAATATTCAATTGAAGTTTCAGTTTTACAATTTGATAATGTAAAACTTAATGACGGATTTATAGGGAATTGTAGTCCATATTTACCCCAGTATTTAACTAGAGCAATATTTGAAGGGGATTCACAAGCGATTCTACCTTCTTTTGGCTTAAAATTTTTTGAAATAAAAATCGATGTGTCCATATACATAACAAAAGTAGAAGTTAGGTACTTGTAATTTTAAAAATAATTTAAAATATTTTTTAATTTGTCTGGATAATCGGTAATTATACCATCTACTCCAATGGAAATTAATTTCTTCATTTCATCTTCATCATTAACTGTATATGGAAATAATTTATAACCCTCAGCATTAACCAAATCTACATTTTTTTTATTTAGAAATTTATAATCTGAGTTTATTGACATAGCCTCAACTTCCTTAGCAAATTTTAGAGCAAATAAAGGATTTCCATCAATTAAAACCCCGATCGGTATTTTTTGGGACTTAGATCTGAGAACAAGAAGTTCATCCCAGTCAAAACTCGAAATAAGTATGTTTTCCTCATTTATTAATTTATTTTTAAAATACTTTCGTAAAATTTCAATTGTTGGAATTGCTGTTCCTTTCCCTTTAAGTTCAATATTTAAAATTAAGTCATCTAATTCTAGGGATAAAATTTCTTCTAATGTTGGGATAGTATATTTATTTTCAATTCGAAAAGACTTAATTTTTTTTAGGTCTAAATCTTCAATACATAAGTTCACATTTAGGATTTTTTTAAGATTATTATCATGAAAAACAACAATCTCTCCAGATTTACATCTAAATATGTCGATCTCAACACCGTTGGCTCCCAAATCGATTGCGTATTTAATTGATGGAATAGTGTTTTCTGCAACATGTCCTTTAGCACCTCGGTGGCCAATAATAAGAGGTTTGCTGTTTTCTTTGCAGGAAAAAGAAATAAAACAAATAAAAATTAAAAAATTAACTTTAGGAGGCATCTTAAGAGATGTAGGAATTAACATACGACGTTAAATTACTCCTCATCTATGTTTAAAACTTTTTCAATCTGTGGAGCATATTTTTTAATTGTCATCTCGACACCTGTTTTTAGTGTCATCTGATTAACCGAACATCCAACACAGTTTCCATGGAGTTTTACTTTTACAATTTTTTCGTCAAGTATTTCAACTAACGAAATATCTCCACCGTCAGCTGCAAGGAAAGGTCTAATCTCATTTAAGGCATGGATAATTTTATTTCTTAGTTCCATATTATTTTTTTTTTATTGCTGAACATCCAGCCATTGTAGTTATTTTCACAATTTTAGTCGGGGGCAGGTGATTATTTCTTTCTACTACACTTGAAACAACATTTTTAGCTATTTCTTCAAAAGATTTTGATATAACCGAATTATCTTGTAAGGATGCAGGATGACCAAAATCAGAAGCTTCTCTGATACTTTTAAAAAGCGGTACCAAACCTAAAAAAGGGACATTGCTATCATCGGCTAAATTTTTTACACCGTCTTTGCCAAATATAAAATACTTTTTTTCAGGCATATCTTCAGGTACAAAGTAAGCCATATTTTCAATTAATCCTAGAACCGGAACTTCAATATTTTTTTGGTTAAACATTGAAATTCCTCTTTTAGCGTCTGCAAGTGCAACTTTTTGTGGAGTTGAAACAACTATCGCTCCATTTAATGGGATTGATTGTACAATACTTAAATGAATATCACCCGTTCCGGGTGGTAAGTCGACCAATAAAAAATCAAGTTCTCCCCAATTCGTGTCAAAAATCATTTGATTCAATGCTTTTGATGCCATTGGACCTCTCCAAATGACAGCCTGGTTGGGTTCAGTAAAAAATCCAATAGAGAGAATTTTAACTCCATAATTCTCTATTGGTTCTATCATAGATCTATTATCAATTTTAACTGAAGCTGGTCGAGAAGACTCTACATCAAACATTGTAGGGATAGATGGTCCGTATATGTCTGAATCCAAAATTCCAACTTTAAAACCCATTTTAGATAATGATGTTGCCAAATTAGACGTTATTGTGGATTTACCAACTCCTCCTTTTCCAGATGAAATTGCAATAACGTTGTCGATTCCAACTAATTCATTTTTTTTATTGTTCGATGCTATTTCCTTTTTTTCTACATTGAAATTGACGACGATTTTATGATTTTTATCGAAAGAATTTATAATACTTTTTTCTAATTTTTTTTTTGCATGTAATGATGGGTTATCAATATTTAAATCTATAACGACTTCATTCCCAAAAATATTTATATTCCTAATTTGAGAGGGTGTTATGATTTTCTCAAGAATGCTTGTTATTTCTATTTTATTCATTTATACTTTTAGATTTGATTTTATGTTATCATTCATATCGTTTGGATCCCAAAAAACTTCTTCAAAATCAATAACTTTATCATTTTCAATATTTACACCTTCATTTTCTAATAATTGTTTCATTAAATCAGAGCCATAAAAATGGTGTTTTCCTGAAAGCAAGCCAATCCTGTTTACAACTCTATGAGAGGGCACATCAGATTTTTGATGCGAAGCATTCATGGCCCAGCCAACCATCCTAGAACTATTAGGGGAGCCAATGTGTCTAGCTATTGCACCGTAGGTGGTAACTTTTCCAACAGGAATTTTTTTAACCACATTATATACTTTTTCGAAAAACATTTACCTAAAGGTAAAGGATAAAAATTTAATTTTTTTAGACTCCTTCAAAAACATTTTCTCATAATAAGTTTGCACTTGTCTAGAAATTTCAGGTGAAGATTTGTTATTGTAAACATCGTGGTGGGCATATTTTATTTTTAAATCTTTGCCTTCAATAATCCCTAGACTATAACCAAACATAAAATCACTATCTGTTTTTAAATGAACAAGACCGTTTGGTTTCAAAATTGAATTGTAAATTTTTAAAAATTTTGAATTTGTTAGCCTATGCTTAGTCCTATTAAATTTAAATTGTGGATCTGGAAAAGTGATCCATATCTCCTCTATCTCAGAGTCAGCAAAAAATTTTTCTAAATGTTCAATTTTTATTCTTAAGAAACATATATTTTCTAAATTATTTTCTTGAGATAGCTTTGCTCCGTGCCAAAAGCGAGCACCCTTAATATCAATCCCTACAAAATTTTTATCTGGATATTTTTTTGCTAGAAATGTTGAGTATTCCCCTTTTCCACATCCCAATTCAAGATATATAGGATTATTGTTTTTAAAAAAAACCTTGCGCCAATTGCCTCTCAAAAGGTGATTTTTTCTGATAACTTCTTTTATGTTTGGCTGAATTACATTTTTAAAAGAGTTGTTCTCTTGAAACTTTTTGAGTTTATTTTTACTTCCCATCTTTAAAATAACAATTCAATAACTTTTTGTTAATGTGAATGAGAATTCAGAACCAACATTTAAAGAGCTTTCAACGTAAACTATTTCGTTGTGAGCCTCTACTATGTGCTTTACAATTGCTAATCCCAATCCAGATCCTCCTTCTTGTCTATTTCTTGTTTTATCAACTCTGTAAAACCGTTCAAAAACTCTTGGAAGATCCTCTTCCGAAATACCTTGACCATTATCAATTACCCTTACAAGAACTTTTTCTTTACTTAAGTTTTTTGTTACTATTTCTATTGTACCATTTTCAACTCCATATTTTAAGGAGTTTTCAATCAGATTTGACATAACTTGAGTAATCCTTAAATTATCAGCGTTTACAAAAATTGATTTATCATTACCAAATTCATAAGTGATTTCAAGGCCTTTTTGTTTCATTTTCATTTCAAAAGAATCGACCAGATCTCTAATTAAATCACAAAGATCAAATCTCTCAATCTTTAAATTTGTTATTCCAGTTTCAAACTGAGTAATTAAATCAACATCTTGAATTATAAAACCAAGTCTGTCGGTGGCATTAGACGCTTTTTCAAGATATTTTTGGATAAGTTTCCTGTCTTTTACCTTTCCTTCTAGAAGAGTTAGAATATATCCTTGAGCTGTAAAAAAAGGGGTTTTTAGTTCATGAGCAAGATTTCCTATAAATTCCTTTCTATAGTTTTCCTTATCCTTTAAAAGTTGAATTTCCAACTTGCTATCCTTAGCAAATTTTTGAATACTATTTGTTATTATTTGAATATCTTTTTTCAAGGAATCTTCAGCAATTGGGAGTCCTTTAGGCAATAAATCTTCATATATTGATTTTACTTTTGAATATATAAAGTTTTCCACCCTTATATGAATAATAAAAAAGCAACATGAGAAAAGTAAAATAAACACTGGTAAAATTAAATGAAACGAGTCAAAAATAATTCTCAAAGAACCAGAGTATAAATAAATTGAAGTGAAAATTAATACTGAAAAAACTAAAACAATAAATAACGATGATTTTATTGCAACATTGTATTTCTTAAACATTTTTATTTAATCATTTATGATAAATTGGTAACCTACACCTTTAATTGTTTTTAAAAGGTCCACTCCTATTTTTTCCCTTAACTTTCTTACATGAACATCTATAGTTCTGTCACCTACAACAACATCTGAACCCCAAACAGATTCCATTATTTTTTCTCTTTTAAAAACTTTACCTGGTCTGCTTGCTAAAAGAAATAACAATTCAAATTCTTTTCTTGGTAAATTAATTGTTTTACCATCTACCTCAACAATATACTTTTCACTATCTATAACAATATTTTTGTAAGATAAAATTTGGTCAAAGTCATTTTTAAAACGTCTTAAGAGGGCTTTTACTTTTGAATTGAGAATTCTAGGCTTAATGGGCTTTGTAACATAATCATCAGCTCCAGATTCAAATGCTGCTACCTGAGAATAATCTTCCCCTCTAGCACTTAAAAACATAATTAAGGTGTTATTATATTTTTTATCCATTCTTAGGCGTTCACATGCTTCAATACCGTCCATTATTGGCATCATTAAATCTAAAATAATCAAATTAGGTATGTGGTGATCAGCCAATTTTAAAGCCTCTTTACCATTTTCGGCAGATAAAACTTTATACCCTTCATTTTCCAAATTGAACCTGAGGATTTCTATTATATCTGGCTCATCGTCAACTATCAAAATTTTGATTTCTTTTTTTTTCATTTTATCAAAGTTAAAATAAAGAATACTTAATTAGTTGATAATCATGAAATTTAATAAAGTGATAACTTTAACTTAAATTATGTTTGATGAAAAAAGGTAAAAAATTTTTTGAAATTAAAACTAAAGAAGAATTCAATGATTTTGCAATAAAGACTTTTATTTTTCAATATAGAAATAATTTTATTTATAAGAAATATTGCGATTTAATTGGTTATAATTTGAATAATATTCATTATGTTGAGGAAATCCCTTATTTACCAATAATTTTTTTTAAAAATAAGAAAATAAAATCATTCAAGGGTAAATCAAAATTATTTTTTAAATCTAGCGGAACCACTTCTAAAAACCTTTCAACTCATTGTTTAAATAAAATTGAAAATTATAAAGAGAGTTTTTATAGATGTTTCGAAAGTTTTTACGGTCCATTAAAAAATTTAACAATACTTGCACTTCTTCCATCTTACTTAAAACAAAAAAATTCATCCCTTATTTTTATGATGAACGAATTGATAAATGAAACAAAAAAAAAAGAGAGTGGCTTTTATTTATATGATTATAAAAAATTATCTAAAACAATTGATTTTTTAGAAAAAAATAAGAGAAAAACTATTTTGATAGGTATAGTGCCCTCTTTATTTAGCTTTGGTAAATTATTCCCAAAAAAATTAAATCATACTATCATTATGGAAACAGGAGGCATGAAGAATCTTCCAAGTGATTTAACACGTAAAGAAATTCATCAAAAACTTAAAGATTTTTTTGGAGTAAATTCTATCCACAGTGAATATGGAATGACGGAGTTACTTTCTCAAGCATATTCTGTTAAAAATGGAGTTTTTAAAAACCCTCCGTGGATGAAAGTATTTACTTATGAATTGAATAACCCTTTTAAAAGGACAACAAAAGGTAAAGTTGGGAGATTAAATATTATTGATTTAGCAAACCAAGATTCATGTTCATTTATATCAACGGACGATATTGGAAGAAGTTTGAATGATTTTTCGTACGAGGTTCTTGGGAGGGTTAATAGTTCAGATATAAGAGGTTGTAATCTTCTATTTAATCAGTAAAATCTAAAATTAAATATCTTTTCTTACCTCTTTGAACCAGAATTACCCCCTCAATTATTAAATCATCGGTGACAAGGATTTTATTTTCATCAACTCGAGACTTATTAATATATACTGAGTTTTCTCTCAGTGCCCTTCTAGCTTCACTTAAAGAATTTAAAATAGAACCTCTCACTGAAAGTGCTTCAACTATGCTTAGTCCTTTCTTTAAAGAAGTCTTTTTAATTTTAACCTTTGGAACACCATCAAAAACCTCGTAAAACGTCTCTTTGTCTAGAGATGACAAATCTTTTTTTGTAGATTTACCAAATAAAATTTTAGAGGCAAATTTTGCATTTTCTAGATCTTTTTTTGAATGAACCATTAAAGTAACTTCGTCAGCGATTTTATTCTGTAGTATTCTTTCGTGGGGATTCTTTTTATGTTTTTCTATTAATTCTAGAATCTGATTTTTATTTTGAAGAATAAAAATTTTAATATATTTTTCTGCATCTTCATCTGACAAGTTAAACCAATATTGGTAAAATTTATAAGGAGAGGTTTTTGCTTTATCTAGCCATATGTTGCCTTCTTCGGTTTTTCCAAATTTACTCCCATCTGATTTTGTCATCAATGGACATGTTATTGAATAAACTTTTTTTGACAATTTTTTTCTAATTAGTTCTATACCAGTAGTGATATTACCCCATTGGTCACTGCCACCAATTTGAATAGTACATTTTTTACTTTTCAATAGCTCTAAAAAGTCATACCCCTGAATTAACTGATATGTAAACTCTGTAAAAGACATTCCTTCTGAAGATTCATCACTAATTCTTTTTTTTACTGATTCTTTAGACATCATGTAATTGACCGTTATATGCTTTCCGACTTCTCTAGAGAAATCTACTAAACTAAACTCTTTCATCCAATCAAAATTATTAATCATCTCTGCTGAGTTTATACGCTTTTTGGAAAAATCAAGAAATTTCAAAAATTGATTTTTCAGTGCCAAAGAATTGTTTTTTAGTTTATTTTGATCTAATAATTTTCTTTCATTGGACTTACCTGACGGATCTCCAATCATTCCTGTAGCTCCTCCAATTAGTGCAATTGGTTTGTGACCATGACGTTGAAAATGAATTAAAATCATAATCTGAACTAGATTGCCTATATGCATTGAATCTGATGTAGGGTCAAATCCAATATATCCAATTCGTGGTGATTCACTTAAATGTTTATCAACGCCAGGGGTAGATTGGTGTAACATACCCCTCCATTCCAATTCATCTATAAAACTATTCCCCATTGAGTTTAAGTTATTGACAAATATAAATTTCTATGCGGAACTGCAAAAGACATTATCAAAAAAGAGTAATTTTAAATATGATTTTAGTTACTGGAGCAACTGGTTTCGTAGGAAGAAATTTAATCTTGTCATTATCAAAAAAAAGGGACAGCATAATTGGTCAATTTAGGAGAGAAAAAAAACTTGATGAAACAAGAAGTTTTTTTATTGCAAATAATAAAGAAGAAAATTTTAATAAAATTATTTGGAGAAAAGCTGATATCACAAATTTTTCAGAAGTTCAAGATCTATTTGATAAAGTTGTTGAAGTATATCATTGTGCAGCATACGTCTCAATGGCGTTATATAAAACCAATTACTTAAATTTGGTTAACATTACAGGAACTACCTACATAGTTGATAATTGTATAAATAATAAAATTAAAAAACTTTGTTTTATTAGTTCAATAGCTGCTATTGGTGAAGGCACGAGTGAAGAGGTCACCGAAGAAACTGAATGGGATCCAGAAATTGACAAAACACCCTATTCTTACTCTAAGCATGGTTCAGAAATGGAGGTATGGAGAGCCTCTCAAGAAGGAGTTCCAGTCATAATTGTAAATCCAGGAATAATAATTGGAAATAATTTAAATAATTCTCAGATTCAAAAAATAATTAAAAATAAATTCAATTTTTATACATCAGGAGTAAGTGGTTTTGTTACAGTTGAGGACGTGGTAAAGGTAACTATGAAATTAATGGAGGAAAAGGTTATAAATGAAAGGTTTATTTTAGTTTCTGAAAATATACCATTCAAAGATTTTGTGAACTATATTTCAGCAAAAAATAAAAATTACTCCATCAGATTACATAAATCGATTTTATACCTGATTTGGTTTATTGAAAGTTTTTTGTGCCATCTTAGAGTCAGGAATAAATTTTTTAGTAGAGCTCTAATAAAAAGTCTTTGCAATAAAAATTATTATAATGGAAGTAAAATTCACAAATATTTAAAAAACTTTCATTATTCAGAGATATATCCCTACTTAGATAGGTGCTGAAATTTATGATTTACCTCTTTTTTAAATTTTTCAAACTATCAATTTTTTTTTCTATAGAGTCCTGAACCCTTCCGTAAATTAATGCTAACAATTTTGGTCTTTTAGAATAATACTTCTTGTTTGTTTCCCAATTTAAGCTGTCTACGTTATATTTCTGTAAAATAAAAAAGTCCTCCGGGGAAATAATTAATTGATTTTCCTCATAATTTAAATTATTGATTGATTTAATTATAGTTAAATCGAATAACATACTTACCATCTTATCTTGAGGAATAATACTATCTTCTTTACTATTTTGACATGATGTAAAAAAAATTAATTTAAGTAAAAAACAAAAACAGAACTTATTCATCTTGTATATTCAAGTTTTTTCGCCGGCCCACTTTCAATAATTTTGCCTTTGTCATATAATAACTTTCCATTAACCCAGGTTTTTAAAATTGAAGAATTAAAAAGATATCCCTCGAAGGGTGACCAACCACATTTATACATAATATTATTTTTTGTCACTTTTGTTTTACCTTTTAAATCAATTAAAACCATATCAGCATAAAAATTTTCTTTTAAAAAACCTCTTTTTTTAATCTTAAAAATTTTTGCTGGATTGTGAGAGGCCTTTTCTACAAATTTTTCCAAACTAATCTTACCTTTATTAACAGAATCTAACATCGCAAGTAATCCGTGCTGAACTAATGGACCGCCTGAGGGGGACTCTGTGTATGGAAGTTTTTTTTCGTTTATTGTATGAGGTGCATGATCGGTGGCGTAAACATCTATTCTATCCTCGTTAAGGGCTTCCCATAGCGCGTTTCTGTCTTCCTTCGATTTTATCGCGGGATTCCATTTTATTTTACTCCCTTTACTTTCGTAATCTTTATCTGAAAACCAAAGATGATGGGTACAGACCTCCGAAGTTATTTGTTTTTCTTCAATTGGAATTTTTGAAAATAGTTTTGTTTCATTTCCAGTTGATATATGAAAAACATGAAGCCTTGCTCCGGTTTCAAGAGCAAGGTTTACTGCCTCTGAAGATGATTTAAAACATGCTTCAGAACTTCTAATTTTTGGATGAAATCTAAACGGTATATTTTTACCATACATCCCTAAATAAATATTTAGATTTTTTCTTATGATTGATTCATCTTCACAATGGACAGATATTACCAATTTTGAACTTTTAAAAATTTCTTTGATTACTTCTTTTTTATTTACAAGCATATTACCTGTTGAAGAGCCAAGAAACAATTTTAAACCAGCCACTTTATTTTCATCTATTTTTTTTATTTCATCTAAATTTGAATTAGTTCCACCGAACATAAATCCATAATTAGCAACAGAATTTCTACTAGCTATTTCAAGTTTTTGCTCAATCTTTTTCATTGTCGTAGTCTGAGGCTTTGTATTTGGCATCTCAATAAACGAAGTAATACCTCCAGCAACTGCAGCTCTTGATTCAGAATAGATGTCACCTTTATGTGTTAATCCTGGTTCCCTAAAGTGAACTTGATCATCAATAAGTCCCGGAATAAGATATTTATTATTTCCTTCAACTAAATGTTCGTCTTGTGATATGGGTATAAAAGGAGCAATCAAAGATATTTTTTCTTGTTTTATTCTTATATCACCTTTGAATACTTTTCCTTCGTTTACAATATTTACATTTTTAATTAGAGTAGATTTTATCATTTTTTAAATAGGCTTTTAAATTTGATAATAATAACACCAAATATCGCTTCTGAAATTATGGAACTATTCATTTTGGATTCGCCATGAGTTCGATTTTTGAATGTTATTGGAATTTCTTTGAAATTATATCCTAGGTTCCAAAGTTTGAATTTCATTTCAATTTGAAAAGCATATCCAACAAACATAACTTTATTTAAATTTAGTGATAATAAAGAAGACCGATTATAACCAACAAATCCAGCAGTTGGGTCTTTTATAGGTAATCCAGTGATTAATTTCACATACCAAGATGCACCAATTGAAAGGATAATTCTATTTAGTGGCCAATTTAATACCCTTATACCATTTATGTATCTTGATCCAATCACATAATCATAAAAGTCAAGTTCATTAACTATGTTAACTAGCTTTTCTGGTGGATGTGAAAGATCTGCATCCATTTGAATTATTTTTTTATATTTTTTTTTTATTGCCCATTTAAAGCCTTCAATATAAGCTTTACCTAATCCCTGTTTTTTCTCTCTGTTAATAAGATGTAAGCGTTCTCTATATTTTTTTTTATTTTCAAGTACAATATTTTTAGTACCATCAGGAGAGTTGTCATCTAATATTAAAACATCAACAAATATTTTTAGAGAAAAAATTCCCTTTAATAAAGGATTTATATTTTCCCTTTCATTAAAAGTAGGTATTACTACTAGCGTGTTTGACATTCATTGTAAAATTTTATAAATATAGTGGTTTAGGTTATTTCTTTAAATCAGAAATTTAATTTAATTATTTTTTAATTTAGATAATGGATTGGATTATTCTTAATAAGTTTCATAATGATTGGGTTTCAATTTTGATATTTTCAAATTTGATTTTGTTGAGCTATACTAAATGGAGATATGACAGAAAATTCACATCATTTTTTAAATCAATTGATCCTTCTGTTTATTTTAACAATTACGGAAATAATTTTTTTTTTAATAGATCTTTTGGGGTTAGTATTCTTATTTTTTCTATTGTTAACGTATCTCTTTTTTTGATTTTTATTTTAGACTATTTTAATTTAATAAAGATGATTTTGTTTGAATTTTTGATTTTGTTCTCATTTTTGCTCTCGATTGGATTTATTAGTTATTTTACATGTTCCTTCTTAGGAAGCTTGTTAAGGGTTAGAAGACAAACTTTGGCTTACAGTTTCAATAATTTAAGATTTCTTTTCAGAATTTCAATTTTTATTTTTACAATTTTAACTATTCATCATTTTTATTTTTATAACACTTTTTTTTTTCTTAAAATAACTTTTTTTTGTGTCTTGGTGCTTTACTATTTATATAGTATTGTTATTATTTACAATTTTTTAAGAGACCTAAACAAAGGGAAGTTTTATTTTATTTTGTATCTTTGCACTCTCAAAAGTACCCCTTGGGTTTTTATTTATTGGTTTATAAAATATATTTAGATGAACAAAATTAAAACCATATTAGTTTCTCAACCCAAACCTAACAGTGAAAAGTCTCCCTATATAAGATTAAAAGAAAAGCATAATTTAAAAATTGATTTTAGACCATTTATACATGTCGAGGGTTTAAAAAGTAGAGATGTTAGAAAGCAAAAAATTGACTTTAATCATTTTAATTCTATAATATTTACTAGCAGAAATTCTGTCGATCACTTTTTTAGATTATCAGAAGAAATGCGTTTCAAAGTGCCTGACTCTACGAAGTATTTTTGCCAATCAGAAGCAGTTGCATATTACTTACAAAAGTATGTTGTTTATAGAAAAAGGAAGATTTACGTTGGTGAAAAAAATCTTATGGATCTTGAGCCAATGTTCAATAAATTTAAAACTGATAAATTCTTGTTGCCTTCTTCTGATATTCTAAATCCTGATACAATTGAATTTTTGAATAATATAAATATTGATTGGACACGTGCTCAACTTTTTAAAACTGTAACTAGTGATCTTTCAGATCTTAGAGACGTTTATTATGATATATTAGTTTTTTTTAGTCCTTCAGGTATAGAATCATTATTTAAAAATTTCCCTGATTTCAAGCAAAATAAAACTAAAATCGCAGTTTTTGGGAATACCACTGTAGAAGCTGCCGACAATGCAAACCTAAGAGTTGATATTAAAGCACCAACTAAAGAATCTCCATCAATGACAATGGCCATTGAGAAATATATAAAAAGACTTAATTAATTATATTTTAAAATTGGGATAATCCAAATTTATTTTAAAGTTAAATTTCCTACTTTGCAATTAAATTAAAAATAGACTACTATTTAATGGACTCAATAGACTTTAAAATTATTAATTTTTTAAGTAAAAATGCAAAAATTCCTATAGCAGAGTTGTCAGGACAAATCGGAATATCCGGTGCAGCTATTCACAAAAGAATTAAAAAACTTGAGAACAAAAAAATTTTTACTGGCTCACAAATCAACATCGATCCAAAAAAAGTAGGATTCACCACTCTTGCATTTATTGGTATATATTTAGAAAAAGCAATTGATGTAAATTTTGCAATAAAAAAACTAAAAGCAATTGAGGAAATAACGGAGTGTCACTACACTACTGGAGATTGGAGCATATTAGTCAAAATTTATTGTAAAGATAATCAACACTTGATGAAACTTTTAAATGAAAAAATTCAAGCAATAAAAGGGGTTTCAAGAACGGAAACATTTATATCACTAAATCAACAGATTTCAAGACAAATAAGGATTTAGAATACAATATTTATAATTTTGTTTTTTATTATTATAACCTTTTTAACTGATTTGTCATTCAAATATTTATCTGCTTTTTTATCTGATAGAATTTGTTTCTCAATTTCTTTTTCATTTAAATCCAAATTGAACTTTCTATTGAATCTCCTTTTGCCATTAAATGAAATAGGATAATCAAAAAAACTTTCTTCTAGATACTTATTATCATGTACGGGATAGGGCTCAGCAGATATTGATTTTTTATTCCCCATTAATTCCCACAACTCTTCAGATAAATGTGGAGCAAAAGGGGAAATTAAAATTAATAATGGTTCTAATATTTTTTTTGATTTACAGTTTTGTGATTTTAGTTCATTAACACATATCATTAATGAACTTATACAAGTGTTGAATGAAAATTTATCAATATCATTAACAACCTTTTTTACGGTTTTGTGATAAATTTTTAAAACTTCACCGCTGGGTTGATCATCACTAACATAAAATTTTTCATTTCTATGAAATAAATTCCAAAACTTATTCAAAAAAGAAAAGACTCCTGAAATTCCAGCTGTATTCCATGGCTTAGACTGATCTATGGGCCCAAGAAACATCTCATACATTCTTAAAGTGTCGGCACCATACCTTTCACAAATATCATCTGGACTGATTACATTGTATCTAGATTTTGACATTTTTTCAATATCTCTTGAAACATAAAACGATTCACCTTTTATGAAATTTACATCGTTAAATTCAGGATTATTTTGTTTTAATCTCTCAATATTTAGTCTATTTTTTTCATCGACGAAGGTTATGTCAACATGAATTTTTTGTGTCTTTTCGTCTTTAATCATGTCAAATGAAATGAAATCATTAGTGTTTTTGATTCTATGGGCAAAAGCACTATTTCCTAAAATCATTCCTTGATTAACAAGCTTTTTAAATGGTTCAGTAGTACTGACATAATCTAAGTCAAATAGAACTTTATGCCAAAACCTTGCATATAACAAATGAAGAACAGCATGTTCTGCACCTCCAATGTACAGATCGACTGGCATCCAATATTTAATTAGATCTTTATTTGCAAACTCATTATTATTATCCGGGTCAATAAATCTTAAAAAATACCAACATGATCCTGCCCATTGTGGCATCGTATTAGTTTCTCTCAAATAATTCTTACCATTAATTGAAATGTTAACCCAATCATTATTCCTTGACAATGGAGACAAACCATCATTTGTTGGCAAATAGCTTTCAACTTCGGGTAATTCAAGAGGTAAATCATCAAATTCAAGAGGTTTCTTTTTATTTCCATCGTAAATTATTGGAATTGGCTCACCCCAATATCTTTGACGTGTAAAGATCCAATCTCTTAATTTATAATTGGTTGTTTTAGTTCCTTTATTTTTACTTTCTAACTTTTCAACTACAATGGATTTGAATTTTACATTATCAATTCCGTCATATTCTCCACAATTTATTAAAGACCCATTTCCAGTGTAACACTCATCTTTGTTGCCACCATCAATTACTTTAATTATTTTAAGATTAAATTTTTTTGCAAACTCATTATCTCTTTCATCATGTGCAGGTACTGCCATTATAGCACCAGTCCCATACGAAAAAAGAACGTAATCGGATATCCATACGGGGATTTTTTCATTTGAAATAGGATTTAAAGCAAAAGATCCAGTGAAAACACCTGTTTTATTTTTTTCATTTTCTTGCCTCTCCAAATCACTTTTTTTTGAAGCCTGTTCAATATATTCACTTATTGATTTTCTATATTCATCTGTAGTAATTTGATTTATTAAAGGATGCTCGGGTGCTAATACTAAATATGTTGCACCAAAAATTGTATCTGGCCTAGTTGTAAATACCTCAATAAAATTATTATCTATTGAAAACTTTATTTCAGCTCCCTCAGACTTTCCAATCCAGTTTTTTTGAGATAATTTTATAGATTCAGGCCAGTCCAATTCAGATAAATCATCAAGTAATCTATCTGCATAATCTGTTATTCTCATGACCCATTGTTTCATTGGTCTTTTAATGACAGGGAATCCCCCTCTTTCACTTAAACCACCAATAACCTCTTCATTCGCAAGTACAGTTCCCAGCTCCTCACACCAATTAACATCAATTGTGTCAACATACGCTAACCTTTTAGAATCTATAAAAGACTCTATTTCTTTTTCATTCAGGTTTTTTGGAATTTTTAATTTCTCTACGGGTTGAGCTTTATTAAGTCCATGATCATAATAACTGTTGAATAATTTTAAAAAAATCCACTGAGTCCAACGATAATAGCTACTATCACTTGTTTTAATTTCTCTATCCCAATCAAATGATAAACCTAATTTACCCAATTGATCTTTAAATCTGACAACATTCTCTTCTGTAGTTTTTTTTGGGTGCTGTCCTGTTTTGACAGCATATTGCTCAGCAGGTAAACCAAATGAGTCAAATCCCATAGGATGAAGAACATTATAACCTTTACTTCTTTTGAATCTAGAAACTATATCAGATGCTATATAACCTAGAGGATGACCGACATGAAGCCCAGAACCGGATGGATATGGGAACATATCTAACACGTAATATTTAGGTTTTTCTGAATTATTATCAGCTTTAAAAGTTTTGTTATCAAGCCAATACTTCTGCCATTTCTTTTCAATTTTAAAAAAGTTGTATTTCAAAATAAATTACTTTTTTAACAAAAATATAGTAAAGATACTTATGAAAAAAGTTTATTAATCTTAAGAAGATTTTTTTGAATATGGTTTATTAATTTTGTTTAAACGAAATTTTAAAATGATCACTAAATCTGAATATCAAAAATCTAGATTAATTTCTTCTTATTTTTCTGTTTCTTTAAGCATATCTCTTGTGATTTTTATTTTAGGTGTTTTGGGAATTTTACTAATTAATTCTCAGAAAATAGAATCACATTTTAAAGAACAAATTTCATTTACAATTTATATTAACGAATTAACAAAGCCAATTCAAATAAAACAATTGCAGAAGAGTTTGAAATTAAAGAAAGAGACAAAAAGTGTAAAATATATTTCTAAGGAAAAGGCTGCTGAGATCCATGCTGAATCTATTGGCGAAGATTTTATTGAATTTTTGGGATATAATCCATTACTAAATTCAGTTGAGGTTAGATTCTTATCTGAATATGTGTCACCTTCATTTTTGGAAAAACTCAAAATTTCATTGGAAAATGAAAACTATGTTGATGAAGTATATTATGATGTTCCTTTAATTGAAATCTTAGATAAAAATATTAAAAAAATATCACAAGGTTTATTGGCTACAACAATAACTTTACTTTTAATTGCTATTATTTTAATAAATAGTTCTATAAGGATTTCTATTTATTCTAAAAGGCTAATAATCAAAACAATGCAACTTGTAGGTGCAACAAAAAAGTTTATTAGAAAACCATTTTTGATTAAATATTTAATACTTGGATTTTATGGAACATTTATTGCTATTTTATCACTTTCATTTATGATTTATTTTATGAATATTAAATATCCCGAATTAGAATTAGGTAAAAATCCTTACGAAATAATTATTGTTTTTTTTATAATTAGTATTTTAAGTTTTATGATTACAGGTATAAGTTCATTTTTTGCAACTGAACGTTTTTTGAATCTAAAAACTGATGAGGTTAATTAAACAGTCAATAAGTTATGAATCATAAAAAGAAAATTATTTTTGGAAGAAAAAATTATATAATTCTTATATTTTCAATATTCATAATCTCACTAGGCTACTTCATAATGTCTGGAGGAGGAAGTCAAAATCCATTAATTTTCAATAACGAAATTTATAATTTTAAAAGAATTCGTTTAGCGCCACTTTTAGTTATTTTAGGTTTTGCATTAGCATTATTTTCTATAATTTACGGTAAAAGAAAGTAATGAATTATATTTTTTCCTTATTACTTGGAATAATTCAAGGTTTAACTGAGTTTCTACCAATATCTTCAAGTGGACATTTACAAATTATAAATCACTTTTTTAATTTTTTAATTGAAAGTGAAGATAATTTTATATTAACAATCACCCTACATTTTGCAACTTGCCTCAGCACAATAATAATTTTTAAAAAAAAAATAAAATACCTATTATTTAATGCAATTAAAACTGAATTAAATAATGCACATAATTTTTTATATCTCATACTTATATCAATGATTCCAGCAGTAATAGTAGGTTTTTTTTTAGAGCAAATTATTAAACTCTTATTTTCTGGAAATATTTTTTTGATTGGTTTAATGCTCTTATTAAATTCTATTATTCTTTTAATAGCGGATAATTGTAAGGAAGGTCAAAAAGAACTTAATTCAATCCGAGCGCTATTAGTTGGAGTTTCACAAGCAATAGGAATTATTCCAGGAATTTCAAGAAGTGGTATTACTATTTCAACTTCTATCCTGCTTGGCATTAAAAGAACTGAAGCATCAACCTTTTCATTTTTAATGGTAATACCATTAATTATTGGAAGTGTAATTAAAAGTATTATTGATCAAGAAACTTTTGATTTTAATATTGATTTTTCAATATTATTTATAGGTTTTTTTGGAGCATTTTTAACTGGAATAATAGCCTGCAAATGGATGCTTCATATAGTTGAAAATTTTAAATTAAAATATTTTTCATTTTATTGTATAATAGTTGGAATTATCACTTTAAGTTTTGGTTAAAAATTACTATTCAAGGGACAAATTTATAAATGGCTCTGTTCTTTTAATTAACAAACCATATAACTGGACATCTTTTCAGTTAGTAAATAAAATAAGATGGTTGATTAAGAAAAAATTTAATTTAAAAAGTGTCAAGGTTGGGCACGCAGGGACACTTGACCCACTTGCTAAAGGATTGATGATTATCGTTTCCGGAAAAAAAACAAAACAAATTATTAATTATCAAAATCTTGATAAGACATATGTTGGAACTTTTGTATTAGGTTCTACTACAGAATCTTATGATTTAGAAACACCAATTAATAAGATTTACAATATCGATCATATTTCTTCAAAAGAATTAAATGAAGTTAAAAAAAAATTTTTGGGGATTACTAATCAAACTCCTCCTATTTTTTCAGCAATAAAAAAAGACGGTAAAAGATTATATGAGTACGCAAGAAATAATGAAAAAGTTTTAATTCCTAAAAGAGAAATAGAAATCAGAAAATTGGACTTAGATATCCAAAATTTTCCTGAAATAAAATTTATGGTTGAGTGTACCAAAGGTACTTACATTAGATCTCTTGTACATGACATTGGAATATCTCTTAAATCTGGTGCACATTTAACATCACTTTGTAGAGAAAAAATAGGTGAGTATTCCTTAAAAGATGCAATGAGTATCGATTATTTTGAAAAAATTTTAAATTGTAGTATTTAATTTTTAAAAAATAAAATAAAAAACACCTTGCTATATTTTTCATATTTTTGATAAAAATTAAATATGAAGTATAATCGTATTTTACTCAAGTTAAGCGGGGAAGCTCTAATGGGCAAAAAAGCTTATGGAATTGATTCAAATAGGATTAATGACTATGCTTTAGAAATCAAAAACCTACAAAAAAGTAAAATTCAAATTGCAATTGTTATTGGAGGAGGAAATATTTTTAGAGGTGTATCCGGGTCAAGTGAAGGGGTAGACAGAGTTCAAGGAGATTATATGGGGATGCTTGCTACAATCATAAATGGTCTAGCACTGCAGAGTGCACTTGAAAACATACAGGTTCCTACCAGACTTCAAACAGCCATTAACATTGAGGCTATTGCAGAGCCTTACATCAAAAGGAGAGCGGTACGGCATTTAGAGAAAAATAGAGTCGTAATTTTTAGCGCAGGCACAGGTAATCCTTTTTTTACTACTGATTCAGCCGCTGTTTTGAGAGCTATTGAAATTGATGCAGATGTAATTTTAAAAGGAACTAGAGTTGATGGAATTTATACCGAAGATCCTGAAATAAATAATAAAGCAATTAAATTAGACAGTCTATCCTTTGAAGAAGCCCTAAGATTGAATTTAAAAATTATGGACACTACAGCATTTACATTAAGTAAAGAAAATAATTTACCCATTATTGTTTTTGACATGAATATAAAAGACAACTTGAAAAGAGTTGTTCAGGGGAAAAAAATTGGAACTAAAGTATTTTTATAAAATGAATGAAAAATTAGAAATTATAATAAAACTTGCTGAGGATAAAATGCAATCTTCTTTAAAACACCTAGAGAATGAGCTTTTAAATATTAGAGCTGGAAAAGCAAATCCTAGTATGCTGAAAAGTGTCATGGTTGACTATTATGGAAATCCAACTGCAATAGGTCAGTTGGCAAATATTAACACTCCAGATTCAAAATCTTTAATAGTACAACCGTGGGATAAAAATCTTTTGCAAGAAATTGAAAAGGGAATAATTAATGCAAATCTTGGTTTTAATCCAATGAACAACGGAGACACAGTAATCGTCAGTATCCCGCCTTTAACTGAAGAAAGAAGGAAAGAATTAGTCAAAATTGTAAGAAATGAATCTGAGAATTCAAAAATAAGAATCCGAAACATAAGAAAAGATTCTAATCATGAAATTAAAAAAACTGATGTGTCTGACGATGAGAAAAAAAATTTTGAAATAGATATTCAAGAATTAACTAATAATTTCATATCCAAAATCGATTCAGTTTTAAGTGCAAAGGAGACAGAAATAATGACAGTATGAAATTGTCCAGTTGCTAATGGAAAAAGCAAATAATCAATGGGTGGTTTGGACAAAGATTTCAAAGCTAATTCTAAATAACAGATTTTTAATACTAACTGTTTTGACTTTATTAACCCTGATATGGGTTAATCAGTGGAAACATATCAGGTTTACATTTACTGAAGCAAATTTACTTCCCGATAAACATGAGGAAAATATTAGATATAAAGACTTCCTAGAAATTTTTGGAGAGGAGGGAAATCTATTGGTTCTAGCAGTAAATGATATTGACTTTTTTTCTCAGGAAAAATTAAAAATGTGGAAGGATCTAAGGATAGAGATATCAAAATTTACTGAAATCGATTATGTTTTATCCCTTGATAACTTAAAAGAAATAGTTAAAAATGAAAACTTAAGGAGATTTGAAATAAAATCAGTTTTGAAAGGGCAAAAACAAGACACATTTAATATAAAAAACTTAAAGCAGAAATTATTTTTGGAGTTGCCATTTTATGAAAATTTAATTTTAAATAAGAAAACTGGTTCAATAAGGATGGGAATATATATGGATAAAAAAATTGTAAATACATCCAAAAGAAAAGATTTTATTTTAAAAAAATTTATTCCACTCATAAAAAATTTTGAGAAGAAAAACAATGTAAAAATATACAAGTCTGGAATGCCATATATTAGAACATTAAATGCTCAAAATATTCTTGACGAGATTGGACTTTTTGTCTTAACTGCCCTATTTGTTACCTCATTAATATTTTTTATGTTTTTTAAATCAATAAGAGCAACCTTAATTTCAGTTTTAGTTGTTTTAGTTGGTGTTGCTTGGGCTTTGGGTACATTGGGATTTTTAGAATATGAAATTACAGTTTTAACTGCATTAATTCCACCATTAATAATTGTGATTGGAATTCCTAACTGTATTTTTTTGATAAATAAATATCAACAAGAAGTTAAAGAGCATGGAAACCAATCAAAATCTCTTGAACAAGTAATAATAAGGATAGGTAATGCATCTTTAATGACCAACTTAACAACTGCCTGCGGTTTCTCAACATTCATTTTGACAGACAGCAAACTTCTAAAAGAATTTGGAATAATTGCATCACTAAATATAATTGGGATCTATTTGATATCAATTACTACAATACCTATACTGTATAGCTTTATGAAAGTACCGAATAAAAAACATCTAAAACACTTGAAAAATAGAACTATTAAAAAATTTATCAAAATATTAGAGCATATAGTAAAACAAAAAAAAATTAATACATATTTAATATCCCTTACTTTAATTATTCTTAGCATGATAGGAATATATCAAATTAATATTTCAGGAAGTATGCTTGATGATATGCCTAAAAAACAAGATTTTTTTAAGGATATAGTTTTTTTTGATGAACAATTCAATGGAATCGTTCCACTTCAAATAATTATTGACACCAAAAGAAAAGACGGTGTTTTTAAATTATCCACATTAAAAAGACTAGAGAAGATTGAAAATGTGATAGGAAAAATCCCTGAATTATCTCATCCAAACTCATTAACACAAATAGTTAAATTTGCAAAGCAAGCCTACTACAATGGAAATCCCAACTATTTTTCACTTCCATCTTCAATGGAAAATAGATTTATTATGTCGTATTTTAAAAATTATACGTCTGAAGGAGGTGAAAATTTTACTAATAATTATGTCGATAAAGAAAATAAAATAGCTAGAATAACAACATTTATGAAAGATATTAGTACGATTAGAATAGAAGAAATAGAAAAAGAACTTATCCGAGAAATTGATAAAATATTCCCAAAAGAGAGATACAATGTGAATTTAACTGGAAAATCTCTCATTTTTTTAAAAGGCACTAAATTTTTAGTCAAAAATCTTGTAATTTCTCTTGCCCTTGCTATAATTTTGATTTCTATATTTATGGCATACATGTTTAGGTCTTTCAAAATGATAATTATTTCGTTGATTCCAAATTTACTTCCTCTTTTAATAACTGCAGGGATGATGGGATTTGCAGGAATTCCCCTTAAACCTTCAACTATTCTTGTCTTTAGCATTGCCTTTGGAATTTCTGTTGATAATACCATCCATTTTTTAGCTAAATATAGACAGGAGCTTTTCGATTCAAATTGGAAAATTCAACAATCAGTATATGCTGCTCTTAAAGAGAGAGGTGTAAGTATGTTTTATTCATCTGTTGTTCTGTTTTTTGGATTTTCGGTATTTATGATTTCAGAATTTGGAGGTACAGTTGCTTTAGGTGGTCTAGTTTCCTTGACTCTTTTAATTGCAATGTTATCAAATTTAATTTTATTGCCATCTCTTCTAATATCACTGAAGAGAAGTATATTCAATGAAAAAGTAATAAAGTAACCAAAAATATATATTTAACAATCTAAATAAATTCTTTTGTCAAAAATTAAATTAATTAAATAACATCTAAAATGTATATTTGAAAAAATTATTAGATGACTCTACTTATTAAAGAAATTTTAAAACTCAAACCAAAAAATCAATTGGTAATTGCCGAGGGATGGGTTAAAAACTTTCGAGCTAATAAATTTGTCTCCTTAAATGATGGAAGTACAATTCAAAATATTCAATGTGTAATTGATTTTAAAAATTTCGATGAGTCAATAATAAAAAAAATTAATACTGGTACAAGCCTATCAATAAACGGTAAACTAGTAAAGAGTCTCGGTAGTGGTCAAGAAGTTGAAATTTTGGTTGAACATATTAAAATATATGGTGAATCTAATGCTGAAAAATACCCTATGCAACCAAAAAAACACAGTTTTGAGTTTCTGAGAGAAAATGCTCACTTAAGAGTAAGGACAAAAACATTTGGTGCAATAATGAGAATTAGATCTAAACTTTCTTATGCTGTTCATGAGTTCTTTCAAAAAGAGGATTTTCACTATGTTAACACCCCTATAATTACATCAAATGATGCAGAAGGAGCAGGCGAAATGTTTAGGGTTACTACACTAGATCCAAAGTCGCCCCCATTAGATAAAGATAATGTTGACTTTAATAAAGATTTTTTTTCCAAGAAAACACACTTGACAGTTTCAGGTCAATTAGAGGCAGAATCTTACGCATTAGGTTTAGGAAAAGTATACACATTTGGACCAACCTTTAGAGCAGAAAATTCTAATACAACGCGTCATCTGTCAGAATTTTGGATGATTGAGCCAGAAATGTCTTTTTTTAACTTAGAGGATAACATTAACCTAGCAGAAAGATTTGTTAAATACATATTGAAATCAATACTTAAAAATTGTATCGATGATTTAAGTTTTTTGGAAGAGAGATTATATCATGAAGAAAAACACATGCCAAAAAATGAAAGAAATGAAATGAAGCTAATTGAAAAATTAAAATTTGTTGTAAATAAAAAATTTGAGAGGATTAGTTATTCTGATGCGTTTGAAATTCTAAAAAATTGTTCCAAAAATAAAAAAAAGAAGTTTGAATTTTTAATAAAAGACTGGGGAATTGATTTTCAAAGTGAACACGAAAGATTTTTAGTGGAAAAATATTTTAATAAACCTGTGGTTATTTTTAATTATCCTTCCGAAAGTAAAGCATTCTATATGAGATTAAATGATGATAACACAACTGTGGCTGCTATGGATGTTCTATTTCCTGGCATTGGAGAAATAATTGGTGGATCTCAAAGGGAAGAAAGAATAGATATTTTAAAAGACAGAATGGTTAAATTTGGTGTATCAAGTGAGGATTTATCATGGTATATAGATCTAAGAAGATTTGGAACAGTCCCGCACAGCGGGTTTGGATTAGGATTTGAACGCATAGTTTTATTTGCTACAGGGATGACGAATATAAGAGACGTAATTCCTTTTCCAAGAACTCCAAATAATGCTTTATTTTAAAGAAATACTAATTTTGTATTAGTACTGATTTTTTTAAGTATATGCTAAAACAGAATTTAACTTTTAAATTAACTCAAAAGCTATCTCCTCAACAAATTAAGTTGATGAAGTTAATTCAATTACCAACATTGGATTTTGAACAAAGAATTAAAAATGAGATTGAAGAAAATCCCGCTCTTGAAACTGGTATGGAAGAAAACGTATCTGATTTTGAAAGTCCAGAAGATGAAAACTTTTCTGACAACATTGTTGATAACCAAGAAATTGATATTGAAGATTATTTAATTGACGATGAAACACCTTCTTATAAATTGAATTCATTTAATTATAATTCTGAAGAGGAAAACAAAAGCGCACCAATATCTAGCCATACTAGTTTACACGAAAATTTGAAAAATCAAACTAACGTTTTGATTCTTTCAGAAAAAGAAAAGGTTATATCTGACTTTATAATTGGCAGTATTGACGAAAGTGGTTACTTAAGTAGGTCAATAGACGAACTTATAGACGACATTGCATTCACTCAAAACAAAATCATTAGCTTCAAGGAAATAAAAAACGTATTAACTACGATACAAAATTTGGAGCCACCGGGAATAGCTTCCAGAAATCTCCAAGAATGTCTATCCCTGCAATTAAAAAGAAAATCCAAAACAAATGATATATTAATTGCTTCCAAAATTATTGATGAAGGTTTTGATTTATTTTCAAAAAAACATTTTAAGAAAATGCAAGAAAAATTTAATTTAGATGAAAACCTACTAAAAAAAGGATTGAATGAAATTGAAAAGTTAAATCCCAAACCAGGTGGGGCTATTTCATCATTTTCAGAAAATAATCACATTGTACCAGACTTTATCTTAACTGTAAATGAAAATCATATAAGTGTTAATTTGAATAGAAGAAATGCTCCAGATTTACATATTTCAAACAATTATAAAGAAATGCTGAAAGGATATCAAGGTTCAAAAATGAAGTCAAAGGCTCAAAAAGAAACAGTTCAATTTATAAAACAGAAATTAGATGCGGCGAAATGGTTTATTGAGGCAATCGCCCAAAGATACCAAACACTAACTTTGACTATAGACGCAATTGTAAAATTTCAGACAGAATATTTTTTATCTGGAGATGAAAAAAAATTAAGACCTATGATTTTAAAAGATATTGCTAAAAAGACCGGCATGGATATTTCAACAGTTTCTAGAGTTGCAAATAGTAAATATATGGAAACCCCCTACGGTACTTTTTTGTTAAAAAAATTTTTTTCTGAATCCTTAAAGAATTTGGATGGAGAAGAGGTCTCTAGTTTTGAAATTAAAAATATTCTAGGGTCACTAATCGAAAGTGAAAACAAAAAAAACCCCTTTTCTGATATGGCTCTGTCAATAGAACTATCAAAAAAAGGCTATTCATTAGCTAGAAGGACAGTAGCAAAATATAGGGAACAATTGAATTTTCCAGTTGCTAGATTACGCAAAGAACTATAGTATATAAAAGACAAGACCGATGCTAGAGATAAAAAAATTATGTTTATTTTTTTTAGAACTTGGCAGAATTTTAATAATTGGTGAAAGTCCAGTTTCAAATCTAATATTCCAAGTATTGAATCCTATAGATAATGATAGATGGTGTGAAAATTCACTAATGTAGTCTTTCAGTAAAGTCTTTCTGCCAAAAAAAGGCTTGTATTTAGTTAAAAAATTATAATTCAACCTGTACCCAAAGTATAATCTCCAAAATTCAAAGCTTTCATGAGTAGAGGTCCTTAATCTTAATTCTATTGGGAATTGGATTGAATGAAAAGAAAGTCTGTTCCTTAATGCTGAATCGCCATCTATATTAAAATATAAATCCTGTCCTATATCAAGGTTATTTACTAACCTCGTGTATCCGTAACCAAACCCAAAAGCAATTGCCTTATTACCTTTTTTATTAAGTGAAATATCTTTTAATAACCCTAAATTAAAACTTCTCGAAAAACCATTCTGTTGATAACCTTCAATACTTTTTAATTGAAAATCAAAATTAAAATTTAAATAGATTTGGTCTTCTTTGTAATTTAATTTTTTTTTTTCTTGGCTGTATAGAACGTTAAAAAAAGAAAATATAATAAGTAATTTTAATCTCATTACTCATATTTATATATTTATTTAAAATTTAAATTTTTAATCTAAATTTTGAGTGTAATCACCTACTCTAGTGGTATAGTTAATTTTTAGAGCATTGACTTTCCTCAATTCTTGTTTTATGTCAGATATTAAACCCATATTCGTTTCACCGTCTACTTTTAGAGCAGTTGTTAAAACATTTTGAAGTTCTTGTCTTTTAGAAGCTCTTTCTGCTAGTACAAAAGCTGCTACATCACTAACAGTAGCAAATTTATCATTCAGTTGAATTCTAGCTTGTGAGCCGTATTTTTCTTGATATCTTATGGACGGCTTTCCAGCATATATGTACATTACACGATCTTTTTTATCGAGCTTTTGAACTTGGTCAGCAGCAGGTAAGGTATTCTTAACCATAAGAGTACTGTCTCTCATCACGGTTGCTACCATAAAGAAAAATAAAAGCATAAAAACAATATCTGGTAGCGAAGCTGTTGATATTGCTGGAAGACCTTTTTTATTTTTTTTGAACTTTGACATATTAAATTAATTTGTTTTACTTGGTTCAGCTTCGGATAATTTTTGTGGATACATTGCTTTGATGGAATCTAATAGAGGTTTAAGTTTTTGCTTTTCATTTAAATTTGTTCTAGGATCACTGTATCTTTTTTGGGCGTCTATAAAGCTTATCCCTGTCATTGGGTATATTCTATTAAATTCTCTATTTCTAAGATCGTTGTAAGCTGCCACCAATTCATTTTGGACAGCAATGTAAGCCTTATAAGAGGTTTGTCTATCGTTTTTAAGAGATATTATCGCTTTATTCGGATTATCAGAAGATTTAGGGTTTTTTTCACCTTGACAATACAAACAAATTTCATCTCCTTTTCCTCCTCCGTTATCTAAGAAGTCTATTGCTGATTGTCTTAAGTCACTTATGTCCATTAATTCTTCTTCAACAAGTAATCTGTTGTCTTTGTTAACAACAACAGTAAAAATATTTCTCTCTTTTATAATCGGTGGATCTTCAATTTCGTCTGTGGGGGGTAGTTTTCTGTTTATTCCTGAATCAGTCTCTATAGTGGTTGTAACGAGGAAGAATATGAGTAATAAAAAAGCTATGTCAGCCATTGACCCCGCATTTACCTCCGGTGCAGATCTCCTTGCCATAAAATTATTTAATTAACCTTTTAACACTTGAAAAAACCATAGATAAAATTGCGCTAATTGATAATATATAAAGAGTCCTTATTCCCGTTTCTACCCATCTAGAACCTGAAGGAGACAAAAATTTACCGTCTTTTAATGGAGTTTCAACACCACTTGATGAGATGTACGCAACACCAATAATAGTTATAAAAATTCCAATAAAAATAAGGGCTTTTTTTAATTTTTGGGAGTTGGCAAATAATGCTCTTAGAGAAAAAATTAAAGTTGCAGCAACGGTTAAAACAAGAGTTATTTGAGCTATAGATATTAGAGGGCTAACCACGGAGAAATCTCCTTGAGAAGCATTAGCTTTTATTACTTCATCTCCGGAACCCATTACAATGAATAGACAAATAGCTCCTGAAAGACCTAGGATTCCTGATAAAACTTTTACTATTAATTGAAAATTCATGTATTTATTTTTTATTAGCTACCAATATGTCAACAAGCGATATTGACGCATCTTCCATATCGTTGACGATTGCATCAATTTTAGCAATAATATAATTGTAAAATACCTGTAAAATTATTGCAACTATTAATCCAAATACCGTCGTTAATAAAGCTACTTTTATACCACCTGCAACTAACGATGGTTGCATATCGCCTGCAGCTTCAATTTTATCGAAAGCTTGAATCATACCTATTACAGTTCCCATGAAACCAAGCATTGGTGCTAAAGCAATGAATAAAGAAATCCAAGAAACATTCTTTTCTAATTGGCCCATTTGAACTCCACCGTAGGCAATTACTGCTTTTTCAGCACTTTCTATACTTTCATCAGCTCTATCTAATCCTTGATAAAAAATAGATGCAACTGGCCCTTTTGTATTTCTACATATTTCTTTTGCAGCATCAACACCACCACTTGAAAGAGCATCTTCTACACCTTCGGTTAATTTTTTTGTATTGGTTGAAGCCAAATTTAAGAAAATGATTCTCTCAATTGAGATGGCTAGACCCAAAATTAAACATATTAAAACTATGCCCATAAAGCTTGGTCCACCTTCTATAAATCGTTTTTTTAATTCTTGGGTAAAAGATGTTGATTCTTCTGCTACCTCCATTTCCTCGCTATCTTGAATAATTGTTGAATTTATACTATAACCAACGGCAGAATAAACTTGAGTTGAAACACCGAATGATAATAAAAACGTAAATAATAAAACAAATGACTTTTTCATGAAATATTTTTTTATCTTAATTGAGGGCTAAATATAAAAAAAATATGTTTTAATAACACGTGTGAATTACAAAATCAAGTAAAATTATTTAAAATTTAAAATATTAGTCCCAATTAATGAGATTATTATCTTGAGGAGCTGTTAATTTTAATCTTTTTTTAATTTTATCGAGATACATAGTATTATATCTTAATCTAGAGATATGGTTTGGGTTTAGTTGGTCTCCATTCCAGCAATGCTCAGCTCCATTACCATAATCTACTTCACCATCGTAGTAAGGGTTTGTAGTTTTTTCTAGAAATTTTTCCGTCAACACCACAGCATTATTCAAATAATAATTATCCATGTCACCACAATAAATATTTATTTTCCCCTGTAAATCCTTACCTATTTTACTCCAATCCCTCTGCATTATGTACCTCAAATCATAATTTTCTTTCCAATAATTTGCTACCTCTTTATCAATTTGACCGGTCAATTTATTCCATATAGGCTTAGGGTATCCATCTTCACCAACTGGGGAATAAACTGATTGCCAAATATCCCACTGATCTCCAGATCTGCTATTAGTTCCGAGAATATATTCTCTTCTATTTATATCTTTTAGATATGCTTTAATTCTACCTACTCCATCTCTTATTCCAGGCTTCAAGTTTCTTGTAAATTGTCCTTCATCGTAATAGGCATTTTTATCTTTGTAAATATCTACAATAGTGAAGGCTCTAAAGTCTATTGGATCTGGACAGGCTGCGAAGCATCCATTGTAATCTTTGGGATAAAATACTTGAGCTGCTAGAGCTTCCCATCCGCCAGTGGAACCACCATATAAAAATCTGCCCCAACCCTCACCTATACCGTCAAACAAATTTTCAATATGAGGAATTAATTCGTAAGTTATTGCATCACCATATGGACCCAAGTTTGACGAATTGACAGCATAAGAATCATCATAATAAGGATTTTGGTGTTGAATTTCAATGACCATAAATCTGGGGAAATTTTTTGAAACCCATTGCTTATAGAAATTATATGCCTCGTTTTCCTGAATGAATTTATATCCAGTAATTCCAAATCTTTCATTATATATAGAATCTGTCTTTGGAGCTTCTGGAGGCTTATTTCTAAATCCTCTAAACGTATTAGGAAAGTGTCCATGGAAAATCATGAGAGGATATCTTTTTAAACCTGTTTTTTTGAAATTTTTAGGCAATAAAACATTTGCTTGTAAAAACATTGGTCTTCCCCAAAATTCTGATAGTAATTTACTTTGAATTTTAACGTGCTTTATATGTTTAGAATCTAAAATTGGTTTGATTTGAGGGATTTCATTATTTAACTTAATTTCCACAAAACTGTTTTTTTGTATTTTGACTTTTTGTGGAGTACTATATAAATTTTTAGGACTAATATTCCACTTCTGACCCTCTCCCTGGTCCATTGGTAATTTTATTTCAAATCCAGTTGCCATTTTAAAAGTATCGTATTTATGAAGTAGCGCTTGAACATAATATTCACCATCAGGTAAGTCATCAAGTTTATTAATCGGATATGCTAATAAACTTGAATTAAATTTAATTATCTCCCCTGGCATCCAATTTTCCACATCGATTCCTACTATAGTTCCTGTATCTTTTCCATCATTAATTTGGAATCTTGGTTCAGGTTTTAATTTTTTAGTAAACATTAATAAAAGTCTTCCATCAAGTCCCTTTGATCCTAGATCTTGTGTGTAACTTACTCCAATAAAACTTTTATTTTCTTTAAATTCACAACCAAAAAAAATAAAAGTGAATACTAAAACAAAATGAGCAATTTTATTCATTTTTTAATTATTTTTATTAATTACTAACTAATTAATTTTCAATTAAAATTAACTTTTATACTGTAATGCCTCGTAAAAATACTGTTCTTTTAATATTCATACTTATTTTTTCATTTAATTCTTTTTCTCAAAGAAAGAAAAATAAACAAAAAATAACCATAGAAAAAACCACATACAACAACTTATATTGGAGAAATATTGGCCCTTTTAGAGGTGGTAGAAGTGTCGCTTCATGCGGCTTAATTCAAAAAGACAATGTTTTTTATATGGGAAGTACCGGAGGTGGCGTTTGGAAATCAGAAGATTATGGAATTAGTTGGAATAATATTTCAGACGGATTTTTTAAAACAGGTACTGTGGGTGCAATATCTGTTTCTGAAAGTGACGAAAATATAGTTGTTGTTGGCATGGGGGAACATGCCGCAAGAGGTGTTATGACATCTATAGGAGATGGGGTATACATGTCAATGGACTCAGGAAAAACATGGAAACACACTGGATTAGAGAGTACATATCACATTTCAGATGTCATAATCCATCCAGAAAATCCTAAAATTATTTTTGTGTCTGCCCAAGGCTCTCAATACGGTCCTTCAAAAGAAAGAGGTGTTTTTAAAACTATAGACGGGGGTATTACTTGGAAAAAGGTTTTATATGTAAATCAAAATGTTGGGGCATCATCTATAACCATGGATATGAATAATCCAAGAATAATATACGCTTCTATGTGGGAGCATTCTAGAACTCCTTGGAAAATTAAATCAGGAGGGAAAAATTCAGGGATTTATAAATCATCTGATGGAGGAGAAAATTGGATTAAATTAAAAACTGGTTTACCAAAAGAATTTGGGAAGTCAGGTATTTCTGTATCTAGAGCCAATTCAAACCTGGTCTATACTATTTTAGAAGCGGAAGGTTCCAAAAGTGGTTTATACAAATCTGTAAACGGAGGGAAAGAGTGGAAATTAGTTAATAACAAAAGAATAAATATTACTAGATCTTGGTATTATATGGAAGTTTTCGCAGACCCCCAGGATGAAAATGTAGTATATGTTTTAAACGCCCCTGTTATGAAGTCTATAGACGGAGGTAAAACTTTTAAAAAGTTAGAAACTCCTCATGGTGACAATCATCATTTGTGGATTAATCCAAAAAATAATAATATTATGATTAATTCGAATGATGGTGGAGTAAATATAACAACAGATAAAGGAATAAGTTGGAGTTCCCAAAAAAATCAGCCCACTTCACAATTTTACCGCGTAATAGCTGACTCCCAAACTCCTTATCATGTTTATGGGGGACAACAGGATAATTCTGCTATCGGAATTAAAAATAGAACATATGGGCGAGGAATTAGTTGGAAAGATTGGTATTCAGTAGCTGGATGTGAAAGTGCTTTTCTCGCATTTGATAATAGGGATCCAAAAATCGTTTATGGAGGGTGCTATCAAGGAATCATTGAAAGATGGGATAGAGAAACAGGTGTGTCGAAACAGATTAAAGAATATCCCGAGCTTTCACTTGGAAATCTTCCAAAGAATTTTAAGTATAGATTTAATTGGAATGCACCAATTTTAACGTCCCCTCAAAATTCAAACATAATTTATCATGCTGGAAATGTTGTATTTAAGTCAGTTGATAAAGGAAATAGTTGGGAAACAATAAGTGGTGATTTAACAAGAAATGAAAAAAGTAAACACGGTGAAGGTGGAGCTCCATACACAAACGAAGCTGCAGGTGGTGAAAATTATAATACGATAATGAGTCTAGCTATCTCAAAAAAAGACGGAAACGAGATATGGGCTGGAACCGACGATGGACTTATTCATTTGACAAGAAATGGAGGGAAGGAGTGGACAAATATTACGCCTAAGGGACTAAAACCAGGAATTATTAATTCTATTGATTTGTCTGAGTTTAAAGAGGGAAAAGCTTATATCGCAGTAATGAGATACAAATTTATGGATATGAAACCTTATATCTACAAGACAGAGGATTATGGAACTAATTGGAAACTTATTTCAAATGGGATAGAGGGTGAAAATAATTTTGTTCGTGTCGTCAGAGCAGACAAAAAAATTAGAGAAATTTTGTATGCAGGAACTGAAATGGGGTTTTTTGTTTCGAAAAATGATGGTGAGATTTGGGAAAAAGCTCAACTCAATCTTCCAGTTGTGCCAATTAATGATCTATACATAAAAAATAATGATTTGATCGCCGCAACTGCAGGTAGATCATTTTGGGTTTTGGATAACTTGTCTCCACTTCAAGAAAAAGAAGTTCCTAAAGAACCTAAAATCATGACTGAAAATAAAGTGAAAAGATTTATAGGGGGATATATTGAAAAAAGTATAAAGAAAAATTTAGGCCAAAACCCCATGCCAGGAATAGAAATTGACTATTTCATTCCAGAAGGATTTGATACTCTTGATGTAAAAATTTCAATTTTTAAAAATGATATAGTAATTAGAAAATTTGAAAATAAAAAAAAAGATACCATCAAATTCAAAACATGGCAGGGTGGTCCACCAAAGCAAAAGTACCTAGAACCAAAATATGGATTTAACAGGTTTAATTGGGATTTAAGAAGGGAACCCTTTAAAGGAGTTGACAATGTTTTCGTTTATGGCAGTTATAGTTCTGGGATCGTAGCGCCAGGTAACTATGATATTAAAATGAATATAGGAGATAAAGTATATGAAAATAGTTTTGTTGTTGAACCCGATCCAAATTTTAATTTTGAGCTCTCGGAATATTTAGAACAAGAGGAACTTTTACTTTCAATTGAAAAAAATATTAGAAATCTTAATTTAGCTGTTTCAAAAGCTAGAAATATTAAACTACAATTTGAAAATCAAATTAAAAAAATGGTTGATAAAAGAGAATTTTCTGATTTAATTAAAATGGGAGAAGAGATTATAAATAAAATAAATAAATGGGAACAAAAATTAATACAACCTAAACAAAAAACTTTCCAAGACGTAATTAATTTCCACAATAAATTAAATGCTGAATTTATTTATTTACACGAATACGTTAACAGTCTAGAACCTACAATAACATCGGGTGCAAAAGACAGATTCATTGACCTTGATGATAATTTTAAAATGATTATGAAAACTTTTAAAAATGATATTTTAGGAAAAATAGATGATTTTAACAACGAATTCAAAATAAGAGAAATTCCAGCAATCATATTACAAAACTAAAATCTTTTTGTTACCTCTAATTTTTAATTAAGTCCTCAAGAATTGATAATAATTGATTTGGACTATCTACAAAATAATTTGCTTTCGTTTTTTTCCTACCAATTTTTATGCTAAAGTTGTTTTTAGCTAATTTTGAAAACATGCTTTCATCAGTCACGTCGTCACCAGCACACAAGACAAAATCATATTTTGTTTTGGATAAAAAATCTACAACAGAATTTCCTTTGTTAAAGATACCTTTACTTGCTTCAATTCCGTTTACGATATCAGTTATTTGAAGTTCGTCAGAGGCAAGGCTGCTCAAAACAGTTTTTAACTCTACGACCCTTTCAGAAGCAAGCTCAGGGTCGGTTTTTCTAAAATGCCATACCAAACTTGTTTTCTTTTTTTCAATAAAAGTACCAGGAGTTCTATCTGTAAATGCCTCAAAAACAGGTAAAATATCTAACATCCAGTCGTTCTTTTCTTGGAAGTTTAAATCTATCCAACTACCATTGATTTCTTTTCTGTAATTTCCATGTTCTGCTACCAAGTGAACTTTAAAGTGATCAAAATGTTTTGACAAGAAACTTTGGTCTCTACCGCTAATGATTACTACTTCAGTATTTTTTAAACCGGAAATTCCCTGTAGAAGGTTTTTAACACGACTTGATGGCACAGCTAATTTTGGTTTATCATTAAATTCGACTAAGGTTCCATCATAATCTAAAAAAAATATTTTTTTACTTGAAGAGTCGAAATTGGCTTTTATTTTAGATAATTGAATACTATCAATTTTCATTGCAGTTGATTTAACTTTAATTTTAGATTGTTGCTCCAAACCTCTCATAAATTCTTTTGCCCAATGACGAACATTATATCTCTTTAGTCTAACTTGCATTCTTTTATTTCTTTCTATCTGTTCGTTTTTAGTCATATTTACTGCTTGAAACAAAGCTTCCGCCATGTTGTTTAAATCAAATGGATTTACTAATATGGATTGGAAAAGCTCTTTAGAGGCACCTGCCATTTCACTTAATATTAAAACCCCATCTTTATCAACTCTTGTTGAAACAAATTCTTTGGCGACTAAATTCATACCATCTCTGACTGGGGTTATCATAGCAATGTCTGATGTTGTGTATAGATCAACAAGGTCTTCAAAATCCATATTTCGATAATAATACCATATAGGGGTCCAATTTACAGTTGCGAATTCTCCGTTGACCCTCCCAACAATTTCATCTGTTTCTCTTTTAAGGTTTTTGTAATCAGAGACTTCTGCCCTTGAGGGGACTGTTAACATAACAAGTCTTACTTTTTCCAAATATTGAGGATATTTTTTTAGAAAAATCTCAAATGCCTTTATTCTATTTATAACTCCTTTTGTGTAATCAAGTCTGTCAATAGATAATATTAATTTTCCGTCAGTCGATGTTTTTTTGTGATATTCTAATTGTTTTTTTAATTCAGACTTGCTTTTACTTTTTTCAAATAAACGTTTTTTAGCAGCAGAATTGAATTTTTCAAAATCAATACCCATTGGAAATGTATCAACTACAACTTTTCTGGAACCTAAATCAATTCTATTAAAATCTACATCATACTTTAAAATCCTTTTAACCGAACTTAAAAAATGACGAACATAATCATATGTGTGAAAACCAATTTGATCGGCTCCTAAAATACCTTTAAGCAACTCTTCCCTCCATGGAAATATTCTAAAAATTTCAAAGGATGGAAAGGGTATATGCAGAAAAAACCCTAAAGTGATGTTAGGCTTTTGGTCTCTAATCATTTTAGGGCAAAGTAAAAGTTGATAATCATGGACCCAAATAATATCTCCATCCTCAACATTATTTATTACGGCTTCAGCAAACTTTTTATTTACCTCAACATAAGAATCCCATTGGTTTTGACTGAACACCGAATATTCAATAAAATAATGAAAAAGGGGCCAAAGAGCTTTATTTGACAATCCATAATAGAATTCATCTATTTCTTTTTTTTCTAGATTTACTGGAATATAATTGTTTTCATCTAGGTATTCTTTTACTTCCATCCATGAATTTTTTTCTATTTCGTCAGAACTTATACCAGGCCATCCAATCCATAAAAAATTTTCTTTTTGTCGAATTGAATTCATTCCTGTAGCTAATCCTCCTGAAGATGAATTATATTTATAATTATTTTCTACTTTAGATATTTGAATTGGAAGTCTATTCGAAACAATAATAGTTTTACCCATAAATTTTAACTAAAAAGTAAAATTATACAATTATAAAATTTAATATGAAATCAAATACATTAAATTTCGGGATTATTGGGAATTGTCAATCTTCTGCACTAATAAATGAAGATTCATCAATAGATTGGTGCTGCTTACCACAATTTGATTCAGCTTCTGTTTTCGCTAAAATTCTTGATAAAGAAAAAGGTGGTAATTTTAAAATAGAGTGTGTTGAAAAATACAATACCTCTCAGAAGTATATTGATAACACATCAATCCTTGCTACAAAATTTGATGATGGCGAAAATTCTTTCGAATTAATTGACTTCATGCCAAGATATCAAAAAGAGAATGGCTCGTTTTATTCACCTCCAGAAATAATAAGATTTATAAAGCTTATAAAAGGAAAACCAAAACTCAAAGTATTATATGATCCAAAGCTAGAGTATGCGTTAGGAAATACAAACACTTATGTCAAAGAGGAATTTATTGTTAGTGTAGTTGATGAAAAACGATATGGAACTTTATATCTATATACCGACTTAGATAAAAATGATATACTAAAGAGAAATGAGATTGAAATTGATAATAATTACTTTTTGTCGGTATCGTATAATGAAAAAATTAATCCAGTTTCAATAAACCAGGTCGTATTAGATTTTGAAAAAACAAAAATATACTGGATGAATTGGTGCTACAAAACTCCAAAATTTAAAAATTATAATTCTGAAATTCTTAGAAGTGCGATGACATTAAAGCTTTTAACTTTTGAAAAAACAGGAGCCGTTCTAGCAGCCGCTACCACCTCCCTACCTGAAACAATTGGTGAAGTTAGAAACTGGGATTACAGATTTTGTTGGATCAGAGATGCTTCCATGGTAATAAAAATAATCACAAAACTTGGTCACAAAAAAATTGTAAAAAACTTTATAGACTTTATAGTGAATTTGATTCCAGATAAGAATGAAAAACTTCAGATTATGTATGGTATAAGTGGAGAAAAAAATCTCACAGAAAAGATTTTAGATCACTTTGCCGGATATCAAAATTCTAAACCCGTAAGAATTGGTAATGCAGCATACTCTCAAAAACAAAATGATATTTACGGAATTTTAATGGATGCTATTCATTTTCAAATTGATAAATATCGAGAAGACAATGATAAACACGAAGAACTATGGTCGATTGTGAAATTGATTGTTTGGGTAGTGGAAAAAAATTGGGAGCTCCCTGATAGAGGGATATGGGAATTTAGAAATGAAAATAGACATTTTACATTTTCAAAACTATTATGTTGGGTCGCAGTAGACAGGGCAATTAAAGTTTCTAAAATTTTCAAGAGAAAAAAATCCGCAAAAAAATGGGAAATATTGAGAAGCAAAATAAAAAACGATATTATTGAAAAGGGATGGAATAAAAATAAAAAAGCATTTACTCAATCTTACGGTAGTGATGATCTTGACGCATCAGTTCTTTTAATGGAACAATACGAATTTATTGATGCGATGGATCCAAAATATATAAGTACGGTCAAAGCAATTGAAAAAGAACTTTCGTTCGAAGGTCTTCTATTCAGATATAAAAATATTGATGATTTCGGAAAGCCAAGTTCCTCATTCACAGTTTGTTCTTTTTGGTTTGCATATAGTCTTTATAAAATAGGAGAAAAAGAAAAATCTAAAAAATACTTTGATGAGCTTCTATCATATAGTAATCATTTGGGTTTGTTCAGCGAGGATTTAGACTTTAAATCAAAAAGATTATTAGGAAATTTCCCTCAAGCATACTCTCATTTGGCCTTGATTGAAACTGCAATGAATTTTAATTAAAAAAAATGTTTATTAATATCTTTAAATTCCAATAAAAATTGAAAAATATATTAACCACATGCATTATTTTACTTTTGTGTTGTTGCCAAAAATCAAAAAATGTAGAACCATATAATACTTTCGATCATATAACACCTTTAGACTTGGCTAGAGGCATTCTTTACGAGGTTAATATTCGACAATTCACAAAGGATGGTACTTTTAACGCTTTAGCAAAAGAACTTCCAGAAATCAAAAATCTTGGAGTAAATATTTTATGGTTAATGCCTACCTATCCAATTTCAACAACAAAAAGCAAAGGCCCTCTAGGTAGTTACTACGCTGTTTCAGACTATAAAGGGGTGAATCCAGAATATGGAACATTAAATGATTTAAAATCTCTTGTAAATAAGGCACATTCACTGGGAATGTTTGTTATTTTTGATTGGGTCCCTGGGCATACAGGTTGGGACCATAAATGGATTAAGGAACATCCAGAATTTTACTTAAAAAATAAATCAGGAGAAATTATTGACCCTATAGACCCTAGAACTGGAAAATCATTTGGATGGACGGATGTTGCGGACCTTGATTACAGCAATTTATCTATGCGTAAATCAATGAAAGAAGCTATGCTATACTGGGTTAAAGAAGTCGATATTGATGGTTACCGAATTGATCAGGCTTACGCTATCCCAATGGATTTCTACAAAGTTTTGCTACCTGAAATAAAAAAAATAAAACCAGTTTTTATTCTCGGCGAAACAGATGCAAATCATCCTGGTGGGATGAAACATTTAAAAAACTTTAATGCATCTTATGATTTTCCTGGACATCACTTAACTAAAGACATTGCCAAAGGACGTAAATCAGTAAACGATTATATCAAACATCGCGAAAATTTTATTTTGAAACATGAATCTGAGCACTTATTACTCAATTTTGTTAGTTCGCATGATGAAAATGCTTGGGCAGGTACAGTGGATGAATTATACGGAGATGCAGCACACACAATGATGGCACTCAACTATATGTCTCCTGGACTTCCATTCTTGTACAGCGGTGTTGAATACGATTTAAACAAACGGTTACTTTTTTTTGAAAAAGATAGTTTTCCAAAAATAAAAGGAGAGACTTATTACTTATTAAAAAAACTTGGAGAACTTAAAAATTTTCATCCAGCTTTACATTCAGGCAAAGAAGCAGGTAATTACACTCAAATAGAAACCTCTTTGAGAGATAAAGTTCTTGCCTTTGAAAGGTCTAAAGAAGGAGACACAATTGTTTTTGTGGCTAATATGTCTGGAAAGCATATAGGATTTAGATCTCCGTATAATGGCATATTTAAAAGATTTCAGGATGACAAATTCAAAAGATTATCTTATTCTTATGAATATCGAATGAAACCGTGGGAATTTTGGATTTTAAAAAAATGATTATTAAAATATTTAAAGTAAAACTTTTAACGTGTTAGAATTTTAATTTGAATTATTGGAATTTTAAAATATCTTTTTAAGACTCGTTTTTTTCTTCTTTCTATTTTTTTTAAATAATTATCGAGTTGAAATGGTGAGTCGGTTTTATAATTATTTTTCCCCTTTTTTATACTTAGCTTATTTATTTCAGCATTTATACCTAAAATTTCTTTTTTTAATTCTTCTCTCTTTAGAATTCCATTTCTACTACTATCAATATAAACAGCTCTAACTCTCCTAACAAAAGTATTTATCTTATTACTGTTAGGCATCTCAATATCAGAAGCTCCGTGATATGTTACAAATAAATTTCTATTTGAAAGTTTCCATGAATTAATAATTATTTCGATAGCTCCTTTATGGATAAAATTAAATTTCCTTTTTGAAATAAATTCCTGGAAATTAACCTCCATTTTAAAATTTGGGTCGTAGAATCTTGAACTTAATATTTCTTTTAATAGAGTATTTCTTTGTCTAGCAGTAAATTCTTGTCCAAATAAAAAAATAGTTGGCAGTCTGATTTCACTGACAGATACGTTCCTAAGTTTAATTTTGGATGCTTCTTGTCCATTTAATCCGGAACAAAAAATTAACAGTAATAAAACTGAAGTTATCAATTTCATATTAAAAGTAAAATTACCAATTTGTTTCAATTAGATGCCAGTTGTCTATATTTTTGAAAAAAATCAAGACTGTTTGGGTTTTTTAATGATCCGTAATTGATTACTTCGGATGGGTCACTCCCTAGTAATATTTTTTTAATTGGTATTTCTAATTTTTTACCGCTTAACGTATATGGCACTTCCCTAATTGAAATTATTTTATCAGGGATATATTGAGGCGAACATTTAATTTTCAATTGATTTTTTATCTTATCAATTAATTCAAAATCTAGTTTTTTATTTGTAACTACAAAAAGAAATAGTTGTGAATGGTCCTTTTTATTTGGTAGATCTAAAATTATTGAATCTGTAATTTCGAAAAGCTGATCCAAGGCTGAATATATTTCCGAAGTTCCAATTCTAATCCCCTTCCTATTTAATGTAGAATCTGAACGTCCAAGTATTTTAATTCCTTTGATGTCACTTTTTTGTATCCAATCTCCGTGGGTCCAAACGTCTTTAAACTTCTCAAAGTAACTATTCGTGTAGACCTTATTTTGACTATCTCCCCAAAAAAAAATTGGCATACAAGGCATTGGTTTTGTAATAACCAACTCACCTGTTTCATTGTTAACTTTTTCCCCTTTTTCGTTCCAACATTCAACTGAAGCTCCTAACATTTCGCATTGCAGATACCCTGCGTAAACAGGTAAATAAGGATTTCCTCCCAGAAATGCGGAACAAACATCAGTTCCTCCACTTAAGGAAATAATCTGAGTATTCGGAAGTCTTTTTTGCAACCAATAAAATGTTTCCTCTGAAAGAGGTGATCCAGTAGAACCTATTGACTTTAGTTTTGGAAATTTGTTCTTATTTATCTCTTTTAAATTATTCTTCATGCTTTCAATAAAAAATGACGCTCCATGTCCAAAATGGTTAATAGATTTATCCGAAGCAAAACGCCATTGAGCTCCAAGATCAGGATAGTTAGGAGATCCATCGTAAATACACAGTATTCCCCCACAAAGCAAAGCTCCAAGAGAATAATTCCACATCATCCAACCTGTTGTCGTGTGCCAAAAAAAACGGTCTCCAGGTTTTAAATTTTGGTGAAGTGCAATAGCTTTATATTGTTCCATAATCATTCCTCCTGTACGATGAGTTATTGCTTTAGGTATGCCAGTAGTTCCCGATGAATACAAAACCCAAATTGGATGGTCATATTCTACCTCAACTGATTCTAATGATATTTTATCTTTGGTTTTTAAATTCCATGACTCAAAACCTATATCATAATAAAGAACCGAATCAATTGTTCTAATTTCTTTTTGTAGAAGCTTAATTCTGTCTGATAATTTATATTTTTTGCCATTATATGAATATTCTTCAATTCCAATCAGTACAATCGGTTTTAATTGTCCTAGTCTAGAGATAACGCTTTCAACTCCAAAATCAGGGGAACAACAACTCCATACGGCCCCAATAGAGTTTGTAGCTAAAAATGCTGCAATTGTAATTGGGTGATTTGATAAATACCCAACTACACAGTCTCCTTTTTTTACACCTTTATCTAATAATTGTTTTTTAACTTCACGTGCCTTAGTAAATAATGCATTCCATGTAATATACGTGTCTTCCTGTTTCTCATTTGTATAAATAATTGCATTTTGTTTAGTTTGAAAGTTTCTTTCAATGTGTTCAACATAGCTCAGATAAGAATCTCCAAACCATTTAGTTTTAAAAAATGGATTTTTATTTTTAACTACGTAAGAATAAGGTTTTACAAATTTTATATTAAAAAACAATGAAATACATTCCCAAAATTCTGATAACTCGTTTACTGACCAATAATGTAAAGCTTTATAATTACCAAAATGACGACCAGTTTTATTGGAAACAAATTCTTGAAATGATAGAATATTACTAGAAGAAATATCTACCGATAAAGGAGTCCATATCGGAAAATTATAATCCATTTTTTAAATTAAATTCTTTTACTAATTAAATAAAATTACATCAAAGAGTTTCTTTTTATATTTATTATAATAAATACATACAAATGTCGAAAGTTAAAAAACTTTTAAGCTCCATTGAATTTTCGAGGGATAATTACATCCTGACAATTGGAGATTTATCGGAAGAAATCACGAACCACAAACCAAATGAATCTTCATGGAATATAGTTGAAATAACTGAACACCTTTATTGGGCCGAATTTTTAGGAGTAGCAGTTATGGCTAAGGTTCTAAATGAAATTTTAGAGGGGAAAAGGGAGCTTAAATATGAATCTAAAAATAAAGGATTGACAATTGAAAGAGTAGTTGAATTAACCTGGAACCAAAAGGAGAAAGTTCCAGATATTGCAGCTCCAAGAGTTAGAGGATCAATTAGATTTTGGATCAGCTCTATGATTGGTCTTAAGGGTATTCTTTCTGAATTTACCAGCAATCTTACTGATGATATGCTAAGAGTAATTGCTCATGCTCATCCTATTTCAGGAGAGTTGGATTTTCAGCAAAGACTAGAATTTTTAAGATTTCATATCGATAGGCACCATTTACAAGCAAAGAAAAATATTAAATACTTTAAAAAATTAAAATAAACTTTATTCATATGCGGATAAAAAGGATATTATTACAAATATTATCATCAATTCTTTTAATTATTTTTTCTTGTTCAAATTCTACTAAAACTATCAAAATAATGAGTTATAATATTCGCCTTGAAACTAAAGAAGATGGTGTCAATGAATGGAGTAAGCGGAAAAAAGGTTTAGTTTCTTTAATTAAGAAATCAAATCCAGACATTCTAGGAATCCAAGAGGGTCTTCCTAATCAAATTTTGTATTTATCTAAACAATTGGATGAATATAGTATGATTGGTCAAGGAAGAGATGGTAAAGATGAAGGAGAATATTCTGCAATTTATTATAAAAACAAGAAGCTTAAATTAGAAAAAGACGAAACATTTTGGTTATCCGAAACCCCAGAAAAACCATCAATTGGCTGGGATGCGGTTTTGAACAGAATTGCGACTGTTGGAGTTTTCATAACTTTAAATTCAAATAAAAAATTAGTTGTGTATAATTCACATTTTGATCATATCGGTAAAATTGCGAGGGAAAAATCCGTTAACGTGATTATAAACCATATTAAAGCAAATGATTATTTTAAAAATGAAATTATCGTTATGGGCGACTTTAATTCTGTATCCAGCGAAACTCCTATCAAATTACTAAAAGAGAATCTTGAAGATTCATTTAATGAAATTCTTCAGAAAAAGCCATTTGGTACTTTTAATGGTTTTGACTTGAAAAGTAAACTAACAAGAAGAATAGATTATATTTTTACAAAAAATGTTGATGTTTACAATTATAAGCATGTTAGTGAAAAGTTACCAAGTGGACGTTGGCCTTCAGATCATTTACCAATTTTTATAAATATAAATGAATGATTATGAATATTAAGTTGTAGATAAAATGCATTTAGCTTTAAAAAATTTTAGTAAATTCTCCATAGACTTCAATGTAAAACTGTAAAAAATTTAGTTTATTTAGAACTAATCGAAATAAAAGAAAAATCACTCGAGTTGATATTCCCACCTATTATTCAGGAGATTAAATATTTGTATTGATTATAATCAATATGCATCCAATAATAATCACAAATACAATCAACCAATATTTCTTTAACATTGATTTAGTCCATTCATTGTTACCCCACATTGGGAAATTATTATTTTTTGACATAAATATTTTTTCTACTAAGTCATTCTAGACATTTACAAGTTAATCTTACACTTAGCACAGAGTCGATTTTCAACTTATAATGCTAAGGTATTTAATTTAGGAATTAATTTGACATACAAATATACTGTAACGAGCATGGGGATAAATGTATGGGACAAATTTATCAATGAAAGAGATATGCTAAAACTTGAAATATTTTAATGAAAATTTAAAAAGAGGAATTATTGAAAGTAAAATGATTCCTTGTTAGGTTTAAATTGATTTAAAAAGATAATTATTTATATCAATTAAAATAAATCTGTCTTCTGTAAAAATGGTAAGTCTTTTTGTAATTATGGCAATACGATATAAAATAAATTAATTTTATAATAAATAAGAAATTATAGACATAATAAGTGAGTTAAATTTTATGAAAAGAATCGACGTTTTAGATGCATTAAGGGGATTTTCACTATTAGGTGTCATTGTGATCCATATGATTCAAAAATTTGGTATACGAAATATTTCATCAGATATTATTTATTTTAATTTTCCCTTTCTCGATACATCAAGTACTTGGTTTGCATACAATATTGTGATGGGAAGATTCATAAATATTTTTGCATTTCTATTTGGTGTTAGCTTCTACATTCAAATGAAAAGTGCAGAATCCAAGAATATTAGCTTTAATATCTTCTTTATAAGAAGAATGGTTTTTCTTTTTCTACTAGGTATTTTAATTCATTCAATCTATAATGTTGAAATTTTATCTGTTTATGCAATATTTGGACTTATTCTTCTTTTAATCAAAAAAATTAACAAGTACATTCTTATACTATTTACTATACTACTTATTACAGGTGGACCAAGGGTTTATCAAACTATAAACCACAATAGGGGTATATCTACTGAGATTGTCGAAGAGAATAGGAACCGAAATATATATAATAGAGAAACACCTCAGCACCTCGAAAACCCTAGCTTAATAAATACTGTAAAACATAATTATCAATCTAGACTTAATGGAAAGATCAACTACCAATTTGGAATGTTTGGAAGAGGATACTTAACATTAGGAATTTTTATAATTGGCTATTTAGTTGGAAGATCAAGATATCTTGAAAAACTAGGTAAAAACAAGAAATTGACAGTCAGACTTTTACTTTTGTCAGTGTTATCTTTTATTGGAATAACATTATTATTAAATCAATTTCCAAACACCAATACTAGATTGTTATTTTCCCCTGGAAATAATCTTATCGACAATAACTTAATTTTTGTAAAAGCTATGGAGGATACTGCATTAGTTCTTTCATCCTTTATTTTAGGCCTAGGGTTCATAGTGCTTTATCAAAATTCAAGGATTCAATCTATACTTAATATATTATCCCCTTATGGTAGAACGGCCCTTACAAATTATACACTTCAGGGTGTTTTTGGTTTAGTGTTATTTGCACCATGGGCACTTGGACCATTTTTTAGTAAGTATGGTAATTTTAGTCTAATAATAATTGGGTTGTTAATTTATTTTCTTCAAATGGTAGCTTCAAATCATTTTCTCAAAAAATACAGGTATGGTCCATTAGAATGGATTTGGAGATGTGTCACATACAATAAAATCCAGAGTATAAAAAAACAATAGTTCTCTATGGGTTATAAGTTTGGATATGAGTTAGCAGAGAGGAAGGGATTCGAACCCTCGATTCCAATGCAATTGGAATACACACTTTCCAGGCGTGCGCCTTCGACCACTCGGCCACCTCTCTAAATTTATCGTAAACTAATATATTAATTAAAAATCAACATTTTTAAAAACATCCATGGCATTTCTTGTGGTAATTCTGGCAACTTCTTCAACTGAGATTTTTAAGCAATTAGAAACTTTTTCAAGAATCAAGGTTAAATATGAAGTCTCATTACGTTTTCCTCTAAAAGGGGTTGGTGATAAATAAGGTGAATCTGTTTCCAAAACAATCGAATCCAAAGGAAGCTTGTTTATGAATTGATCAATTAGTCCATTTTTAAAAGTAATTATTCCTCCAATACCTAACTTTAGATTCAAACTTATTGCTTTATTGGCCTGATTTATTGATCCAGTGAAACAATGAAAAATTCCAAAAAGTTTTTCAGATTTAAATTGATCTAAAATTTCAAAAATTTCATCAAATGCTTCCCTACAATGAATTATTATTGGTAATTGGTAATCAATTGCAAATTGAATTTGTTTTTGGAAAGCATCTTGCTGCTGTTTTAAAAAACTCTTATCCCTATATAAATCGATTCCAATTTCACCAATTGCACAGAAGTTTCTCGATTTTAATAATTCTGATATAAAATTTAATTCCTCATCGAAATCTTCCTTGACATAGCAAGGATGTAATCCTGCCATCAGATGAATTTTTTTTGAGTATTGTTGCTTAAGATCAAGCATCCTTTTAAAATATTTACTACTAATCGAAGGGATAAAAAAATGATTTACACCAACTGATAAAGCTCTCTCAATAACTTGATTTCTATCTTTATCAAAAGCCTCTAAATATAAATGAGTATGTGTGTCAATTAGATCCAACTATTTATCCATTTTCATCAAAATTAATTAAAGCGATTTAATCATACTTTTTTTAATTTTAAAATTTAAATTTATTTCTTGCTATGATTGGGAAAATCTTCACAAAACTCAAGGTCTTAAAAACTAAACATATTTTATGCAAAGCTAGGATAAATGGAAAAAAGGCTAAACTTTTAGTCGATACCGGTGCCTCAAACAGCTGCATTCATTCTGATCTTCAGGGTTATTTTGAATTACAAAAAGATGGGGAGCCCTTTCAAGCCTCAGGGGCTAGCGAAGGAAAAATGGAAGCTATAATGACACTGAATTGTAATATCAAACTTGGAAGAAATTATATAGGGAAACAAGCTTTCGTATTACTAGACCTTAGTCACGTAAATAATACATTAAATACTCAAGGAGTTGAACAAATAGATGGTGTTCTTGGTGCAGATTTTTTAAAAAAAAATAGCGCAATTATTGACTATGGTCAAAATAAATTATTCTTATAATTCGAAAGCTTTTAAAGCGTCACCATCCATAAGTAATTCCTCTGGAGATTCCAATGCTTCTTTAATCGCAACCAAAAAACCAACCGATTCACGACCATCTATTATCCTATGATCATATGAAAGTGCTAAATACATCATAGGGCGAGCAACCACCTTATCATCAATAACAACAGGGCGCTTAATGATATTGTGCATTCCTAATATACCTGATTGTGGAGGATTTATAATTGGTGTAGATAGCATGGATCCAAATACACCTCCATTAGAAATTGTAAAGGTTCCTCCTGTCATATCGTCTACAGTAATTTTACCCTCACGTGCCTTATTTGCTAAATGAGAAATTTCTTTTTCAATTCCAGAAAAGCTCAACGATTCAGCATTACGAACTACTGGTACCATTAAACCCTTTGGTCCTGAAACAGCAACACTTATATCACAGTAATCATAGGAAATTTTATGATCTCCATCTATCATTGAATTAACATCAGGAAAAAGTTTAAGTGCTCTGACAACAGATTTAGTAAAAAAGCTCATAAAACCGAGTTTGACGTTATGCTTTTTTTGGAAATCATCTTTAAACTTGTTGCGAATTTTAAATATTGCATCCATGTCAACCTCATTAAAAGTAGTCAACATAGCAGTTTCATTTTTAGCTTCTACTAATCGCTCTGCAACTTTTCTCCTGAGCATTGAAAGTTTTTCACGATTTTGTTGACGCTCACCCCATTCAGGCTTAGACCCCATTGATGGGACTGCATTTAATGCGTCGTTTTTAGTAATCCTTCCTCCTCTTCCAGAACCTTTTATGTCACTAGAATTGATACCTCTTTCATCAATAATTTTTTTAGCAGCAGGTGAGGGTGTTTGTGCAGCATAATTATTTGGAATTAAGGCCGCTTCATTTTTTTCTTTATCAGTTTCTAAATTTTTGTCTGAAGATTCTATCTTATCGTTCGTCTTGTTATCTTTTCCATCAGTATCAATTAGACAAACGATTGCTCCCACAGAAACTGCATCTCCCTCCTCGGCCTTGAGGGTTATTGTTCCGCTAACTTCTGCAGGTAGTTCAAGAGTTGCTTTATCAGAATCTACTTCAGCAATTGCTTGATCTTTTTCGACATAATCACCATTACTGACAAGCCATTGAGCAATTTCAACTTCACTAATTGATTCTCCAGGAGAGGGAACTTTCATTTCTAAAATCATGATACTTTATTTTTTAATTTTTCTAATAAAATTATCTTTAGTTTTGTCAAAAATATAGTCGATAACTTCTTTGTGACGCTTATTAAATCTTGTTGAGCTTCCAGCAGCAGGCGAACCATACATTCTTCTACTTGCTACCCTCATCATTTTAACATCTGGTAAGTGAAGCAGCAAGTGGCTCCAAGCGCCCATATTTCTTGGTTCCTCCTGAGCCCAAACAAAATCTTTAGAGTGCTTATACTTTGAAATTAAATCTTTAATTTCTTTATCGGGTAATGGAAATAATTGTTCAATTCTAATTAAAGCGACATTATTCTCTCTTTTTCTTATGCTTCTTTCTTCAAGTAGATCATAATAAAATTTTCCTGTGCAAAAAACAACAGTTTCCGCAAATTTAATATCAACCTTTGAGTCATCAATTATAGTTTTAAAACTTGCATTTGTGAAATCATCTATGCTAGAGATTGCCATTGGATGGCGGAGAAGACTTTTAGGAGAAAAAATAATTAATGGTTTTCTATATTTTGCTTTAAGCTGGCGTCTTAATACGTGGAACAGGTTTGCAGGAGTCGTACAATTGACTACAAACATATTGTCTTTAGCACACATTTGTAAATATCTTTCAACTCTAGCTGAAGAATGTTCAGCTCCCTGACCTTCATAACCATGCGGTAAAAGCAAAACTATGCCATTTTGTAATTTCCATTTATCCTCCGCTGATGTTATATATTGATCAATAATTATTTGTGCTCCATTTGAAAAATCTCCAAATTGAGCTTCCCAAATTGTTAATGAATTAGGACTTGTCATCGAGTAACCATAATCATAACCTAAGACTCCATACTCAGATAATAAAGAATTAAAAATTCTAAATTTACCTTGTTCTTTATCAATATTATTTAAAAGAATAATTTCTTCCTCAGAATTCTCATCAACTAAAATGGCATGACGATGTGAAAATGTACCTCTTTCAACATCCTGTCCAGAAAGTCTTATATCGTGTCCTTCTAATAACAACGTTCCATATGCAAGAAGTTCTCCCATGGCCCAGTCCAAAGTTTTTAAATCAAAAAACATTTTTTTTCTTTCAGAGATAAGTTTTTCAGCCTTTCTTAAAAATTTTTTAGAGCTGGGTAGCGTTGAAATTGCATTGGCAACATTCTCAAGGGTTTTCCTATCAACTTTTGTAGTTACCTGTTTTTTCATCGCAAACTCATCAACCCTTTCTAAATATGGTGCTATGTTTTTCCATTCATCATACATAAAAGGATTAATAAAAGTTTTACTTAATTTCCTTGAGTCTTCAAGATTTTTTTCAAGAAATTCCTTGTATTCTTTTTCTAAAGATTTTATGTGAGTTTTTTCAATTATCTCCTCCTCAATTAATTTTTTTGCGTAAATATCTCTACTATTTAGATGTTTGGAAATATTTTTATAAAGTTTGGGCTGTGTGAATCTGGGCTCGTCTCCTTCGTTATGACCATATTTTCTGTAACCAAGAAGGTCAATAAACACATCGCTTTTAAACTTCATTCTATAATTTAAAGCAAAAAGAACTGCATGAATCACCGCTTCTACATCGTCCGCATTAACGTGCATAACCGGAGATAATGTAACTTTCCCAACATCTGTGCAGTATGTACTTGATCGTGCATCTAAATAATTTGTTGTGAAACCTATTTGATTATTAACAATTATATGAATAGTTCCACCTGTTGAATATCCTTTTAGAGCAGCCATCTGAACTATTTCGT